>NZ_ABCY02000001.1:0-304431 GCF_000170955.2 Borreliella valaisiana VS116 | reverse complement strand
CTAAACCCTCTGATTTAATACCCGAGCTTCAAGGGAGATTTCCAATTAAGGTTGAGCTTAAGAGTCTAAGCATAGACGATTTAAAAAAAATTTTAAAACAAACAAAAAATTCTTTAATAAAGCAATATGTTGCGATGTTTAAGGTTTATAATTTAGATTTAAAGTTTAGCGAGGAGGCTGTAGATAGAATTGCAGAGCTTACTTTTAATATGAATCTTGAGAATGAAAATCTTGGTGCCAGAAGACTTCACGGTGTTATGGAAAGAGTGCTTGCAGATCTTTTTTTTGAAGTGCCAGGTAGTAAGTTGAAAAAATTTGAAATAAACTTGGACTATGTTAATAAAAAAATACAAATTAACGAACAAAAAGATTTAAATTATTATATAATTTAGTTAAAAGCAATTTTAAACGAGGGGGTTTTAATTTGAATGATTTTGAAAGATCTATAGATTTTTCACATAGGTATTTAGATGTTCTAAGTTTAAGACAAAGCGTTATTTCTGACAATATAGCAAATGTAAATACTCCAAATTTTAAGAGAAGTAAAATTTCTTTTGAGTCAGAGCTGGAAAAGGCTTTTTTAAATAAAAATAGAAATGATCTAAACTTAATCAAATCTAGTGATAAGCATTTGTCTAGACTTAAAAATCCAGAGTATTTAGATATTAAGCCTCATAGACTTCTTGATCATTTTTCAACCATGAATAATAATGGCAATAATGTTGATATTGATTCTGAGATTAAGTCACTTGTACAAAATCAAATGATGTATCATCTTATGACCAATGTTCAGTCGCATTATTTTAAAAGTATAAATATTGTATTAAAATAAATTAATATTTTAAGGAATGTAAAATGGGATTGTTTTCAAGCATTAATGTAGCTTCAACGGGATTGACAGCACAAAGGTTGAGGATAGATGTTATTTCTAATAATATTGCAAATGTTTCTACTTCTAGAACTCCTGATGGTGGACCTTATAGAAGGCAAAGGATTATTTTTGCACCAAGGGTTAATAATCCTTATTGGAAAGGTCCTTTTATTCCAGATTATCTTGATAATGGTATTGGGCAAGGAGTTAGGGTTGCTAGCATTGAAAAAGATAAGTCTCCACTAAAGTTAAAATATGACCCAACCCATCCTGATTCAATAAGTTTTGGAGATAAAAAAGGTTATGTGGAGCTTCCTAATGTCAATTTAGTTGAAGAAATGGTAGATATGATTTCAGCTTCTCGTGCTTATGAGGCAAATTCTACTGTTATTAATAGTAGTAAGTCTATGTTTAGAAGTGCATTAGCTATACTTCAAAGCTAAAGGAGAGATCATTGATGAGAATAGATGCTTTTTTTACAGAGAATAATATTAATTTGGTTAAAAAAAATCCTTTGCATTTTGATGTGAATCTTTTTGGTTCTTCTAAAAGCATTGCCAAAAGCAATGATATTAAAACATTTAAGGATGTTTTAATAAATACGATTACTGATGTCAACAAAAGTCAATTAAATGTTTCTAAAGTTATGGAACAAGCTGTTCTTAAACCTAGTAGTGTTGATGTTCATGATTTTGTAATAGCGATTTCTAAAGCTAATATGAAGTTAAGCATTTTAAAGGCTGTTGTTGAGAGAGGTATGAAGGCTTATCAAGATATAATCAATATTCGTTAAGGAGCCATAAGATTTTGAGCAATTTTTTTACTAATTTTTTTGTTTCAGCAAAAGGAATCTTCAAAAAAGCTAGTACGGTTCAGAAAATAGCCTTAGGATTGATTATTTTTTTTGTTATTCTTGCGTTTGTTTTTTTGATAGGACTTTCTACTAAAAGTCAAAGTATTGCTCTTTTTGGAGTTGAGATTAAAGATCAATATCTCTTAGATAGGATATCGCAAAGACTTGATAGAGAAAATGTTAAATATTTTTTGAGTTCCGATGGAAGAATTTATTTAGATGATGAAAAGCTTGCAAAGAAAATGAGAGCAATTCTTGTAAGAGAAGAGCTTGTGCCTATTCATATGGATCCATGGGCTTTGTTTGATATTGATAGATGGACTATTACTGATTTTGAAAGAAGCATTAATCTTAGAAGATCTATTACAAGAGCTGTTGAGCAGCATATTGTAGCTTTAGATGATGTTGATGCTGTTAGTGTGAATCTTGTTATGCCCGAGAAAGCTCTTTTTAAGGAGGCGCAAGAGCCTGTTAAGGCATCTGTTAGAATTACCCCAAGACCTGGCTCTGATATTATTACTAATAGAAAAAAAGTTGAAGGGCTTGTTAAGCTTATTCAATATGCCATTGAGGGTCTTGAATCTGATAATATTGCTATTGTTGATAATAGTGGAACTATTTTAAATGATTTTTCTAACTTAGATGGAATAGATAGGATAGACTTAGCAGAAAAAGAACGTAAGTTAAAGCTTAAGTATGAAGCTATGCTTAGGGGAGAAATTGACTCTGCATTAAGTAAGGTTTTATCTGTTGATAGATTTATGATAGCAAGAGTAAATGTAAAACTTGACACCTCAAAAGAAACTATAGAGTCTAAAGAGTATGCTCCTATTGAGCTTCAATCTCAAGATCCAAAAGCTTCTTATAACACCAGAAAAGTAAGCGATTCAACTATTATATCTTCTCAGACTCAGAAAAAAGAATATCAGGGGCAAGGATATAGTCCGTGGGGGCCTCCTGGTCAAGAAGGCAATACTCCCCCTGAGTATCAGGATTTAAGCGATATTACTGGTAAATATAATGAGTCTCAAGAGATCAAAAATGTTGCTTTAAATGAAAAAAAATCCACAAGTGAAAAAGAGCCGGCTAGGATCGTAGGTGTTTCTCTTGGTATTTTTGTGGATGGTATTTGGAGCTTTGTTTATGATGAGAAGGGAAATTTCGTAATAGAAAATGGAATGAGAAAAAGAGAATATAAGCCTATGGCATTAGAAGAAATAAAGAATATTGAAGATGTTTTGCAAAGTTCTTTTGAATATAAGCCAGAAAGAGGCGATTCAATAACAGTTAGAAATATATCTTTTGATCGTATGAATGAATTTAGAAAAATAGATGAGAACTATTTTGCAAGTGAAAGGTTTAAATATTTTTTATTTATTGCAAGTATAATATTTTCATTATTAATTTTAGTATTTACAATATTTTTTGCTATTTCTAGAGAACTTGAAAGGCGAAGACGTCTTAGAGAAGAGGAATTGGCAAAGCAAGCACATTTGAGACGTCAACAAGCCTTAATGGATAGTGGGGATGATATTGGCGTTGATGATGTTGTTGGTGGAATTAGGGAAGGTGATGAGCTTCAAAGCAATGCTGAGCTTTTAGCCAGGGAAAAGCCAGAAGATGTTGCCAAGCTTATAAGAACATGGCTTTTGAAAAATGCGTAGAAGGTAGTAATTGATATGGAAGAAAAAAAAGAAAAGGAGATTCTTGATGTTTCTGCTTTAACAGGTAAGCAAAAGGCTGCTATTTTGTTGGTTTCAATAGGTTCTGAAATCTCTTCTAAAGTGTTTAAGTATCTTTCTCAAGAAGAGATAGAGTCTTTGACATTTGAGATAGCAAAGCTTGAGACAATTACTTCTGAGCTTAAAGATAATGTTCTTTTAGAGTTTAAAGAATTAATGATGGCTCAAGAATTTATTCAAAAGGGTGGAATTGATTATGCAAGAGAGCTTCTTGAAAAATCTCTTGGGACTCAAAAAGCAGTTGACATTATTAATAATTTGGGGTCTGCTTTACAGTCTAGGCCTTTTGAATTTGTTAGAAGAGCAGATCCTGCAAATATTTTAAACTTTATTCAACAAGAACATCCTCAAACAATTGCTTTAATACTTTCATATCTTGATCCCCAAAAGGCTTCTTTTATTCTTTCTAGTTTGCCTACAGAGGTACAAACCAATGTTGCAAGAAGAATTGCATTAATGGATAGAACTTCTCCTGAGGTTGTAAGAGAGGTTGAGAGAGTTCTTGAGAAAAAACTAGCTTCTCTTTCTTCAGAAGATTACACATCAGCAGGAGGGGTTGACAATGTTGTTGAGATAATTAATATGGCTGATAGAAAGACAGAAAAGTTTATTATTGAGTCTCTTGAAGAGGAAGATCCAGAGCTTGCGGAAGAAATTAAGAAGAAGATGTTTGTATTTGAAGATATAGTTTTGCTTGATGACAGATCTATACAAAGGGTTTTAAGAGAAATAGATGGTCAAGAATTAGCAAAAGCTTTAAAATCTGTAGATATTCCTGTCCAAGAAAAAATTTTCAAAAACATGTCCAAAAGAGCAGCTTCAATGCTTAAGGAAGATATGGAATTTTTGGGGCCTACTAGGCGAAAAGACGTTGAAGAATCCCAGCAAAAAATTGTTTCTCTTATTAGAAAATTAGAAGAACAGGGAGAAATAGTTATTTCAAGAGGCGGTGAAGAAGATGTGCTTGTCTGATAAAGGAGTTTTGTTTGCCTAAGGTTTTATATAAATCGTCAGAAGTTGATAATTCAGTAAAGTTTGAATTTGTTGAGATAGCAAAGCCTGTTTTTGAATCTTTAGAAATTAAGGAGAAAGAAGGTAAGGTTTACGACATAGACAGTCAAATTACCAATCTTAAAGAAGAGTTGCAATTTCTAAGAGATGAAAAATTACGACTTGAAGAAGAGCTTGCTAAAAGACAAGAACTTGCCAAAGAAGAAGTCCAAATTGAGTCTAAGAGGCTTATTGAAGAAGCTAAGATAAAAGCCAATGAAGTGCTGGAAGCAGCCAAGCAAGAAGCAGATCTTTTACAAAGAGAAGCTATTAATAAGAAGGAATCTATTGAGGCTGAATCTAATGCTGAGATTGAAAGATTGGTAAGAGAGTATGAAGAAAAATTAAAAACAGATCTTGAGATAGCAATAGCTAAGGGTAGGCAAGAGGGATATAGTAAAGGTTATGAAAGCGGTTTTGAAGATTTTGACAAAGTTATGAGGAAATTGCATAGTATAATAGCAACTTTAATTGCCGAAAGAAAAGGTATTCTTGAATCATCGGGTGGCCAGATAGTAAGTCTTGTCATGCAAATTGCAATTAAGGTTATTAAGAAAATTACAGATTCTCAAAAAGACATTGTCTTAGAAAATGTTAATGAAGTGTTGAAAAGGGTAAAAGATAAAACACAGATTACTATTCGTGTAAATCTTGATGATTTAGATATTGTTAGACATAAAAAGAGTGATTTTATTTCTAGGTTTGATGTTATAGAAAACTTAGAAATCATAGAAGATCCCAACATAGGCAAAGGCGGCTGTATAATTGAAACTAATTTTGGAGAGATTGATGCGCGTATTTCTTCTCAGCTTGATAAAATAGAGGAAAAGTTTAAAAATTTTTCATTGTTAAGTTAAATATCCAAAGGAATTTTAGTGAGCAATTTTTTTGAAGATTATTTAAGACAAGTAGATGATATTGAAACTGTATCTTTTGTTGGTAGAGTGCAAAAGATAAAAGGTCTTTTAGTTGAAAGTTTGGGACCTCAGTGTGCCGTTGGAGATTTGTGTTTAATTGATCAAAGAAATAATAAAAAAGTATGTGCTGAGGTTTTGGGATTTAATGGTCCTTATGTTAGTCTTATGGCCTATGAAGGATTTAGTGGGATTGAAGTTGGAAATAAAGTCTATTCTTTAAACAAAGGGCTAGAAATAAATCTCAGTGATGAGCTTTTAGGAAGAGTTATTGATTCTCTTGGTAGGCCTATTGATAATAAAGGGGCATTTTTAAACAATAGATATAAAGAGTTAATTTTTGAAAAAATTAATCCAATTAATAGAAGTATTTTTGAAGAGCAAATATTAACAGGGGTTAAGGTTCTTGACGGATTTTTACCAGTTGCTAAAGGGCAAAGAGTTGGTATTTTTTCTGGTGCTGGTGTTGGTAAGTCTACTTTGCTTGCTATGATTGCAAAAAATTCAAATGCAGATGTGAACGTTATTGCTTTTATTGGGGAAAGGGGTCGAGAGCTTAATGAGTTTATTGAACATGAACTTGGTGAGGAGCGTTTAAAAAAAAGTGTTTTAGTTGTTTCAACTTCTGATGAATCACCCATATCAAGGTATAAGGGAGCTTATGTTGCTACTATGATAGCAGAATACTTTAGGGAGCAAGGCAAAGATGTTGCTTTGCTTTTTGACTCTATTACTAGGTTTGCAAATGCTAAAAGGGAGATGTCTCTTTCCTTAGGAGAACCTCCAGTAGCTAAAGGCTACCCCCCTTCTGTTTTTTTTGAAATCCCAATTTTACTTGAGAGATCAGGGTTTAATGGTAATGGCGGAAGTGTTACTGGGTTTTATACTGTTCTTGTTGAGGGGGATGATTTTACAGAGCCTGTAGTCGATAATATTAAGGCTGTTTTGGATGGTCATATTATTTTAGATAGAGATTTGTTTGATAGAGGGATTTATCCCTCTATAAATGTTCTTAGTTCAACGTCAAGATCTGTTCATAGAATAATGAGTTTAGAAAAACAAAAATTAATAATGAAAGCCAGAAATTTATTATCTGTTTATAAAGATTATGAAGATCTTGTTAGAACTGGGATTTATCTTAAAGGATCCAATAAGGATGTTGATTTTGCAATTTCCAAGTATCCTAAGATTATTGATTTTATTTCTCAAGGAATAAATGAGACATTTGATTTTGAAAATTTAGAAGATGAAATAAGGGAAATATTATTTTGAATGATTTAAACTTTAGAAAACAAAAGCTTAATAGAATATTAACCATTAGAACTTACTATCGAAAGTTAAGTGAGAGAGACTTAATGGATGTAAATAAAAAAATTTCAAAAATAAATCAGTTTTCAGATGAAATTCCCAATATTTTAAAAAGCTTGAATAGTCCCGATGATCTTTTTATAAGAGGTTATATAGACTGTTTAAATTATAAAAAAAAACAAAATTTTAAAATTCTTGAAAAACTTAGAAAAAATTATAATGAGTGTTATGATACTTATGTGAATAAGTATAGGGAAGAAAAAAAGATTAAGATATTAATAAAAACTTTAAATAATTCTATAATTAGAAATAGAGAAAAGAAGGAAAGCTTATTGCTAGATGAGTATGTAAATTATAAAGTTTGTCAAAATCTGAGGATTGAAAGTGAGTAATTTTTTATCGTTTTTTTTTAGGGCATTTTTTTTGTTATGTTTAATTGTTATTTTGTTTTTCTTTGTATTATTCTCTATTGATTTTCTTGGAATGTATAATACTAAGAGATATTTCCCTAAGTTTATAAGAACTAAGTTTTTAGGAGAAACTTCTCTAGTCTTTGATCATAATTCTAATATAATTCTTGATGAAGCTAGACTTATTAAGGAAAGGGAAGCTATTGATATTAAGAATCAGCAGATTGAAAAGCTTAAAGAAGATCTAAAATTAAGAGAAGACAGTTTAAATAAGCTTGAATTTGAGCTTAAGCAAAAGCAGAAAGATTTGGATTTAAAACAAAAGGTAATAGATGACATTATAAATAAATATAATGACGAGGAAGCAAATATTTTACAAACAGCTGTATACTTAATGAATATGCCGCCAGAAGATGCTGTTAAGCGGCTTGAGGATTTAAATCCTGAGCTTGCAATATCTTATATGCGAAAAATTGAAGAGCTTTCTAAAAAAGAAGGTCGTATTTCAATTGTTCCTTATTGGTTGTCTCTTATGGATGCTAAGAAAGCTGCTATATTGATTAGAAAAATGTCTGTTAGTTCATTGGAGTAGTGCTTATATGAGTAATTTATTAAATTTAAGTAAAGCTTATGGCAATAAATTTAATCTCTTGAATACAATTAAAGGATTAAATTCAAATGTTTCTAAAACGGAGTCTAGAGAGAATACGGGTTCTTTTTTTAATATTATGTCTTTTGAATCTAAGAAATTAGCTAAAGCAAAATTTATGATATTTGATTTTTTAAATTTTTTTAAAGATAATGGACTTATTGCTAAAAATTTAAAAAAATCGCCTTTAAATAAATCTTTTTTTTTAAAAAAACTTGATAATGAGGCTTTTGTTTCTGATTTGAAATCCTTGATTGCTAGAATGAATGTTTTTTTAGATTTTGAAGGTTTAAATATTAAAGAAAATTTAACGTTTAATTTTGATAATTTTGATCTTTTAAGTAAAGAAAAATTTTTTGAAAAAATTGAAAGACTTTGTTTGGCTTTTAATGATTTAAGTTCTTTTTTAGGTTTTGATTCTTCAACTGCTTTGATTAATTATAATAGTCATGTCAGTTTGAATGATGAAAAGAAAGAAGAAAATGTTATTAATATTGATGTAAAAAATTTTAAGAAAAACAATGATTATCATAATGATTTTGTTTTTTCAAAGTTTAGCTTAAATACAATTGATGGTCAAAATTTTGTTGGTAGGTATAAGGTTAAAGAAATATCGGACGATTCTTTAAAAGGTTTTGTTGAAGAATTTACCAATTATAATATAAAAAGCTCTAAAGAGGTTGATAGTTTTGATTTTGTCAACAGTTTAAAGCCAGAGTGGAATTTAAAGATTAATAAAAATATTGTGGATAAAGCTAAAATTGTGTTAAAATCGAATAATACAGGAGAGATTAAGTTGGTTTTAAAGCCCAAAGAGCTTGGTAGTATACGAATTAATTTAAACCTTGATTCTAATAATAATTTATTGGGAAAGATCATAGTGGATAATCAAAATGTTAAAATGCTTTTTGACCAAAATATGCATTCATTAAATAAAATGCTTGGTGAGAGTGGTTTTAATGCCAGCTTAAATCTTTTTCTTGCAGGCGAAAATTTAAATTCTTTTTCTAAAAATTTTAAAGATGATTCTAAGGATCAAAATTTTTATTTTGGTTATAATAAATTTTTTCAAATTGAAGAAGAAGTTGAATTTTCTTACGATGTAGATAAGAATATTAATTTGATTGTTTAGAAGGTGAAGTTAAATGAGTAAAATGAATGGTATTGAAAGTGTTTCTAATTTGACTATTAGTAATAAAATTAAAAAAGGATCAGATTTTAAGGTTGACAATGTAGCTAATAAGGTTAACCTTGGTAAGGACGATTTTTTAAAGTTGCTCATTACTCAGCTTAGGTATCAAGATCCTACAAATCCAATGAAGGATAAAGAATTTATTGCTCAAATGGCGCAATTTTCGTCTCTTGAGCAAATGGCCAATATGAGCAAGTCATTTGAAAAACTTTCATCTTCTTTAGAAATAAGAAAAGATTTGGATTTGTTAGGCAAAGTGATTAAATTTCAGCATGGTGATGGGGAGATTGTTAAAGGTCGTGTCACAAACATTAAGACAGGCGCAATACCCCAAATTATGGTTAATGGTAATTATTATGTATATAAAAACATATTATCGGTAGGTTTGGAGGAGTAATTATATGATGAGGTCTTTATATTCTGGTGTTTCTGGACTTCAGAATCATCAAACAAGAATGGATGTTGTTGGTAATAACATTGCTAATGTAAATACAATTGGTTTTAAAAAGGGAAGAGTAAATTTTCAGGATATGATATCGCAGTCTATTTCTGGAGCTTCTCGCCCTACTGATACTCGTGGGGGGACTAATCCTAAGCAAGTTGGGTTAGGCATGAATGTTGCCGCAATTGACACTATTCACACCCAAGGGGCTTTTCAAAGTACTCAAAAAGCATCTGATCTTGGGGTTAGTGGTAATGGATTTTTCATTTTAAAAGAAGGTAAAAATTTGTTTTATACAAGAGCTGGTGCTTTTGATGTGGACTCTGATCGACATCTTGTAAATCCTGCAAATGGAATGCGAATTCAAGGTTGGATGGCAAGAGATTTAGAAGGTGAAAAGGTTATCAATACAGCTTCTGATGTTGAAGATCTAATTATTCCAATTGGAGATAAAGAGGGAGCAAGATCTACCAAAAATGTTACTTTTGCTTGTAACCTTGATAAGAGATTGCCTGTAATTCAAGAAGGTGCAAGTTCGGCAGATATTGCACGTGGAACTTGGGTTGTTAATAAGTCATTGTATGACAGTTTTGGAAATGTTAGTGTTCTTGAACTTAGGGTTGTAAAAGATTTAAATACTCCTAATTTATGGAATGCAACAGTGTTAATAAATGGTGAGCAAAATTCAAATTTTACACTTGGGTTTGACAATGAAGGAGCATTGGCAACTTTAAATGGGCAACCAAGCCAAAAAGGAGATATTCTCCAAATTCCTATAACATTTAATGTTTCAGGAGCAAATGTAGGTGAAGTTGGTGAGCAGCAAACTGTAAATTTGAAATTAGGAACAGTTGGGAGCTACACCGATTCAATCACTCAATTTGCTGATTCTAGTAGCACAAAGGCTATTATTCAAGATGGATATGGCATGGGATATATGGAAAATTATGAAATTGATCAAAATGGTGTCATAGTTGGTATTTATTCAAATGGAATAAGGCGAGATCTTGGCAAGATTGCTCTTGCTTCTTTTATGAATCCCGGAGGACTTGCAAAATCAGGCGATACTAATTTTGTAGAAACAAGCAATTCAGGTCAAGCTAGAATAGGCGAAACTGGGCTTGCTGGACTTGGTGATATTAGATCTGGTGTTTTAGAAATGGCTAATGTTGATCTTGCAGAGCAGTTTACAGATATGATAGTTACTCAAAGAGGATTTCAGGCAAATGCTAAAACTATTACTACTTCTGATCAATTATTGCAAGAACTTGTAAGATTGAAAAATTAAGTCAAGATTGTTTTTTAAAATATGATTTTTGTAACTAAGCTTAATGGTTTTGGATATTATTTAAATCCTTGTCATATTGAAAGTATTGAAGCTAATCCTGATACTACAATTCTTCTTATGAACGGTAAGAAGTTGATTGTAAAAGAAAAAGTTGAAGAGGTGATCAATAGGATTAAGTTGTATAGGAAAGAAGTTGCTTCTTTTGAAAAAATTGTAAGAGAAGGAAATGGGGGCGTTGAATTATGAATTTAGCTAGTATAATTGGGTGGGGAGTTGGATTTGGGGCTATTTTAATTTCCATGGCATTTACTCCCACAGGACTTGGTGTTTTTTGGGATTTAAGTTCTGTTTTTATTACCGTTGTTGGATCTTTTTCTGCTCTTATGGCTTCTTCAGAAGTTATTGCTGTAAAAAAAATTCCAACGTATTTAGGTTTTTTCTTTAGAAGAAATTCTTATGCCAAAATTTCTATTATAAAAATATTAGTAGAGCTTTCAGAAAAGGCTAGAAAAGAAGGTCTTTTGTCTCTTGATGACGAGCTTGAACAAATTAATGATCCATTTTTTAAGTCAGGAATGAGACTCGTTGTTGATGGTGCAGATCCCGAAGTAATTAGAACTATGCTTTATTTAGAGCTTGATCAAATGCAAGAAAGACATAAAGTCGGTTCAGATCTTTTTAAGACTTGGGCAAAGCTTGCCCCTGCTTTTGGTATGACGGGTACTCTTATTGGACTTGTAGCTCTTCTTGGTAATCTAGAGGACAAGTCTGCGCTTGGCTCTTCTATGGCTGTTGCTCTTATTACAACTCTTTATGGAACCATAATGGCAAATTTAATGTTTATTCCTGTCCAACTTAAGTTGGAAAAGATTGATTCTGAGGAAGCTGCAGTAAAGACAATGATAATTGAGGGTGTTTTATCAATCCAGTCCGGAGACAATCCTAGAATTTTAGAGCAAAAATTGATGACTTTTTTAACTCCCAAAGATCGAAGTCATCTTGGTAATAGTATTGGAGGTGAATAATGGCTTTGCGAATTAAAAAGCCTTTAAAATGTGATGAAGGATCTCCAGATTATATGGTGACTTATGGGGACATGGTTACTTTGCTGCTTGTATTTTTTGTTACAATGTTTTCATTAAATGATATTATTTTTCAAGAAAATGTGATAAGGATAATGTCTGCTTCTTTCACGGGTGCAGGATTTTTTAAAGGTGGTAAAACTTTAGATTTTAATAAATTATCTTATTTGAGTAATAGTTTTATGTCTTTACCTTCTACTGTGCGCAATAAACAAGCATCCCAGACTGCTAAAAATAAATCTATGATTGAATTTATTGAGAAAATCCAGTCTAAAAATATTATAGTTAGACAGGAAGAGCGGGGTATTGTGATATCTCTTGCAGCAGATGCATTCTTTGATTCTGCTAGTGCAGATGTTAAGCTTGAAGACAATAGAGATTCTATTCAAAAAATAGCATCTTTTATTGGGGTTTTAAGTTCTAGAGGCTATAATTTTAAAATAGAAGGGCATACAGATAATATTGACACTGATGTAAATGGGCCTTGGAAAAACAATTGGGAGCTTTCTACTGCAAGATCTGTTAATATGCTAGAACATATTTTGAATTATTTAGATCAATCTAATGTTAAAAGCATTGAAAATAAGTTTGAAGTAGCTGGTTTTGGCGGAAGTAGACCTATTGCAACAGACGATACTCCTGAGGGCAGAGCTTATAATAGAAGAATTGATATATTAATTACTACGGATGCATCTTTAAGTTTTCCTAAAGAAATTACGCAGTAATAGTTTTTTAAACTGTAGATAAAAAATTAATAGGAGGAATTTTATTATGCCAAATAATGACGATGAAAATTTAGATGTGGGAGATTCTAATGTTGGTAGAAAAGGTGGTTTGTTACCTGATATTATAATAAAAATTTTGCAGATACTTGCAATAGGAATATTTACTGTTGCAATAATGATAATTGTTTCTTATTTTGTATCTAAAATGGTAGTAAGCCAAAGTGGAGCTCCTAGCGATTTCCCAGTTTTTTCTAATGAATACTTAGGAAAGCCGCCTATGCTTATATGGTATGAAAGTATAGATGAGATTAGGGGTAATACTTTAGATGTTCCTCCAAAAACTTTTGTTGTAAAGCTTGCTTTAGGGTATGCAGAGAATAATGTTAATATTCTTAATGAACTTGGAAGACAAAAAGTGCGCTTAAAAGATATTATTAGAGAATATTTTAGTCAAAGAACTGGTCAAGAAATAAAGAACGAAAGTCAAATAAAAGCAGAAATTAAGGCAAGAATTAATAGTATTCTTAGAAATGGAGAAATAAAAGAAATAGCATTAACCCAAATTGATATTTTTGATATGTAATAATGTAATAAATTTAAAGGAATTTTAAATGGCAAACAATCCAGGAGCTTTATCTCAAGACGATATAGATAGCCTTTTAGAGTCTATCAACTCATCTGAAAGTTTATCGTTAGACGAATCCCTTTCTAATGTTATATCTAGTCCTACAGGCAAAAAGCAAAAAGTTAAGGTATATGACTTTAAAAGACCAGATAAATTTTCAAAAGAACAGGTTAGAACAGTTTCAAGTTTTCATGAGGCATTTGCTAGGTATACTACAACCTCACTTTCTGCTCTTTTAAGGAAAATGGTTCATGTTCATGTGGCTTCAGTTGACCAATTAACTTATGAAGAGTTTATTAGGTCAATACCTAACCCCACAACTTTAGCAATAATAAACATGGATCCACTTAAAGGATCTGCTATTTTTGAAGTTGATCCAACCATAGCATTTGCTATAGTAGATAGGCTTTTTGGGGGAGATGGAGATACGATTAAAGATAAAAGTAGAGATTTAACAGAAATTGAGCAGTCTGTCATGGAAAGTGTTATTATTCGTATACTTGCTAATATGAGAGAGGCTTGGTCTCAAGTAGTTGATCTAAGGCCAAGATTTGGGCATATTGAGGTCAATCCACAGTTTGCTCAAATAGTTCCCCCTACAGAAATGATTATTTTAGTAACTCTTGAGGTTAAAATAGGAAAGGTGGAAGGGCTTATGAATTTTTGTTTGCCTTATATTACTATAGAACCTATTGTTTCAAAATTATCAACAAGATATTGGCATTCTTTGATTGGGGTTGGAACCACTAGTGAAAATCTTGATGCTTTGCGTGAAAAGTTAGAAAATACGGCGATGCCTTTGGTAGCAGAAATAGGGGAAGTTAAACTGAAGGTAAGAGAAATTTTATCGCTTGACAAAGGTGATGTTTTAAATCTTGAATCTTCTCTAATAAATAAAGATTTAACTTTAAAAGTTGGTACTAAAGAAAAGTTTAAATGTAGAATGGGTTTAATGGGCAATAAAATTTCAGTACAAATTACAGAAAAAATTGGAGATATAAAAGGTTTTGATTTATTAAAAGAGCTTACAGAAGAGGTTGAGTGATAGTTATTTTATTTATTATAACTTAAATTATTAAGAGGTTAAATTATGAGTGTAGATGAAAAAAGTGATAATGTAGAAAAGCCGGAAATAAAGGGGGTTAAGCTTCCCGATTTAATTGATACTTTACCAGAAGGAGTTGATCCTAGTAATTTTGGGCTTTTAATGGATGTTTCTATGCAGCTTACTGTAGAACTTGGAAGAACAGAGCGCAAAATAAAGGATATACTTGGAATGTCTGAAGGCACGATTATTACTCTTGATAAACTTGCCGGTGAGCCTGTAGATATTTTAGTAAACGGTAAAATAGTTGCCAGGGGAGAAGTAGTTGTAATTGACGAAAATTTTGGAGTTAGAATTACTGAGATAATTAAAACTAAAAATGAATAATAAGTTTTTATTTTTAGTTTTTTTAGCGTTTTCTAATTTTTTTACATATGCTAATTCACAAAAGCAAGTAAATTTAGTATCTGCTGATTTAGAAAATGAATCTAGCTTGCCAATCTTTGAAGGGGATAAGGCAAATCTTACTAACAATGATAGTACTCAGGCAATTTCTCTTTTTAATATTTCGGATTTGGTTAAGATAGTTTTATTTTTGCTTATTGCTTTTTTTATCTTTTTTTTATTTAAAAAATTGATTTTTTATTCAAAAAAAAGCAAATATGAACAAAATTCTGATTTGATTAAGGAGCTTGTTTTTTACGAGATAGATGTTAAAAACTCAATAAGAATTATAAACATATTAGATAATGTTTATATATTTTTAGTTTCCAGCAATTCTTCTACTTTACTCAAAGAGATTAAATCTGAAGAAGAATTAGAAGATTTAAAACTTAAGCTTAGCAAGATTAATAATTTTTCTAAGAAAGATTCTTTTAAATCAATCTTTAAGAAAATGCTGCTCAAAAAAGAAGAAGTTCCTTTTTCCAGTAATGATTATGTTAAACTTGAGAAGAAAATTGAGACTTCGCTTAAGGATAAACAAGATAGATTAAAAAAATTTTAGAGGGTTTATTTTGAGAAAGTGTTTTAATTTTTTTTTATTTTTTAGTGTAACAAGTTTATCTTTTGCGCAAACAAAATCTTTGCAGGCCACCAAAGGTCTTAATTTTCCGTTTTTAAATTTTGAAAATATTAGTGGTTCAGAGATAGCTTTTTCTTTGCAGCTTTTGATTCTATTAACCATTATTACTCTTTCTCCAGCATTTTTAGTTTTAATGACTTCGTTTTTGAGAATATCCATAGTTTTAGATTTTATTAGACGTGCTTTATCTCTTCAACAATCTCCTCCTACTCAGATAATAATGGGATTGGCTTTGTTTTTAACTATTTTTACTATGTGGCCAACTTTTAATGTTATATATAAACAAGCTTATTTGCCTCTTAAAGAGTCGAAAATAAATTTTGATGAATTTTATAACAAAGGAATTGCGCCTCTTAGAATTTTTATGTATAAACAAATGTCTGATGGGAGCCATGAAGAGATTAGGTTATTTATGAGTATTAGTAATTATGATCGACCAAAAAATTTTAGCGAAGTACCAACACATGTTTTAATTGCAGCTTTTATTTTGCATGAGCTTAAAGTGGCCTTCAAGATGGGAATTTTAATATTTTTACCCTTTATAGTTTTAGACATTATTGTTGCTTCTGTTTTAATGGCTATGGGCATGATAATGTTACCTCCTGTAATGATATCTTTGCCTTTTAAGTTGATTCTTTTTGTAATGGTAGATGGCTGGACTTTAATTACTAGTGGCCTTATTAAAAGTTTTATGTAGGGTATATATGACTGCAGGACACATTCTTTATTTAATTAGAATTTCTATTGAAAACATTATTATCTTATCAGCTCCAATGTTGATTATAGCTCTTATAGTTGGTCTTTTGATTTCAATTTTTCAAGCTATTACTTCAATTCAAGATCAAACTTTAAGTTTTATTCCAAAGATTATTGTTATACTTTTAACTATTGTGATTTTTGGTCCTTGGATTTTAAATAAGCTTATACAATTTACTTATATGATTTTTAATCAATTGCAAAATGTTTAATTTATGACTTTAAATTATAATATTATATTATTTGGATGAAATTTTGAATTTGAATTTTTTGGTTTTAAAATCTTTTACAATTTTACCTGTGTTGGTTAGAATTTTTATGTTTTTAAAATTTTCTCCATTTTTTTCAACAATAAAAATTGGATATTTTAATTTTTTCTTTTCTTTGATTCTCTCTGTAATTATTGTTGAAAAGATTAAAGTTACTTATCCTTTAGATAATATGTTTTCTTTTGTGTTAATTTTATTAGGAGAAGCTATTTTAGGCCTTATTCAGGCATTTTTTGTTAGTATAATTTTCAATGTTTTTCATTTAGTTGGATTTTTCTTTTCGAATCAAATTGGGCTTGCTTATGCAAATGTTTTTGATATCTTTTCAGAAGAAGATAGTATGGTTATTTCGCAAATTTTTGCTTATTTATTTTTGCTTTTGTTCTTGTCAAGCGATTTTTTACTTCGGTTTTTTGTGATTGGCATACATGATTCTGTTTTGAACATTAGGGTTGAACATTTGGTAAATATGAGAAATTCAGAATTTATCAAGCTTTTGTTTATGTCTTTTGGATTTCTTTTTGAGAAAGCTTTATTAATTTCGTTTCCAATATTGTCTTTGCTTTTACTTTTTTATTTGGTATTGGGAATACTTTCAAAAGCATCACCCCAGATTAATTTATTAATAATTAGTTTTTCAACTTCGCTATTTTTAGGGCTGTTAATTTTATATATTGGATTTCCAAGCTTAGCAATATCTTCAAAAAGAGTGATTGAGCTTTCCTTAGATTCTCTTGCCAGTTTTTTAAAATTGTTTTCTAGAGTTTTAAAATAATGAAAAAAGATGAATTTTTGATTAAAAGTTGGTATATTCCCCTTGATTTTTTTTCTGCAGATGATGAAGGAAGAACCGAATTACCCACTGACCAGAAAAAGCAAAAAGCAAGAGAAGAAGGACGGGTATTAAAGTCTGCTGAAATTAATACCGCTGTTGGTCTTTTATTGTTATCTGCATTATTTTTTTTCATGCTTTCTTATTTTGCTTTAGATTTAGTAGCTGTTTTCAAAGAGCAGGCTAGCAAGCTTCCTGAAGTTATGAAGATGAGTATTTATGCTATGGGTTTTGCATATATTAGATCCATCATGGGTTATGTCGTTTTGTTTTTTTTTGCATCCTTAGCTGTTAATTTTTTTGTGAATATTGTTCAAGTAGGCTTTTTTATTACTTTTAAATCTTTAGAGCCAAAGTGGGATAAAATTAGTTTTAATTTTTCCAGGTGGGCAAAAAATTCTTTTTTTTCAGCTGGGGCTTTTTTCAATTTGTTTAAAAGTTTGTTAAAAGTTGTTATAATATGCTTAATATTCTATTTTATTATAGAAAACAATATAGGCAAAATTTCTAAGCTTTCGGAGTATACGCTTCAGACTGGGATTTCTATTGTGTTAGTGCTTGCCTATAAGATATGTTTTTTCTCAGTAATATTTTTGGCAATTGTCGGAGTGTTTGATTATTTGTTTCAAAGATCTCAATACATTGAGAGTTTGAAAATGACAAAAGAAGAGGTAAAGCAGGAGAGAAAGGAAATGGAAGGTGATCCTTTACTTCGATCTAGAATAAAAGAGAGAATGAGGGTTGTTTTAAGTACTAATTTAAGAGTAGCTGTTCCTCAAGCAGATGTAGTAATTACAAATCCAGAACATTTTGCGGTTGCTATTAAATGGGATAGCGAAACAATGCTAGCTCCAAGGGTACTTGCAAAAGGTCAGGATGAAATGGCTCTCACAATTAAAAAAATTGCAAGAGAAAATAATGTCCCTTTAATGGAAAATAAACTGCTTGCAAGAGCGCTTTATGCTAATGTTAAGGTTAATGAAGAGATTCCAAGAGAATATTGGGAGGTTGTTTCAAAAATTCTTGTGAGAGTATATTCTATTACTAAAAAGTTTAATTAGAGGTTCTATTGTTGGATGCTAGAAAAAATTCTATATTAGGATATTTAGGGCTTAATAATAAGTCTGATTTAATAATTTCAGTTGGTTTGATATTTATTGTTGCCGGGTTTATTTTACCCCTTCCTGCGGTTATTTTGGATGTTTTGATTACGGTTAATCTAGTAATAAGTCTTTTAATTATTTTAATTGTTCTTTATTCCAAGAGATCTCTAGATTTCTCTGTTTTTCCCACTTTGTTACTTGTGATGACTATTTTTGGACTTGTCCTTAATATTTCTTCTACTAGATTAATTTTAACTAAGGGTATAAATTTTGATGGGCAAATGATAAGAACATTTGGCACATTTGTTGTAGGTAGTTCTGGAATTCAAGGACTTGTTGTTGGATTTATAATATTTATAATAATCATTGCTGTTCAATTCATTGTAATTACCAAAGGAGCAACAAGGGTAGCTGAAGTTGCAGCTCGATTTGCTCTTGATGCGCTTCCTGGTAAGCAAATGGCAATTGATTCTGCTTATAGTTCTGGAAATTTGACAGAAGAAGAGGCTACAAGGCAAAAAAATGATTTACAATCCGAAGTCAATTTTTATGGCGCAATGGATGGAGCTTCTAAGTTTGTGTCGGGAAACGTTAAGGTTGGATTTTTGATAACCCTTATAAATATTCTTGGCGGTTTGTTGGTAGGAATAACTTTACAAGGTCTTAACTTTAATGAAGCTCTTAATAATTATGTTTCATTGACGGTTGGTGATGGGCTTGTGTCTCAATTACCGGCCCTTTTAATTTCAACAGCTACAGGTTTAATTGTTACTAGGTCAATTTCAAAAAATAGTTTTGGTGGCGAGATTTTTGAGCAATTCACAAATCATTTAGGAATTTATTGGATTGTTTCTGGATTTTTGTTTTTTTTAGCTTTTCTTCCTGGATTTCCAACTTTAATTCTTATTTTTTTAAGTTTGCTAATTGCATTTTTAGCTTATTCTCTTTCAGGCATAAAAAGTAGAGAAGAAATTAATGAAAAAATGAAACTGGAAGAAGAGCAAGCGGCAATTTATTTAGATAAAGATGTTGCGCCTGTTGTTCCCCTTGATCCATTAGCTCTTGAGATTGGATATAATCTTGTTCCAATAGTTGATGATACAAAAACCTCTGAACTACTTGATCGTATTGTTAAGATAAGGCGCGAGATTGCATTTGAATTTGGAATAGTTGTGCCTAAGATTAGAATAGTTGACAATATGCGGCTTGAGCCCAATGCTTATTCTTTTAAACTAAGAGGAGTTGAAGTTGGGCGAGGTGAGATTAAGCTTGGTAAATTTTTAGTGATAAATATTGGTCTTGATTCTGGAATAGATGGAGATCTAGTTAAAGATCCTTCATTTGGACTTCCTTCTCTTTGGGTAAATGATGATGGTCGAGAAACTGCTGAAAAATTGGGATATACTGTTGTTGATCCCCCTTCTATTATTGCTACTCATATGACAGAACTTATTAAAAGACATTCTTACGAAATTTTGACTCGTCAAGATGTTCAAAATACCCTTGATGTTTTTAAGAAAGATTATGGGGCTATTGTTGAAGAGGTTCTTAAGAATTTTTCAGTTGGAGAGATTCAAAGGGTTTTGCAGGGCCTTTTAAAAGAGCAGGTTTCAATTCGCAATTTGGTTACAATTTTTGAAACAATTGCAGATTTCACAAGTATTACTAAGGATACATTTTTCTTGATTGAAAAATGTAGACAAGCAGTTGGAAGACAGATAGCTAGTGGATATTTAGACTTAAATTCTGAGCTTAATGTAATAACCTTAAACCCCAGTTTTGAGCAAATAATAATTGATTCTCGTATAGAATCTAATCACGATCTTATAAGTTCAATTGATCCTAATTTGAAAACTAAATTTATTTATGAACTTTTCAAAATTGTAAACGAGGTTCAAGCAGAAGGGTTTTATCCAGTTATTCTCTCAAGCGAATCGTCAAGACCTATAATAAAAGTGATAACAAGTAGAGAGATCCCAGAACTTGTTGTTATGTCTGTTTTAGAGGTTCCCCAAAATATTAAAGTTAATGTTCTTAAAACAGTAGAGGTTGAAGAATAATATTATGGTTCAATATTTTACAGAAAAAGGTCCAACTTATAATGAAGTTATAGAAATAATTAAGAAAAAATATGGTAAGAATGCTAGGGTTATGACCTATAAAACTATTCCTCATGGAGGGATTTTAGGTTTGTTTAGTAAAGATTGGGTTGAGGTCTCAGGTTATGTTAGATACGACATTGGTAATCAGCAGATTAATGTTGAGGATGAAAAGCGAAAAATCCTTCAAAGCATTAAAAGAGAAGAAAATTCTTCAATTGAAGATGTGCTCAAAGAAGTTAAGTCTCTTAAAACAGAACTTGCTCAAAAAAAGGAAAATATTAACCACCCAACAATTACAAAAATTGAAGATATTTTAAGAGAAAATGATTTTTCTGAAAATTATATTAAAGACATTAATGAGTTTATTAAGAGAGAATTCAGTTTGTCAGATCTTGATGATTATGAGAGAGTTAGAGAGGATGTTGTTTTGTATATTGCAAAAACAATTAAATGTTCAGGATCTATTATTGATGATCTTAAGAAAAGGGTTTTTATTTTAGTTGGTCCAACAGGTGTTGGAAAGACCACCACAATTGCGAAACTTGCAGCAATTTATGGTATTAATGGAGAATCTAAGAGTTTGAATATTAAAATTATTACTATTGATAATTATCGTATTGGAGCTAAAAAACAAATTCAAACTTATGGTGATATTATGGGTATTCCGGTTAGAGCAATTGAGTCTTTTAAAGATTTAAAAGATGAAATTACTGATTCAAAGGATTTTGATCTTATACTTGTTGATACAATTGGCAAAAGTCCTAAAGATTTTATGAAGCTTGCTGAGATGAAGGAGCTTCTTAATGCTTGTGGAAGAGATGCTGAATTTCATTTGGCTGTGAGTTCTACTACAAAAACATCAGATGTTAAAGAAATATTTCACCAATTCTCTCCTTTTAATTATAAAACTGTAATTTTTACCAAAGTGGATGAAACCACTTGTGTTGGAAATTTGATAAGTTTGATTTATGAAATGAAGAAAGTAGTTTCTTATGTTACGGATGGGCAAATTGTTCCTCATAATATCAGTGTTGCAGAACCACTTACTTTTATTAGAAGAATAAATGGCTACAGAATAAGCGATGATGCAGAGTTTATTAAGAAAATAAAAAGTAAATCTTATTATTAAGGAAAGTTATAATGGAAGATCAAGCTCAAAGTTTAAGAGATATGATGAGATTAAATGGTAAATTTAATTTTTCAGTTGATGAGAAAGTTCAAAACAGTAAAACAAGATTTATTGCTGTTAGTAGTGGTAAAGGCGGTGTTGGCAAAAGCAATATTGCAATTGGACTTGCTCTTAAATATTCTGAGCTTGGCAAAAAGGTATTAATACTAGATGCTGACATTGGAATGGCTAATGTTAATATTTTGCTTGGTGTTATTCCCAAGTACAGCATATATCATATGATTGCTCAAAGTCGTGATATTAGGGAAGTAATAACAAAGACAGAGTACAATATTGATCTTTTAGCCGGTGCTTCTGGTACAATGGAGCTTTTAGATCTCTCTGATGTTGATGTTAATAAATTTATAAAAGAATTATTAAAAATATATGAATATGATATAGTTGTAATAGACACTAGTGCTGGGATTTCAAGACAAGTTATTTCGTTTTTGCTTTCCAGTGACGATGTTGTTATTGTTACTACCCCAGAGCCTACTTCGATTACGGATGCTTATGGAATAATAAAGGTATTGTCTTATAAGATGGAGAATTTGAAAAATTTAAGACTTATTGTTAATAGAGTAGCTAATGTTAGTGAGGCTAAGGGGGTTGCCAAAAAGGTTATAGATATTTCAGGGCAATTTTTAAATTTAAATATTGATTATTTGGGATATATTTATGAGGATCAAAATGTTAGGAGTTCTGTTTTTAAGCAAAAACCTTTTGTTTTGGTAAATCCAAATAGCAAAGCTAGTTATTGTCTTGATTCTATTGTTGCTACTCTTGAAGAGGTTTCTCTAGATAGCAGAAAAAGAAGGGGTGTTATAGGCTTTATATTAAGATTTTTTGGTGTGGAATAGTAGGACATTATGTTTGTTAGTAGGGAATTAAAGTACATTTTATTAGCTAGTTTGTCGGCATTTTTTATTTCGTCAATTTTAGGTTTATTTTTTGGTTTGCCATTTTTTACAATCTTAGTAAGGTCTTTTTTGCAGTTTGTATTTTTTTTTGTTATTGGACTTTTAATTGAGTTTATCTACAAGAAATATTTATCGAATCTTTTTTCAGCAGAATTGTCTGGTAATATGGAAAATAAGCTTCAAGATGATAATAAGGTTCATAAGGATTTGAACGAAAATCTTGATTTTCAAAATAAAAATTCTCTTTATGAAAATTCTCAAAATAACAGTAGTAATGTTGATTTTATAGAAGAGGTTAAAAAGTACAAATTTGATACTGAAGACATGGGTAAGGGAATTGGCAAGATTAAAAAAATATCATTTATTGAAGATAATGATCCAAAAGTTGTTGCAGATGCTATTAAAACTTTAATGAGCAAAAAGGAATAAATATGGATGGTAGGGTTATAAATTTTTCTGAACTTTGTGATAAAATGCGAGGTTACTTGGAAAGAGAAAATAATGTTGATTTTATAGAAATAGAAGCAGATACTCTTGAAGAAGCCTTAAATGATGCTTCTTTAGAGCTTTCAGTGCCTTATAAAGAATTAGACTATGAAATTTTGTTAAAAGGTAGTAATGGCATATTAGGATATGGAAAGAAAAAATGGAGAATAGTTGCCTATAGAAATTCTTCTAGCAAGCCTAAAGTGTCTCTTGATTCAAGAGATGATTCAGGAGAAGAAAAAATAATTTCAACGGATGGTGAATTTTTTATCAGAAAATCTTCTAAGGGTGTATTTTTAAAGGTTATTCCATCGAAGGGACAGGGAATTTCTATTAAGTATCAAGATGTTCTTTCTAAATTAGAATTACATAGCAATATTGAAAACTTCGATAAAGACATTGTGAAAGGTATAGTTGAGAATGCTAGTGGATACTATGAAAAAATTGCTGATTTTGAATCTGATCCTTCTGAAAATGTTACAATGATGGTTCAAATATCAGAAAATTCAATGTCAGTTACTATTGAATTTACTACGCCTGGAATTAATGGAGCTGAAATTTTTGCGCAAGATATTTTCAATATCCTTAGAAAATATGGAGTAATAGATATTGCAATACTTAAGGATAAAGTAGCAAAATTTGTGGATTATCCTGTTTATGGTGAGCCTATTGAACTTGCAAAGGGGTTAGAACCAGTAAAGGGCAAGGATTCTTATATTGATTTTATTGTTGATGAGAATAATAGACTTGGTGAATATGAAGTTTCAAGCATAGGATTTAGGAATGTTATTGAAGGCGAGGAATTGGCTAGAATTATTCCTTTTGAAAAAGGTATAGACGGTTATACCGTTTTTGGCAAAATGTTAAAATCAGAGAGTGGACAAGATATTAATTTTGTTTTAGGTGAAAATACTTTTAGAGATGGTTATAAAATTCGTGCAAAATGTAATGGATATATGTCTGTTTCAGATGGTGTAATATCTGTTCACAATGTTTATTTAGTCAAAGGTGATGTTGGACCTGCTACTGGAGATATAGTAAATAATGGAATGGTCCTTGTTCAGGGCAATATTTTAGATGGATACAACATTATGGCTAAAAGTGGAATAGAAGTAAAAGGATTGGTGGGTCGGTGCAATTTAAAAACGGATGGATCTATTATTTTTCATAGTGGTGTAAATGGTAAAGGTGATTCTAAAATTTATGCACGGGGCAATATTAGAGCTAAGTTTTTAGAAAATGTTACTTTAAGTTGTGGTGGAGAAGTTGAAGTTTTAAGGGGCATTGTGAATTCTTCAGTTTCTTCTAAAAAGAGAGTTCTTTGCATCGGCAAAAAATCAAAAATAGTTGGTTCTAATGTTTATGCTAAAGAAGAGGTTAGAGCATATTCTATAGGTTCTGATAGAAGTTGTGAAACCTGTATTGATGTTGGTCATGATCCTGAAATTAAAGATTTACTAACTAGGTTTAATAACCATCTTGAAAAGATTGAAAAGCGACTAGAAGTTTTAACTAAAGATATTATTGCTTTAAAAAAGAATATTGTGCTCATTACAGATAAGGCAGAAAAATCTTTAAAGATTGATAGTTACAATGAATTTGTTAATGAGGGTAAAATTCTTAGAATGGAAATAAAAATGATAGAGAGAAAGCGAATTGATTTACAAAATGAGCTTGAAAATACTAAGATAGAGGGTAAAGTTTCTGTTGAAAATATAGCTTATTCGGGTGTTAAGCTTTATATTAAAAATGCTTTTTATGAGCTTTCAAAAGATTATAGCAATGTTACTTTTGTAGAAGATGATAATTATATTAAAGTTATGACTTATATTCCTTATAAGTCTGGGTGAAGATCTTTAATATAAGGATTTAGATATGGATGCATATAAAGTTTTAAAAATGTCTGTTGTTAGTTCTTTTAAGGCTAGACAACTTTTAAGTGAATATGAAAAGCGCAAAAGATTAAGAATTAATCAAAATCAAAATACTAGGTTTAGATTTTTAAGAAATTATCATACTGATTTTGAGGTTAGTAATGTGTGTGCAATTAGTAAAGTTGAGAATAATTTTTTGCTTTCATTTCCAGTAAAAAAAAATAAAAATGAAGATAGGGCAATGCTGAGTTTATATTCTGGTAAATTTGAGGATCCTAAAATTGGTAAAAATGTTAACCTTAAGAGATAAAATGTTTTAGGGCTTTTGTATGTTTGTTGTTTTTTATCTTATTTTAATTATATTTGTTTTTATATATTTTCATGTGTATGTTAATTTGAAAATAAAATCTAATAGCATACTTAGAAAGTTTAAAAGTGAGGTAGATAAAACAATTATTGAAATCAATCAAGCTACGGATAGAAATATAAATATTATTGAAATAAAAATTGAAAGTTTAAATAGAATCATTAAAGAGGTTGACGAGAGAATTGAAATTCTTGATCAGAGATTGTTGGGGTTTAACAACAGTTCTATTCCTGGGAATAGTTCTTCTAGTTTTGGATCTAAGGGTGATGGAATTTATAAAAGTAATTTGGACTATTCTATACCTACTATTGAAAAAAACATAATAAAAGAAAGTTATAA
Source organism: Borreliella valaisiana VS116 (assembly GCF_000170955.2). Lineage (NCBI taxonomy): Bacteria > Pseudomonadati > Spirochaetota > Spirochaetia > Spirochaetales > Borreliaceae > Borreliella > Borreliella valaisiana. Next base: position 278,935 of record NZ_ABCY02000001.1, on the reverse strand, counting down.
TGTTCGCAATCAGATTATTTTACTCCATGAACAAGGTATGTCTTTTGAGGCTATTGCTAAAAAGTTTAAGCTAGATCTAGGTGAAGTTGAGCTAATTGTTTCAATACATAGGGGAGGTATTCATGAAAAAATGGATAGGTATTGATCTTGGAACCACAAATACTGTAGCATCGTATTTTGATGTTAGTTCTAAGATAATATTAAATGAAAGGGGTGAACGAATGACCCCTTCTATTGTTTCTTTTTCAGATAAGGATGTTCTTGTTGGGAGTGCCGCTAAAAATCAAATATTAGTTAATCCTCAAAAAACGTTCTATGATTTTAAGACTAATATAGGTTCTAATACTTTTTATAAAGTAGATGGCGAATTTTATAGAGCAGAATATCTTTCAGCACATTTACTTTCTAGTGTCAAAAAGAATGCTGAAAAATTTTTAGATGAAGAGATTGAAAATGCTGTAATAACAGTTCCTGCATATTTTTCCGAGATTCAAAGGAGAGGTGTTGTTGAGGCTGCAAATTTTGCTGGTTTGAATTGTAAGGCTATACTTAATGAGCCAACTGCAGCTGCTATTGCTTATGCTTTTGAAAAACAGATTGATGGAATTTTTCTTATTTATGATCTTGGAGGTGGAACTTTTGATGTAACTCTTATGGAAAAACAAAGTGATACTTATACTGTTCTTTCGGTTAAGGGACAAGGTCGACTTGGGGGTAATGATTTTAATAAAATTATCGAAAAGCATGTTTTAGATAGTTTTAAAAACGAATATCCCGATTTTAATTTAGAAGATGTTTTGCTTCTTGAACAGTTAAGAGAACGAATTGAAGAGGGTAAAAAAAATTTATCTGTCATGGAAGAGGTTGACATTACTTTGCTTTTCCTAGATGGCAAGCATTTAAATTATAAGCTTAAAAGGAGTGAATTTAATTCAATGATAAGTGAATATGTTGACAAAACTATTCAATTATCTATGGAATGTATTGCTGATTCTGGAGTTGATATTAATAGTATTTCGAAAATCATACTTTCTGGTGGTTCAACAAGGATTCCCTTGATTGAACAAGTTTTAAAAGAATCTTTTCCTTCTGTTTCGATTTTAGATTCTTTAAATCAAGATGAAGTTGTAGCTATTGGTGCAGGTATTCATGCTTTTAGTCTTTCTAGAAATGACTCTGTTATTAAGTTTAAAGATGTGACTCCTTATTCTCTTGGGCTTGAGATAAGGGGTAATGGGTTTTTTACTTTAATAGAGAGAAATACTGCTTTGCCAATTTCTAGGAGCAAGCTATTTACGACCACCAATGATTATCAAGATGAAATTGAGATTCATATACTTCAAGGTGAATATAAAAAGGCTTCTTTGAATTATTCTATAGGTAGGTTTTCTTTTGGTAATATTCAAAAAGCTTTAAAAGGAGTTCCCAAAATAGAGGTACTTTTTACTTTAAATGAAAGTGGTATTTTGAGTGTTAATGCTAAAGATTTGGCGACAAATTCTTCTAATTTTATTGAAATAAAAATTACAAGTTCATCTGACAGTGTAGCAAGAGACAGTCTTTCAAATACTTTTACAAGTATTATTGATTAAAGACTTAAAGGAAAAAGTTTTTTTAAAAGTAATAAATTATTTTTCCCAATATGTTATCAATTTTTACAAATCCGTAATCCCTTGAGTCTAATGAAGTCTGTTTATTTTCTCCTATGACTAAATAGTGATTATCAGGAATTTTTTTAGTATTTTTTTTTAAAACATTTTCATCTATTTTAAAGCTTAAGTCATGTATGCATATTTTATTTTTTTCTATTTGTTTAAATTTCTCTCCTGGAATTGCAAATATTTTTTTAATGGCAATTTTGTTTGTTATAGGATCTTTAATAAGCACCATTTCATTTTTTTTTGGGTTTTTCCATAATAAAAGGTATTTTTTGTGATTTTTAAGTCTAAGTCCATATTCAAATTTGTGACTTACAATCCAATTTTTTTCAAATATTGTTGGGGTCATTGATTCGCCTTTTACTATGTAAAATGATAAGAACAACTTTATTAAAGTCATTAAAAATAAAGAAGCAGCTAAAATTGACACCAGTTCATATTTGTGAGCTTTAAATATTCTCATAACTTTTAAACAATGCTTTCATTAAAATGCAATTTTCCATTGTATAATGAAATAGCATGTTATGATTATATCAAAAAAGAAGCAAAGGGTAGAAAAACGTAAAAAAAATTTTTTATTCAATAACAAAAAGAATATTGATTTTGAATTAAAGGATTTTGCCAATATTAGGAATATTGGCAAAAGAAGAAAAAAAGCTTTCAAGTTTAAAAACTTTTTTAAAAAAGCTTCTTTATTTTTCTATAAGTTTAAAATACAAAATATTAATCATTATGAATATAAATATTATTATAAGAGCTTTAAAGAGAAAGTTTTTGACATTTTTAGCTTAAAATTTGATTATAAGCTTGTTTTTAAGGTTAATGCAATAATTTTTATTTTTATATTAATATTTTATATTAATATTTTTTCTTACTATGGTTCGTATATTTTTTTAAATAGACTCACTTTCCCCAAAGATTATTTTATTGATACATTTTTATATTATAGTGATCAAGATATAGCGCAAATTAGTAGTTATTTGCTTGAATCTAATGTTTCTTCAAATGTTCCTGGATTTAAAAAAAATTTTGTATTAAAGGTGTTTGACCATAAAATTAAGCCTGGAGAGACTCTCTCTCATGTTGCAGCTAGATATCAGATAACCAGTGAAACTTTAATTTCTTTTAATGAAATTAAAGATGTAAGAAATATTAAGCCAAATTCAGTTATTAAAGTTCCTAATATGAAAGGGATTGTTTATGTTGTTAAAAAAAATGATTCTATTTCATCTATAGCTAGTGCTTATAATGTTCCCAAGGTGGATATTTTAGATTCTAATAATCTTGATAATGAAGTTTTATTTTTAGGGCAAAAATTATTTATTCCTGGGGGAAGATTGCCCAAAGATTTTTTAAAAGAGGTATTAGGAGAGACTTTTATTTATCCTGTACAAGGCGTTATTACTTCAGGATATGGTTATCGACCAGATCCGTTTACAGGGGTTATTAGCTTTCACAATGGAATAGATATTGCAAATTTAGCCAATACTCCCATTAAAGCTTCAAGAGAGGGTATTGTTGTAACTGTGGGATTTAATGCGGGGGGATATGGTAAATATATTGTTATTTCTCATAGTAATGGATTTCAAACTTTATATGCGCATTTGAATTCTTTTGCTGTTAAAGTTGGAAAAAAAGTTTCAAGGGGAGCGGTAATAGGCTATATGGGAAGTACTGGTTATAGCACAGGCAATCACTTACATTTTACCATTTTTAAGAATGGCAAAACCGAAAATCCTATGAAATATTTAAGGTAGTATTTTTCATGTGTATTTGGATATGTTAATTTTTTTAAGTATTTGAGTTAATTTTTTGCCTTCTACTAAATCAATAAGCCTTCCTTCAATCATTTGTTTAGCTTTTAAAGAAAATTTTGATGGAGCAATACAGAGCCCTTTTATTTTATTTTCTTTTATTTTTGAAATGAAATCTTTTAAGAATAATTCACCAAAAGTATCTTGTTCAGTTCTTACAAAGCGTACTATTAAATTTTCTTCCCACTGATTGTTAGCTAAGTGAAAATTCATATCAATAAATTGCGATGTTATTTCGTTTATTTTAGAATCTCTTACTTGGAATTTATTTAAATATAGTTTTAAAATAATTTCATTTGCTATTTTCCCAAAATTTTCTTTTGAACTGCGCAAATATATTCTTAGTGCTATGTTTTCGTTTAATCTTTTGCTAAATTCTAATTTTTCTTTAATTTTTTTGTAATTTGGATCAATATCTTCAACTTTGCTAAAAGCCTCTGTAGCTTTTTGATAATTTTCAACAGAGATTTGGAGTTCTCCAAGATTATAAAATAATTCAAGGAAAACTTTTTTAGGTAAATCAGGTTTTACTTTTATTATTTCTTTAATATTTTGTTCTAATTTTTCTAATTCTTTATTTTTTGAATGAATCTCAGATGTAATTAATAAAGCCTCATAAATCATTCCATCTTTTTGCTTTATTTTATTAGCAATTTCTAGTGCCAGATGATCTTGATTCATTTTTGACAAAGACTTAGCATATGCTAAAAGAGCGTCAATGTCGCCTTGTATGTGTTTTTTTATATTATTAAATATTCCAGCAGCCTTTCTATAGCTTTCTAGATTAAATAAAGCTATTCCTATGTGTTTTAGGATGTCGTTATTATTTTTATTAAACTTGTAGACTTTTGTAAGATAGTATAGAGCTTCTTTATACATTTCGTTTTTTAAGAATGCTATACCAAGATAATAATTTGCATCTTCATCTGATTTTTTTAGCAGATAAGCTTTTTTTAAAAATTCTAAGGCTTCCCTGTTAAAATTTCTTTTAAGGTTATAAAATCCATAACTTAAAAAAGCTTTAAATGTATTTATTTCTTGGCTTATTGGATTGTCTTCTATTAATTGGCATAATTTTTTTGCATATTTTATACCATTTTCATAGTCTTTGTTTTTATAGTAATAATTATTTAAAATTTCAAGAGCACCTATTTCGTTTGGATTTGTTTTTAATAGAGAAATTGCTCTTTCGATTAATTTTCGTGTTCTCTCATCATCTTTTTTTATTTTTCCTCTAGTTTTTCCTATTGTAAGTTTTAATGCTATTTTAAAAAATAAAAATACTAAAATAAATACTGTTAATGAAGAGATTACTATAAATAGCGATAACACTCGTATTGCTCCTAAATTCAAAATATCTCATTAATTTGCATCATCATAGCTACTTTTAATAAAAGTTATTTACTTAAAATAAAAGTAATTTGTAAGTTGAACATCACATTATTTATATTATATTATAGTTATAATAATAATGATAACTATAATTATTATATAAGCTTGGTTTCAATAAAATAAAATAAAATAAAATAAAGCAAAGAGGTTATAATTTTTGAAAGGGTTTTTAGCGATAAAATTATCTAATAATGAATATTATTCGGTTTTAAATTTAGATGATAGTTCTGTTAAGAGAGTAATATTGGGTAAGATTGCAGGTGATACTAGCATTAAGTTGAATTTTTATGTTAGTGAATATGAAGATTTTTCAGTTCCTTTTTTAGTTGGTTCTTTTTTCTTGGATAATTTAAAAAAGGAAAGCCTGAGTGTCAATGTTTATTTTAAAGTTATGGATGAAATACTTTATGTTTATAGTGAATCTGATGGGATTCAAGATAAATCGAAGTTTGATTTAAGTCTTGTAGATTTTAATCAAACTTTTAAAGGATCTAATGAAGATAACCTTTTAGGTGATTTTAAAAGTAGTGGTATTGGCAGTGATTTGTCTGTTGAAAATTTGGGTTCTGAATTTGATTTAAATTTTGAAGAGAAAGATGATTTTGTTAAAAAAGATATTTCTGATTTAAGTATGCCCACTATTAATTCTTTAGATCTGGAAAACGAAGAAGATCAAAAAATTGAGTCAAAGGATTCAGATTTTGAAAGTTTTGATGATAATGATGATAGTGTGGTTGATTCTAAAGAGTTTAATTTAGAAAATAAAAAAGTAGAGTATATTGATGAAGAATCTTTTAATTTTGATAATTTTGAGTTACAAAAATTAGAAGAATTTTCTTCAGAAGAAGAAAATTTGCATGATTTAAGCGTTGAAGACATTATTGCAGATATTGACAAAGATTTAATAGATACTTCAGATGAAGATGTTGAGCTAGATCTTAGAGAAGATTTTGAGAGTGATGTAGCTAAAAATAATTTTAAATTAAATTCAGGTGAAGGAGCGGTGCATTCTCCTATGCTGTATTTAAGTCTTATTTCTCTTTTTCTTTTGATATTTTTTTCTTTGTTTTTAGTTTTTTCAAAAATTTTAAAGCCTAGAGATTTTGTTTCATACTGCTTTGAATGTGATAAAAAGAAAATTGAGAGATATGGAAAAGATCAATATGTTTAACAGAAGTTATTTCGTATTGCACAATTTTCTTTTTCTTTTTTTATTTTTAAGTTTATTTTCTTGCTTTGTGAAAAAAGAAATTTCAGGCAGTGATTTTATTAAGGCGCATTCAAAAGAGTTTGATTTAAATAATTTGAATTGGTTATGGAATTTTGATTATTCAAAAAAAAATTTTGATAAGTATTTTAACATAGATTCAAGTTCTTACATATATGTTGCTTATTTATTTAAAAAAATAGGATTTGAAGAAAAATTTGTAGAGTATATGAAAAAGGCTATAGATCATGGGGATAATATTTCATCTCAGTTTGCTGGAATTAAACTTATTGAATATTTTAATTCAATAAAAGATTATTTTTCGTCTGAATTGATTGGGGAGAGGCTTTATAAAAAATACGAAAATAATAAATTTATTATATTAGGGTACTTTAAAAGTCTTTATTGGCAAAAGAAAAACGATAAAGCGCTTAGTCTTTTAAATAAGCTTGATAAGATGAAATTTTCTGATTATCAAGAAAATGAAAATATTTTATTAAAAGCAGCTCTTTATCTTAATCTTTCTAATGTAAGTGAGTCAAAAATTTATTTTAATAAACTTTTTGAGAATTTACCTGCAAATTATTTACATGTAAGAGCTTATGATTATTTTATTATTGAAAATAAGTCTAAGTATTTTGGTGCAAATTTTTTAAATCTTGTTAAGTTTAAGTATGAAGTGGCGAATGGTAATTTTAATAGTGCAATAAATATATTGAATAAAAATGGTTTGAGCGACTATTATGACAATAATATTGTATTAAGCGATGTTTATAAGGCTTTTATTAGTTCTGGTAAAATTTCAAATGCTTTAACATTTTTTAATAAAATAAAAAGTAAATATAAAAATTATTATTTGGGCATTTTAAATCTTAAGGTTAAGGGAAAAAATAATTTAGGCTTTCTTCTTTTAAAAGAATATCTTGAAGGTGTGAATCTTAATAATGAGATTAATAGGCTTACTTTGCTTAATACGGCTTTTAGTAATTTAATTTTTACTAAAAGTGCCAGAGATTATTTTGCCGAAAGCGTAGCTAAGTTTTATACTGAGAGCGATAAAAAAAATTCTACTTTTATTAAGATTTTAGAAGAGTATATTTTGGAATCAATTCAGCTTGAAGACTATTACAACATTTATAAACTTTATTCTAATGCTAAAAAAGTTATTTCTGATTCTATTTTATCTAAGCTTGCCTTTATTAATGCAAGGCTTATTTATCATAAATTAATTAAACCCAGTGTAAGTGGAGAATATAAGAGTCTTTTGCATTCTGCGGTTAATTATGATAAATGGTCATATTCTTCATTTATGAGCAGATACTTATTAGATCAAAATATTGATGAATTTTTTACAAGTGGGTTTGATGTTAAATATGAGCAATCTGATTATGAGATTTTTTTGGAGGGTTTTTTAAAATTCAATCTTTGTCATTATGTTAGAGGTTTTATTTCTGAAGATTTTAAGAATGGGTATAAATTTTCACTCGATTTTTATCGAAAAGTATACGATGAACTTTTAAAGAGTGAAAATTATTACGATGCAACCCTTGTGATTAATTATCTTGTAAGTCAAGATGAATCTGCTTTAATGGAAAGTGACTATAAAAGGCTTTATCCTTATTTGTATGGATCTTTAGTAGAATATTGGGCTAAAAGGCGTGGACTTGAAACTAGCATTGTATTTTCTTTAATAAAAGCGGAAAGCAGCTTTGAGAAAAATGCTGTCTCAAAGCCTGGTGCTGTTGGTCTTATGCAAATTATGCCGGCAACAGCTAATGATATTTCTAAAGAACTTAAATATTTTGATTATGATTTAAAGACCCCAAAAGATAATATAATAATTGGAACATATTATTTAAAAAAAAGAATATCGACAACTGGCAGCCTTTATAAGGCTCTTGCATCTTACAATGGGGGTATTGGTAATGTTAGAAAGTGGGAAAAAAGTTATGGACATTTATCAAAAGAGCTTTTTATTGAGGCAATTCCTTTTAGTCAAACTAGAAATTATATTAAAAAAATATTAGTTTATTCGGTATTTTATGACGCTTTGTATGAAAAGAAGGGAATAGATTCAGTAATAGTTAAAATTATGGGCGAATTTCCCAAAAATTAGTATTGGAGCATTTAATGACAAATATTTTAAGTGCAATTATTTTGGGGATTGTTCAAGGTATTACAGAGTTTTTGCCAATATCTAGTTCAGGACATTTGTTGCTTTTTGGTCATTTTATGCATTTAAAGCTTCCAATAATATTTGATATTTATTTACACCTTGCAACAGTTTTAGTGATTATTATTTATTATCGTCAAAGAATTTTAGAGCTTTTTTTAACTTTTATTAGATTTTCTTTAAGAAAAACTAGTAAATCTGATTTAACAAATTTAAAATTAATGTTGCTAATATTAATAATAACTATTGTTACCGGAATTGTTGGAATTTTTATTTCAAAATACGAGAGAATGTTTACATTGCCTTTTGTTTTAATTAATTTTATTATAACGGGGATTTTAATCTTGATGCTAGAATTTAATTTTTTTAAAATTAATTTTAAAGGTAATATTTTGTTAGTAGGAATTTTTATGGGGCTTATGCAAGGCTTAGGCGCGCTTCCGGGAATCTCTCGTTCAGGGATTACAATTTTTTCTGCGACGGTTCTTGGATTTAATAGAAAAAGTGCATTTGAAATTTCATTTTTGTCTTTAATCCCAATAGTTTTTGGAGCAATTTTATTAAAATATAAAGAATTTTATGATGTTTTTATGGTTTTAAATTTTTTTGAAATAAACTTAGGAGGATTGGTTGCTTTTGTTGTTGGCATTTTTTCAATAAATTTCTTTTTTAAAATGCTTAATAACAAAAAACTATATTATTTCTCAATATATTTATTTGCACTTTCAATTACAGTTTGTTATTTTTTATAGAATATGAAAGATTTTTATCAGTATTTTCAATTTTTGTTTTTTTTTATGCTTTCGGTCATTTCTTTTTCTCTTTTTGTAGCATTGACCCCTTTAAGCAATATGTTTATATTTTTTGTTTTCAACCTAATAGGGCAAATACTGCTTAATGTTTTTTCATTTTTGTCATTTTATTTAATAATTTATCCACTTGTTAATTGGTATGCTTACAAAAAGCATATTTTTACTAAACGATTTATATTTAATTGGAATTATACCGTAATATTGTTTTTTACTTTAATATTTTTAATAAAAATTAATTCTAATGTTGAAAAATCTTATCTTATTAAGATATTCCTTAGTAATTTTGGCATAATATTGGGAAATTTTTTTATTTTTATTCTTTTAATTTTAGAATTTGTTGTTTGGATGTATTTGAATTATGTCTTTTTCAAAGATGTTAATTTTATTTTAGATGCTTTTAAATTTTTAGAGTTTAAGATTAAAATTTTGTTTGAAAATATATTAAGTTATTTCCCCTTTTCAAATTCATTGGATGTAAAAAAAGATATTAAAGTTTATGGAGATTTTTCAGAGGATTTAAAAAATTCTCAAGTTTTTGATGAGAAACAAAATATTATTAATGATGAGGAATATCAAGCTTTATGGTCATTTAGTGCGTTTTTAAGGAGCAACAAAAAGCCTTCTAATGTTAATTTAGCCAAAACTGTTTTTGAAGGCTCAGATTCCAGAGAAGAAAGCTCTTTAAATAAGGAGACTTCAAATGATAATGCTTTAAATACAGATGAAATTGATGAATTTTGTGAATATAAATATTTGGACAATCTTGAAGATAATAAGTTAATTATTAGTGGAAAGGTTAAGGCTGGTGAGATAAGGACCAAAGGCATAATTAGTCAAGTTGCTATTCCTCATGTTTATAACGAAAATGTAGTTTTGAATAAAAAAGACGATTCTTACGTTATTGATATTTCAGTTTTTGACCAGAAAGAGGTTAAAAATGATGTAGAGGATATTGAATATGAGAAAGAAATTCAAAAGCAATCAATGATTCTCCAGGAGACATTAAAAGAGTTTAATATTAATGCTAAATTAATTGATATTATTAAAGGGCCTGTTGTGACAATGTATGCTGTTCGTCCGGATAAGGGAATTAAGCTTTCTAAGATTACTTCTATTTCTGATAATATTGCCTTAAGACTTGCAGCCATTAGGGTTAGGATTATTGCTCCAATTCCTGGCAGAGAAGCTGTAGGAATTGAAATTCCTAATAAAAGACGAGAGTTTATTTTAATTTCAGAAATAATAGACAGTAAAGAATTTAGGGGTGATTTTAGAATTCCTTTTGCTCTTGGAAAAGAGATTAGTGGCGAAAATATTGTTTTTGACCTTGTTAATTCTCCACATTTATTAATAGCTGGTGCAACTGGAGCAGGTAAATCGGTTTGTGTAAATTCTTTAATTGCTTCAATTATTTTTTCAAAATCACCAGATGAAGTGAAATTAATTATGATAGATCCCAAAATAGTTGAGCTTAAACTTTTCAATGATATTCCCCATTTATTAACTCCAGTTATTACAGATGTAAAGAGAGCTTTAGAAGCTCTTAGATGGTGTCTTGATGAAATGGAGAGAAGATATGTGCTCCTTGATAATTTATTGGTAAGAGATATTTCTTCTTACAATAAAAAGGTAAAAGATGAGAATTTGAATTTAATGGTTTTGCCATATCTTGTAATAATTATTGATGAATTTGCAGATCTTATTCTTTCTGCAAGAAAAGATTTGGAAAATTTAATTTCTAGACTTGCTGCAATGGCTAGAGCTGTGGGGATTCATTTGGTTCTTGCAACTCAAAGACCTTCAGTTGACGTTATTACGGGAGTAATAAAAGCCAATTTCCCCTCAAGGATTTCTTTTATGGTAGCAAGCTCTATGGATTCTAGAATAATTCTTGGATCTTCTGGCGCTGAAAAGCTTTTAGGAAAGGGGGATATGCTTTATATTAGCTCTTTAAATCCTTTCCCTCAAAGAATTCAGGGTGGATTTTTAAAGGAAAGAGAAGTTTACAGACTTGTTGAAGAGGTCAAAAAATTTGGTTCTCCAAATTATATTGATGATGAAATATTTATTGATAGTGCAAAAGAACCAGATTTAGTTGCTCTTGGTCCTTCTGATGAGCCAATGTTTGATGAAGCTCTTGAGATTGTTAAAACTACAAGAAAAGCATCGGCATCTTATTTACAAAGAAGGTTAAAGATAGGTTACAACAGAGCAGCTCGAATTATTGAAATTATGGAAGATATGGGATATGTAGGACCTGTTAATGGATCAAAACCAAGAGAGGTATTAATTTAAAATAAAGAGATATCCGTTTGAACATCTCTTGTTATCTACTCATTCTATCTATTAGTTTTTTGTTTTAATTTTCTAACTTTTTTTGCTTGTTTTCTTTTAAAAGCTTTTTCCTTTTTAACACGGATTGTGGATGGTTTTTCATAGTATTCTCTTCTTTTCCATTCGCGAATAATTGCTTCTTTTTCAATCATTCTTTTAAAACGTTTCAATGCTTTTTCAAGATTTTCATTTTTGTCCACAGTGACTGTTACCAAAAAATCACCTCCTTTTACTCTATTCTTTTAATATTATTTATTATTTTATTTTTGTCAATAAGCATGCCATTTAAAAGGAAATCTGGATTTATTGCTATGCCATTAATTCTTACTTCAAAGTGTAAATGAGGACCTGTTGAGAGGCCCGTATTTCCGGTATGTCCAATGTATTCGCCAGCACTAACTATTTTATTTTCACCTATTTCTAATTTTGAGAGGTGAAGGTAAATTGTAAATACACCCGGTAAATGTTGTATTATAAGGGTATTGCCCGTTAGTTCTCTATTTCGTGCAAATACAATTTTTCCTTTGCCAGCAGCAAAAATTGGAGTATTTTCTCTTTTAAATGGGGCATAATCAATTCCGTTGTGCATTGTATAATTTGAAATTTTTTTATTACCATACATGTAAAGCCTTAAATCTCCATAGTGACTTGTTATAACGTATTGATCTTTTATTGGTTTGACTAACGCATCATAGTGGTATATTGTTGTATCTCCAATATTACCAATAATATTCCATAAAGTCAAAGCTTGTTCTTTTTGTTTTGTTGATTTTTTTTGGGTAATAAGCTTAGCTTTTTCTTTATTAAAACTAATTTTTGTTTTTTTGAAGTTGAATTTTTTTATTTCTATTTCTTTGATATAGCTTTTATTTTTGAATTCTATTTGAATTTTTCTTTTGCCTTCTTTTATCATTGGTGTAATTCCCATAAATGCTATGTAGTAAATTTTATTTCCTACTGTAAATTTAAATGGGGAAGAGCTTATGATTGGATTTTTATTTGTGCTTAAAAGTGATAACTTTTTAAAGTTTTCATTGCTTGCAAAGTATATGTAATCTCCTTGAAATGCCTCTTTTTTATATTGGACCTTAGGAATAGTATTTGTTATTTCTGAATTTATATTTTCTATTGCTAGAATGTAAAATATAAGTAAGGTTTTTTGTATTTTATACATTGGTTTGAGCACTCTTTTTTATGTCTATGATTTTCAAAATTTTTTCTCTTGGGGAATAAAAATCTTCGTTAACTGTAAAAATGATGTCTAAATATTGATCTTCTTTTATATTTAATTCTTCTATTTTTTTTGTTCCGTTAAAAAAAATAGCTTTATAGTAATCGTTTTGTGATTTAATGCGCATATTTATATGTTTTGAGCTATGATTTTTGTCAATTATTTTGAGTTCTTGAAGGTAAGCATTTTCCATCATTAATATTGGCTCTCTAAATTCATATCCATAAGGTTCAAATATTTCTATTGTTTTAAAAAGAGAATCTTTTGTTAAATCTTTTGGAAGAATAGCATCTATTGATATTGATTCGTTTTCATTAGTAGTTTCATATTCAACTTTTGTAGTTGCATATTCTAATTCTTTAATAAAGTTTTCGAGTAAATTTTCATGCAATGTAAACCCAGCGGCAGCTTTATGTCCTCCTGAATTTATTATTAAATGAGAAGGCACTATTGATATTAGTGCTTTTGAATTAATTTTATTGTTTGACCTAATTGATCCTTTAATAATATTATCTTGCTTTGTTAGAAAAATAGCAACTTTTTGGTAGTAGGAAGAAAGTCTAGTTGCAATTCTGGAACTTATTCCTTTTGGGGTATTTTTATCATAGCAGACTATAAATTTATCGTTTTTTAAAATAGTATTTTTACTATGTGAATTCCAAGCTTTTTCTTCTTTATATTTTCTCAGTTCGTTGATTTTTTTTATTTCTTTAAATTTATTTTCTATTTGATTAATGTCGTTAGTTAGTAAAAAATTTATTGCAATATCTGCTTTTTCAAGCCTTCCTGTTGAGTTTAGTATTGGTGCAATTTTATATGCAATGTCCGTTGCGGTTATATTGGGTTTTGTTAATATGTTTGCATCTTTTAATAGATAATTAATAGGCATTCTTTCTCTTAGTGCAATTTCTTTAAGCCCCACTTTTAGGATTATTCTGTTTTCATTAATAATAGGCATATTGTCTGCTATTGTTCCTATTGCAACAAAGCTAAGTCTTTTTAAACATTTTTGAATTAAATTTTTATTAATTTCAAAAATTAAATTGTAAAATATGTAGTAAAGCTTGTCTTTGATCTCAATTTTTTTATATTTAAAGTACTTAGTTGCTTGAATTAAGTCTTTTAATGTTTTTTTTCTAAAATTTGGGTATTTTTTTATGAAATTTTCACTGATATCAATTGTGTTCATATTTATGCTTCTTTTGAAGTGTTTATTTAGTAATTGACCTTGATCTTCTTTGTTAAAGATTACTATATATTTGTTTTGTACAAATTTTTCCAGTTTGTTTAAGTTGATTAAAGAGTCATTCTTATTATTTAATCTTAGATATTGTTTTAAAGTATAGTTGTTTATTTCTACTGCATGAAGAATAATTTCACTGTCTGTTTTTTCTAAAAATAAAAATACAAGGTTTTTAGAATAAAGATCTGTGAAGGACATGCTAAGAGCAAGACAAGTTTTAAAACTTACGCAACATCCCGCTATTTCTTTGAATGGATATTTGTCATCTTTTAGATGAGGATTTATAACTATGCTTTCAGTTTGAAAATCTTCGCTTGGAAGGTGGTGGTCTGTGATTATTATTTCTATTCCTTTTGAATTTGCATAGTTTATTTCTTCAATACTAGAGATACCATTATCAACAGTTATTATTAAAGAGATTTTTTTTTCTAAAGCCATGTTAATTAATTCGTTTGAAAGTCCATAAAATTCTCCATTTGAAGGTATTTTATAGCTAACATTAAGTCCAAAATCTTTAAGAGTTTCATACATTATTATTGTTGCTGTGATTCCATCAGCATCTTTATCTCCAAAGATTAATATGTTTTCATTCTCTTTAATTGCTTTATTAATTCTGTTTATAAATTTATCTATATTTTTTAATAAAAATGGGTTGTGCAGTAAATTTACGCTGTCTTCGAGGAAAAACATGAAATCTTCTTCTTTGATTTCTCGATTTATAAGCAAAGTTGCTTCAAAATGATTGATATTATATTGTTTAACAATGCGAGATAATTCTTCAGGTTGTATATTAATTACTTTTTGTTTCCAAATTTTCATTTACTTCTCTAGAATTTATTTTTTTAATCGATTTTTTAAGGATTCTTCTTTACTAATTTCACCATAGATTAATTATTAATTTTAATTAGTAGTCATTGTGTTTTTATTATTGAATGGTGAAGCTTTAGTAGATTGTAATTTTTACCACAATATAAATTTAGGGTTATAATTTTAACTGTGCAAATTCTCATTTTATTATTTTATAATAAAAAAAAATATTATTAAATGAATTTCCATAAAATATTTGTTTTGTTATAATTAACTTAGGAGATTTCAAATTTTATGGATGAATTTAAAAAAGCTAAGGTGGGAGATAAAAAGAAAGAAAAAGCTGTAGCTGGGATTTTGCCTCATTCTAATAAACCCGCAAGAGTTCCTTTAATAGCGGTTCCTTCCCATCCAGTTTTCCCCGGGATGTTTATTCCAATTGTTATAATCTCTGATTCTGACATGAAAGCAATTGATTACGCTATGAAAGGGAATGGAATCATTGCTTTGTTTGTTTTAAATGATAAATTTTTAGGAAAAAACAATAATAATGCTCAACAGAAATTAATTATTGATTATAGTAAAGATATTTATTCTGTTGGAGTTACTGGAAAGATAATAAAGAAAATTAATCTTCCAGATGGTGGTTACAATATATTTGTTTCAACTTTTGATAGGATTAAATTTATTAAAGTTGTTCTTAATGATAAGTTTCCCATAATTGAAATTGATTATTTAAAACAAATTCCAGTTAGAAAAGATGATATTCAATCAAAAGCAATTTACAGTAGTATTTTGCTTAGAACCAAAGAGATATTTTCACATAGAAAAATGCCGGAAGTTCAATTAAATATGGTTAATATTGAAGATAAGGGTAAATTATGTGATATTGTGGCCAGTACTATTTCATCTTCAAAAAATGATCATCAAATAGTTCTTGAAACTTTGAATGTAAAAGATAGGCTTAAAAAAGTTTTAGAGCTAATTTATGAAGAGCTTAATTTAATTGAAATTCAAAATAAAATTGCTAAGGGCATTCAAGAGAGATTAGAGAAACAACAAAAAGAGTTTTTTTTAAAAGAACAGCTTAAAGCTATTAAAGCTGAACTTGGTATAGGTGATAAAAAAAACAGCGATTTAGAAAAACTTAAAACTAAATTAAGGGCTTTAGATTTGAAAGGAGAGTCTTTAGAGGTCGTTGAAAAAGAGTTGGAAAAATTTTCACTTCTTGAGACAAGTTCGGCTGAATATATTGTTATTAGAAATTATCTTGAACTTATTACTGAGCTTCCTTGGCGAAATTTGAAAATTAATTTTGATAAATTAGATTTGCAAAAATCTAAAAAAATTTTAGACAAAACTCATTACGGTATGACGGAAGTTAAGGATAGAATTATTGAATATATTTCTGTTCTTAAATTAAGAAAGACTCAAAAAGGGGCTATTATTCTTTTAGTAGGGCCTCCTGGCGTGGGGAAAACTTCTATTGGGGCAGCTATTGCAAAAGTTTTGCGCACTAAGTTTTTTAGATTTTCTGTTGGTGGAATGCGCGATGAATCAGAGATTAAAGGGCACAGAAGAACTTATGTTGGGGCTCTGCCTGGCAAAATTATTCAAGGCTTAAGAATTACTAAGACAAATTCTCCTGTTTTTTTAATTGATGAGGTGGATAAAATTTCTGCTTCAAATTATGGGGATCCTTTTTCAGTTCTTCTTGAAGTTTTAGACCCCGAGCAGAATGTTAAATTTAGAGATCATTATCTTGACCTTCCTTTTGATATTTCGAATGTATTTTTTATTTTAACTGCTAATTCTGTTGAAACAATACCAAGACCTTTGTTAAATAGAATGGAGGTTATTGAAGTTTCTGGATATGTTGATAACGAAAAAATAGAGATTGCAAGAAAGTATTTAATTCCTAAAGTTTTAAGTGAAAACGGAGTTGATAAAGATTCTTTAAAATTTCAAAGTTCAGCTCTTGTTCAAATTGCGCAAGAGTATGCAAGAGATAATGGGGTAAGAAATTTTGAAAAATATTTAAACAAAATTGTACGAAAGGTTGCAAGAAAGCTTATTGAGAATACTGAGGTCAAATCCTATCAAATTTCTAATGATAATCTAGAAGAATATGTTGGTGTACCTGTTTTTAGAAAGGAAAGCATGCCTAATGCTATGTATTCTGGGATGGTAATGGGTCTTGCTTGGACAAATTATGGAGGTTCGACCTTAATAATTGAGACTGTAAAGACAGAGTCCAAGGTAGGTGGAATTAAATTGACAGGTAGGCTTGGAGACGTAATGAAGGAATCTGCTAATATTGCCTATACTTATGTTAATAGTATTAAAGGAGATCTAAGTATTAGCAAATCCTTTTTTGAAAAAAATATTATTCATTTACATATTCCAGAAGGAGCTACTCCAAAAGATGGGCCTTCTGCAGGAATTACAATAGCTAGTGCTTTTATTTCTCTTGCTCTTAATAAGGTTGTTAGGCCCCATTTGGCTATGACAGGAGAACTTTCTCTTACTGGGAATGTAATGATGATAGGGGGCCTTAGAGAAAAAATAATTGCAGCAAAGCGTAGTGGTGTAGAACACATTATTGTTCCCCGGGCAAATAAAGTGGACTTAGAAGAGATTCCTATTAACATTAAGAATGGTATTAATTTTTATCTTGTGGATAATATGCGCGAGGTCATTAAATTATTGTTTTAATTTTTTAAAATTGTTGTTTGTGGCTAGTTTAACTCTAGGTTTAAATAAATGAATTAATAATGGAAGAAGAGTTAGCGATGCAAGAGATGTTGTTAGCATTGTAAAAGCAATTATTGCACCAAGGGTTGATATTATTTTATAGGCCGAAAATGTTAGTGTTAAAAATCCTATTCCAACAGAAATGGAATTTGCAAATATTCCATTAAATACACTTGGTATTGATTCAAGAAGTGCAGTTTTATAGATTTGATTTTTTCGGTATTTCAAAATAAATGTGTTGAAAAAATGGATTGAATAATCTACTCCTACTCCCATGCTTACAGATGCAATTGTTGCTGTTGCGGGGTTTAAGGTTATCCCAAATAATCTCATTACAGCAAAATTTAAAAACACTGACCACGCCACTGGGATTGCAATAATTATTCCGGTTTTTATAGATTTAAAGAAAAACATAAGTAATAGTGTTATTGATCCAAGAGTTGTTATAATGTTTACAATCTGCTCTCTTACCATTGTTTTAGCTATTAATACCTTATCATATACTCCTGAGAAATGATATTTACTATTTTCCATATGTTCATTAATTGTTTTAATAGCATATTTTTCAAATTTTTTTATTCCTTCGGTTGAATTGTCTTCAATTCTTACTATAATAGATATTAATGACCAATCATCATTAATATACATTTTTTTATTGTCTTTAGTCCAATCGCTTCTATCTATTAAATTTATTAGTTTGTTTAGTATAGTTTTGTTTTCAGGTAGTTTGTACTCTAGTGGGGATTCTTTTTTAATTTTAAAATTTGTAAATTTTAAAATTCCATTAATAGAGCTGGATTGAGTTTTTGAGGAAAATGCATCAAGCTTATCTGTAATTAAATCTAAGGTTTGCATTGCTTTAGCATTTTTAAATTCACCAGGTTTACCTTCAAGTTCTATTTTGAAAATTGATATTCCCCCCATTTCTTTTTGCATTAGATTTAATGTTTTTTTTACATTTGTAGTTTCTTTAAAGTAATCTTTTTCATCAAAATTGATTTCGATCTTTAAAAGACCCGCAATAGAAATTCCTAGTATGATGAGGACTATTATGGAGGATGTATATTTTCTTTTTAATATAGACTTTGTTATTTGTGTATTTAGTTTGGCAAGTCTTTCAAGGAAAAATATTTTATGTAGTTTATTTTCTCTTTGTTTTTCAAGAGACTTTTTTTTTGCAAATGGGATTAATGTTATTATTCCAGGTAAAACGGTTAATGAGATTGTCATTGATATAATTACCCCAATTGACATGAAAATACCCATTGTTTTGTAAGCATTAATTGAAGAGGTTGTAAGAGATAAGAATCCAAATGCAGTTGTAAGAGATGTTAGCAGAATAGGTGTTTTAAGTTTTTTAATTGTTGTTTTTATTGATTCTGTTGAGAGTTGTTCTTTTTTTATTAATTTAAATATTCCATTTATTATGTGTACAGCATTAGCGCATCCGATTGAAATAAGTAAAACAATCATTGAAGTTTCGGGTACCGTAATGGGGGATTGTACAAGTCCTTTAATTCCAAAAGTCCAAATTAATGATAATAAGGCAATAAAAATAGGAATTAATGCACCAATTAGATTTTTTATAATAAGATAAAGTGAAATTATTACTACAAAAGTAGCAAGTGGGCCTAAGATCTTGAAGTCTTCAACCATGTAGTTTAATATTTTTTCTCTTACTATTAAATCTCCTGTAAGATACAACTTTAGGTCGTTTGTTTCATGTTTTTTAATTGTTTTCTCCATTTCATCCAGTTCGGTTTTTAAATTTCTACTGAAATTGATTTTATCACTTTCTGATGGGATTATTATGAAGTATATTAAATTTTCTGAGTTGCCTAAGAATGTGTTTTTTACAAATGGAGTTGACTTTATTTTATTTTTTATTTCTTCTATATCTTTATCTGTGTAGGTTTCTTTTTTAAATTGCGGAAAATAAGAAAATATGCTTGTAACGGCATTCGGAGATACTTTTAAAATTTTGGTTATTTCATTGATTACACTGTTTATTATTTCAAAATTTTTTTTATTGAAAATATTTTTTTTATCTTGAAATATTACTATTGTAGATAAAAGTGAATTGCTTTTGTCAATGTCTATTAAGCTTTCAGTTTCTTTAGTCTTGGGAATAAGTTTTAAGATGTTTGCATCGAATTTAAGATTTTTTAAAAAAAATCCTAAAAAAATAGTAATTAATATAAATATTGTAAATATAATTCCTTTATATTTAATGCTTAGACTTTCAAAGTCCATATTATGCCTCTTTTTATTTTGTCACTATGTTGACAAGCTTGTTTTTAATTACAATTATTTTTACTATTTTTTTATTAAATAAGCTTGGTTTTATTTTGCTATTTTTCATTGCTATTTCTTTTAGTTCTTCTTCATCTATCTCTTTGTTTAGTAAAATTTTGTCTTTTATTTTTCCATTTATTTGTAAGACAATTTCTTTTGTTTCTTTAATAATAAGGTTTTCATCAAATTTTGGCCATTTTGAATTTTTGAATAAACTAGGGGGTTCTCCAATGTATTCCCATAGCTCTTCTGCTAAATGGGGTGCATATGGGGATAAAATAATGATAAATGGTTTGAATATATTTAAATAATTTTTTTCATACTTTAGAATCTCATTTATAAATATCATCATGGCAGAGATTGCTGTGTTAAAATTTAGTTTTTCTGTGTCTTCTGTGACTTTTTTTATTACTTTATGTAGTTGAGATATTATTTCCTTTGGAGGATTGTCTTTTGATAGTTCTTTTTCTTTTAAGCTCCAAATTTTGTTTAAAAATCTAAAAACACCAATAATTCCTTTAGTGTTCCAAGGTTTAGAATCTGTTAGTGGTCCCATAAACATTTCATAAATCCTTATTGAGTCTGCTCCAAATTCCTTAATAATGGTGTCTGGGTTTATTACGTTCTTTAAAGATTTTGACATTTTGGCAATTACTTGGGTTACTTCTTTATTATCTTTTTTGTCAAAAAATTTATTGTCTTTTTCTATAACTTGGTCATTGGGTATTAAACTCCCATTTTCTTTTTGATAAGAAAATGCTGTTATTATGCCTTGATTTATTAGTTTTTTAAAAGGTTCTTTGGTATTTACATATCCTAGATCATAAAGGACCTTATGCCAAAACCTTGAATAAAGTAGATGTAATACTGTATGCTCGGCTCCACCTATGTATAGGTCAACCGGCATCCAATATTCAATTTTTTTTTTACTTGCAAATTCTTTTGGGTTTTTTGGGTCTAGGTATCTTAAATAATACCAACAAGAGCCTGCCCATTGAGGCATCGTGTTTGTTTCTCTTGTAAAATCCGTATCTTTTACTTTTACCCAATCTTTAATCCTTGATAAAGGAGATTCTCCTGTTACAGAAGGCTCATAGTTTGCGGTTTTTGGAAGCTTTAAGGGAAGATCGTTTTCTTCTAAAGGTATTGTATTTCCAAGCTTATCAAACAAAATGGGTATAGGCTCTCCCCAATATCTTTGTCTTGAAAAAATCCAATCTCTAAGCTTATAGGTAACTTTTTCTTTTCCTTTGTTGTTTTTAGTAAGCCATTCGATTACTTTATCTTTTACTTCAGAATTTTTAAGATTATTAAATTCACTAGGAGAATTTATTGAAATTCCATCATCAATAAATGCTTTTTCTAATATTTCATTTTCCCCTGATTTTGATATTACAGGTAAAATTTTTAATTTATACTTTTTAGCAAATTGAAAGTCTCTCTCATCATGCGCCGGAACACCCATTACAGCCCCACTGCCATAAGTTCCTAGTACGTAGCTTCCAACCCAAATTGGAATTCTTTCGTTTGTTATTGGGTGAAATGCATAAGATCCTGTAAAAACTCCCGATTTATCTTTTTCAAGAGAGGTCCTTTTAAGATCACTTTTGAGTTCTTCGTGCTTTACATATTTTAGGACATTTTTTTTAAAGTTATTTTTTGTTATTTTTTCTATTAGTTTATTTTCTGGTGCTATTACTAGATATGTGATACCAAATATTGTGTCTGGTCTTGTTGTAAAGACTTTGATTTTTTCATTGTAACCTTCAATTTCAAAATCGATTTCAATTCCTGTTGATTTGCCAATCCAATTTCGCTGCATTTCTTTTACAGATTCAGGCCATTCTAATTCTTCAAGGTCGTTTAACAATCTTTCAGCATACTTTGTAATTTTTAAAACCCATTGTCTTAAATATTTTTTTTCTACGTTGTGAAATCCTCTCTCAGATTTTGGTCCATTTGGAGTTTGAATAATCTCTTCATTTGCTAATACTGTTCCAAGTTCAGGACAATACCATACAGGCATTTCTTTTGCATAAGCTAGACCCTTTTTATATAATTGCAAAAAAATCCACTGTGTCCATTTATAGTAATTCTCGTCATGTGTTCTAATTTCTCGGTCCCAATCATAGGCAAATCCCAAAGCTTTTATTTGTCTTTTAAATTTATTAATATTTTCTTCCGTACTTTTTTGAGGATGAGTTCCTGTTTGTATTGCATAATTTTCAGCAGGAAGTCCAAAACTATCAAATCCTATTGGGTGAAGTACATGAAATCCATTCAAAAGCTTATATCTTCCAAATATGTCGGTAGCTGTGTATCCTTCTGGATGGCCAACATGGAGTCCGTTGGCAGAAGGATAGGGGAACATGTCGAGTATGTATAATCTTTTTTCTTTGGGTATGCTTGGATCTTCGTCTACTTTGTATGTTTTGTTATTATCCCAAAACTCTTGCCATTTTTTTTCAATTTTTATGAATTCGTATTTAGACATTTGGCCTCTTGAAAACTAATCTACAAAATAATTTATTTTCTATTACACTTTTAGATCACATTTTTGTTAATTTTAATTTAATAAGCTACTAACAATTTTTATGCTGTGAACTGGACTTGAACCAGCATGGGCTTACGCCCACTAGCCCCTCAAGCTAGCGTGTCTACCACTTCCACCACCACAGCATTATTAACCATTATATTTTTTATTTTAAATTTTTGTCAACTTTTTTATTTTTTTTAATTACGCAGATTATTATTGTTGTTGTAATTACGGTAATAAATATTGTAAATATAATTATTTTTATTTTTGAAAATATTATTTCAAATGATTGTCCTAGTTTAAAGCTTAGAGTAAAGTAAACTATTATTGAGAGTAAGGTTGCAAAAAAGTCAGAAACAATAAATAGATTGGATTTCATATTTCCCATTCCTGCTGATATAAATATTGCGTTTCTAACCCCAAAGGGTATAAACCTTCCTATAAATAAAGTCAATACCCCGTATTGACCGTAATAATAATTTATTTTGTCAAGCAAGTTATTGACTTTTTTATTTTTAAACAATTTATTTCCCATTAATTTTCCAATGTAAAAAGATATTATGTCCCCAAGATAGGCTCCCCAAAAAATTCCTAAAAATATTAATATAGTGTATTCATTTTTTCGACTAGATAAAATTCCGCCCATTAATACTATTGCATCTTCGGAAATGGGAACATTAAGCCCTGCTAAAATTAACAAAGAAAAAAATACTATTGGGGAATAAGCTATGTTTGAATCAATAGATTCTATTATTTTGTTTATATACATTGTTGTCATCTATTTCTTGTTGTATAGGTTAAATATATGCTTGCTAAAGTTAAATATGTAAAGTAAAGTATAAGAACTGTTTTTGCTATTTTTAACGCTGTTGTGGATAATTCTAAAAATATTGATACAATAAATATTAGACAACTTATTATTGTTATTGGTAGAGTAATTTTCCGTAATTCTTTAGTTTTTGACGGGTAAATAAATTTCATTGGGATAAAGCTTGTAATAATGCATATTGATATCATAATAAGATTTGTTGTTTGCTCTATTTTAAAGATTATGTTTAATATTACAAATACATTCCATAGAGAAGGAAATCCTCTAAAGTAGTCATCATTTGTTTTTGCATCTGTTCTTGAGAATTGGTATGCTGATGAGAGTAAGATTCCAATGCAAATGGCGACTTTATATTTTTCCTCAATGAATTCTCCTAAATAAAAAAATATAACGGGTATGAATGTGTAGTTTATGTAGTCTGTAATGTTATCAAGCAGAGTTCCATCAATTTTAGGTATTAATTCTTTTACCCTAAGCTTTCTTGCCATAGTTCCATCAATTCCATCTATTATAAGTCCTATTATTGTTAACTTTAAAAGAAGAGAATAGTTGCCATTTATAATTGAAATTATTGAGTAAAGTCCTACAATCAATCCAGATGCTGTAAAAATATGCACAAGCCAAGCTAAAATCAAATTGATATTTTTCACAGTAAATCTCCTTTTATTGGAATATTTTCTTTATCTCTTCGAGTCTACATTTGAAAATATTAATAGTGTTTTCTATTGTTTCTTTTTTTGTTAAATCTACTCCGGTAATATTTAAGGAATCTAATGGATATTTAGAACCACCTGTTTTTAAAAATTTTATATAATTTGCTACTGCATTTTTTTTATTTTCTTTAATATCTTTGTATATTGATAGCGCGGCTGCAATGCCTGTAGCATATTGATACACATAAAAGGGTGAATAAAAGTGAGGAATTCTAAGGCATTCAAGCGAACTTAATTCATTAAATTTTAGACTAGGTCCAAAGTATTTTTTTAGCAAATTCATATAAGTTTCTGTTAGCGTTTCTTTTACTATAGGTTCTTCTTTGCTAATCATTTCATGAATAATGTACTCAAATTCGGCAAACATTGTTTGTCGGAAGAATGTTGAAATCATATCGTCAATTTGTGTGAGTTTTATATATTTTATTTTGTTAGTATCGGTTTCATTTTTAAGTAAATATTCTGCTAATATTTGTTCGTTGATTATTGATGCTATTTCTGCTTCAAAAATAGAATAGTTGTAGTGTGGAAATGGGTTGTTTTTTATGCTAAAGTAAGAGTGCATTGAATGTCCTGCTTCGTGTGCAAGTGTAAACATGTCTCTTATTGATTCGTCTTTGTAATTAAGAAGTATATAAGGTTTTCCATTGTATGATCCAGCGCTAAAAGCTCCCGATCTTTTTCCAGTATTCTCGTATTTATCAACCCATCTTTCTTTTAAAAGACCGTTTCTTAAAATTTCTGTATATTCATTTCCCAATATCTCTAAAGATTTTAATATTTTTTCACAAGCTTCTTCGAACGAATTTTTAAATGTTATTCCTTTTGTTAATGGGACATAAACATCATAGTGATATAAATTTTCTTGGTTTAAAACTTTTTTTCTAAATTCATAATAATCATTAAGCGCAGATAAATTTTCATTGACAGTTTCGATTAAATTTGTATAAACCTTTTTGTCAATATTATTTGAAAAGAGTTGCATTGAAAAAGTATTTTGAAATTTTCTTGTCTTTGCAATGAAGTGATTCTTCTTAAGGTCTGAAATAATAAGATTAGCAAGTGTATTTTCATTGTTTTTGTATTTTTGATAAAATTTTAAAAAAGCTTCTTTTCGTATTTTTTGGTCTTCGTTTTGTAAAAATAGTGTGTAGGTAGAATTGGTTAAAGGATGTCCATTAATTTCTCCGAATTCCATATCAGCATTTGTTAATGCTGAAAATATATTTTGATAAGATGAGTAAAGAGGGGTGTAGTTAGCAAGTATTTCTTCTTCTTGTTCGCTTAAAATATGGTTTTTTTCTCTTAATATTTTTTCAATTGCAATTTTTTTCTCCTCAAGCTCTGGTTCATTTATCCAATCTTGAATTTTTTTTGCATCTGTTTTTAGTATTTTGGGCATGAAGAATGAGGTAGTATTAGATACTTTTGTAGTTAAATTGACGCATATAGAATATATTTTATTTGAATCCTTGTTTGTTACATCTGTTTCTAATTTAAGCATTGCATAGTAAGAGACTTTCTCTAAATCTTCCATAATTTCATAGTATTTATTTAAAATTTCTTTAAACAAATCAAAATTTAATTCCAATTTTTCATATTTGTTAAATTCTTTGGTTTTGATTTCAATAGCATTTATTGCTTCTGCATATTCTTCTTCATTTGCAAATAGAAAAGATAAATCCCATTTATCATTCTCATTGATTTCATTTCTATTTATCACTAAAATCTCCTCTTCCTTTTTTCATTGTTTGGAAAGAAATAGTACATTGAAATTTTATAAACATTATGCTTTTTATTTTACAATAAAGTCTAAACTTTATATATAAAAAGATTTTAAGTTTAACTATTGAATAAAGATTCTAATAAAAATTTTTTAAATTTTAGAAATGCTATTCCTCGATGGGATATTTTGTTTTTTTCTTCAAGTTTTAGATCGCTAAGCTTTTTATTATTTTTGGTTAAAAATATTGAGTCATAACCAAAGCCATAGTTTTTATTGTCATTTAAGCTTAATGCAATTTTTCCCTTAAGAATTCCTTCAAAATTTGATATTTGTCTATTTTTTGATATATAACTTATGTTGCATATAAAATATGCATTTCTGTTTTTTTCATTTTTCATTAAGTCTAAAATAAATTGATTTTTTTCATTAGTGCTTAATTTTTTACTTAGCTTATAAATGTCATATCTTTTGGAGTAAATCCCAGGTTCCAAGTTTAGTGCTTCGATGCACAATCCAGAGTCTTCTCCAAAAACATTTTGATTTTTATTTAAAATTTCAAACAGTGCTTTTGCTTTAAGTAAAGAGTTTTCTTTAAATGTTTTTCCTGTTTCTTTTATGTTAAAATTTTGAGGGACTATTAAATTTAAATTAGGTATATTTAATATATTTTTTACTTCATTTATTTTATTTTCATTTGTTGTTGCAAAAAATAGTGTTTTCATTTATATAATAATAAAGTATTTGTGAGTTTAATTGTATAATTATATTGGCTTTAAGTATTATTTTCTTTAATTATGTGTATTTTTGTACTAGGTTTTTATCGAAAAATTTGGATTTTTGTTTAAGATATTAAAATTAATTTTTTTGTTTGAGCGTGGTAATTTTGGTAAGGTTTCTTATGAAGAAAAGAATTAAATTTAAAATTATTTTAGGTTTCAAAGGAATTCTCAAGTTTTTTTTGGTTATTTATAATTCTTTGTTTATAGCCCTTAAAGTTATACGTTCTTTTTTAAAGCAAAATATTAGCTTTATGATTATTCCCCATGTTAAAGGGAATGTAAAAAATATTAAAATTTCTTTCTTGACTTTATTTTTCTTTTCTACTTTTTTTTTAGGTGGTTTTATAGGGTTTGTTTTGCTTGCTGTCAATTATGTTACTCTCTCATCAATTGTGAAATCTACAGAAAAAAATTACTCTTTAGCAGAATCTGAGATTGAAGATTTTAGAAATACAGTTGTGGAAATTAATTCTGTTGCAAAAAATTTTTCTAAAATTTTAGATGAGCTTAAAACTTCTTTAAAAATTAATTCTAATGGTGTTGATTTAAATAAGAATAAATTAGATGGAGATCTTTCTGATTTTATTGATTTGCAAATTTTAGAAGCTAATTCAATAAAAGAGCTTAGCGATCTTAAAAATATTAAAAGTAAAATAGAAAGTTCAATTCCCCCTCTTAAAAGCATAGTTAAGGTTTTGCATGCTCAGGATAAGCTTTTAAATGATATTCCTTCTCTATGGCCTCTTGCAGGTGGATCTGGAATTATTACTTTGCATTTTGGTCCTGCTATTGAACCTTTTACTAGGCAGTGGTACATTCACAAAGGTATAGATCTTGGGGGGGTTAGAATTGGAACTCCTATTGTTGCAACTGCTGATGGGGAGGTTGTTAGGGCAAGTTATCAATCAGCAGGCTATGGTAATTTTGTTCAACTTAAGCATAAGTATGGGCTTGCTACTCTTTATG
The DNA here is from genome assembly GCF_000170955.2 of Borreliella valaisiana VS116. Classification (NCBI taxonomy): domain Bacteria; kingdom Pseudomonadati; phylum Spirochaetota; class Spirochaetia; order Spirochaetales; family Borreliaceae; genus Borreliella; species Borreliella valaisiana. The sequence goes on along the minus strand of NZ_ABCY02000001.1, from coordinate 251,666 downwards.
CACATATGTCTCGCCTTAATACTTCTAAAGGGTCTTATGTTAAAAAGGGGCAAATAATTGGATTTATGGGACAGACAGGCTATGCAACAGGTCCGCATGTTCATTATGAGGTTCGTGTAGGTTCTCAAGTTATTAATCCCGATATGTATTTAAATTTAGCAACAGGAGCTTCAAAATAGATGTTAAATTTTTTGACTGTAAAAAAAGAAAGAAAAGCGTCACCTGTGTTTATTTTTGATGAAATAAAAACAATAGTGGGTGTTGGTGATTTTTTTAAAGGAGACTTAGTTTCAAATAATTTTATTCGACTTGATGGCGATTTTATGGGCACTATTAGTTCTACTAAAAGAGTAATTATTGGAGAGAGTGGAAGAGTTAAGTCTAGTATTGATGCTAATGAACTTGTTATTTCCGGAATGGTTGTGGGCAATATTTATGCTAAAAGCAAGATTAAAATATTTGCATCGGGATGTGTTATTGGGAATATTTCTTGTAAGTCTATTGAAGTTGAAGAGGGCGCTATTATTGATGGGTATATGGATATTGGCGCTGAGTATCTTAGAGCCCCTGAAAGAAATACATTTTTTTATACTGGTTCTTATAAAGTTAATGAAGACCTTTTAATTGAAATTAATAAAGAATATCAAGAAGAAAAAAGATCTTTTCAACCTTTAGAAGGTGAAGACGATAAATACTTTTCAAGTGTTATGAATAAAGTAGATGAAAATAAATAATTTAATTGCTGGAGCATTAAATCTTAATTCAAAAGATTATAAAAAAGGTGGCAAAAAAGTATTTTCTGATAAGGGTAATGTTTTTTCTTCGGTGTTTGAGATTGAAAGTGTTAAAGAGAATAAGCATTTTATTTTGCTTGAAAATGGTGAATTTAATCTTGATTTGATTAAAAATATGTTAGATGGAATTAACGAGATTGGCGAGAGGCTTTTGAGCGAGCCTTCCAGACAAAATGTGATTTTTTACAAAAAAGTTATTTCAGAATTTTTATCCATTATTATATCATCTTCTGTTTGTTTGAAAGAACAAAAAGGGGGTCGCTTGGGAGATCCTAAGCGACCCAAGTATAGAATTATTAAGATTATTAACGACAAGTTGGACAAACTTGCTTATTCTGTTTTACAAAATCAGATGACCCAAATTAAACTGTTAGATAGCATTGAAGAGATTCAAGGCTTGCTTGTGAATTTACTAATGTGAATTAAGTTTAAAACATTTAAAATATTTTAAACTTAAAATTAAAAGGGATTGTTTAACAATCCCTTTGTTTAATAGTAAATGTTAAATTAATTTTCAATTAAATATTTTTTACTTATTTCCGAAAAGCTTTTTATTTGTTCGTTTTTCCACTCTTCAGATTTATTTAATTTTTTCATCATTATTGCAGCAACTCTTGGAGCAGCTGCAATTGTAGCTTGAGGATTTAAAGGTAACGACCTTGTTCTTCTTGCTAAAACATCGTCAATAGTTTTTGCTTGCTCAAATTCAATTGAGAAAGCTATTTGAGCTTCATTTAAATCCAAGTCCTCGTGTATTTTTTTGTCAAAACCTTCCATATTTTTTAGAATTTCAAAGTCACTCCCATAAGCTCTAAAAGGTTCAGGAATTTTTAGTGCATCTTCTTTTTTAAGATACCCGTGTAACTTTAAATCTTCTGTAATTGATGTACGACTTGGTATTAAATTTTTTTCTATTGCCTTGAGCAAGGTTTTTTCTGCCATTTTTCTATATGTAGTATATTTCCCTCCCGCTATTGTAATAAGATTTGAATCTGATATAAATATTTTTTCATTTCTTGAAATTTTTGAAGTGTTGCCTTCAGCTTTTGGATCCATTATTAATGGTCTTATTCCAGTATATACACTTTTTATATCTGATTTTTCTATTTTAATATTTAAATAGTTGTTTAAATTATTTATTATAAAGTCAATCTCTTCATCAAATCTTTTAGGTTCTTCTTCTATCTCTTTTATTGGAATGTCGGTGCTTCCGCAAACAACACTACCATACCAAGGAATAGCGAATAAAATCCTATTATCACTAGTTTTAGGCATCAATATTGCATGATTTTTGGGAAATTTGTCTTTTTTAATTATTAAATGGCTACCTTGGGAAGGTTTTATAATGTTTAAAGCTTTTTCATTATCTAATCTTCTTATTTCGTCTGAAAATATTCCCGTTGCGTTTATTATACATTTGCTTTTCAATGAAATTTGTTCTTTTGATAATTTATCTTGTATGATAACCCCCGAGAGTTTTCCGTTTTCCTTGTTGAATTTTTTAAGCTCTGTGTAGTTAAGAGCAATACCCCCTTTTTCGGTAAAAGTTCTTAATAATGTTATTGCCATTCTAGCATCATCGAATGAATTATCGTAATATAGAATAGAGCATTTAAGGCCTTCTGTTTTAATATTAGGAGCTTTTTCAATGGTGGATGTTTTGGATAGTAATTTAGTTTTGTGTTTGGTAGTTTTTTCCTTTCCCATAAGATTGTGGTAATAACTTAATCCAAAATAATAATAAGGTATTTCTAAAATATTATAAATAGGGGTAATAAGTGCGCATTCGTTAATTAGATGAGGTGCATTTTTTTCCAGAATGGCTTTTTCGTGCAAAGCTTCTTTAACTAAAGAAATATTCCATTGAGCTAAATATCTTACTCCGCCATGAATTAATTTGCTTGATCTAGAGGAAGTTCCTTTTGCGTAATCAAATTTTTCTATAAGTATTACTTTATATCCTCTTGTGATTGCGTCTACTGCGATACCAAGACCTGTTGCGCCCCCTCCAATTATTATAAGATCAAATTCTTGATTTTCAAGATCTTTTAATTTTGTTTCTTTGTCATTATTCATGAAATTTAAATATTCCTCCATTTTAGTTAATTTATTTTTTTTAATTAAATGATAGACTTGAGAAATTCGCAAAAGATCATTTGTTTTAATTTTGTTAAATCGCACTGTAAATCAATTGCATTGGTAAATCTTTTAATTTTTATGATTTTTCTTTCGATTTAATATATTATTAACCATTTTTTGTATTTCTCCAATGAATTGAATCCTTTTTGCAAGGTGTAAATATTTTATTTCTTAAGTCCATGCGTAACATCAATGGATATCGATGAAAAAATTTAGTTAAGAGTTGTTCGTATAATCGATTTATTTGCTTGCCATTTATTTTTATTATATGTTGTTCTAATTTTAAAAAATCAAATAAATCATGCATAATTTTGTCTCCGATATATTCTTGTTATAATCTTTAAAGCACTGTTTTGAGCTTTTATAGATTATGAGAATTCTGTATCCAGGATTTTGATCTTTCAACTGCTTTGTTCCAGTTCTCAAGAAGTTTTTCTCTTTGATTTTTTGGCATTGAAGGTTCAAATATCTTATCTACTTGCCAAAGGCTTATGATTTCTTCGGCGCTTTGCCAATAACCCGATGCAAGCCCCGCAAGATAAGCAGCCCCAAGAGCAGTTGTTTCTGTTATTTTTGGTCTTACAACTTTACATTCTAAAAGATCAGCTTGAAATTGCATTAATAGATTGTTTTGACTTGCCCCCCCGTCTACTCTTAATTCTTGAATTTCAAAGTTGGGAATGGATTTTTTTACTGTGTTTAGTATATCAAAACTTTGAAATGCAATACTCTCAAGGGCAGCTCTTGTAATATGAGCTTTTGTTGATCCTCTTGTTATTCCGAAAATTGTTCCTCTTGCATAAGAATCCCAATGAGGTGCACCAAGCCCAACAAATGCTGGTACAAAATAAATTCCTCCATTATCTGAAACAGATCTTGCCAACGATTCTGCATCTGAGCTTTTTCTAAAAAGTTCAAGACCATCTCTTAGCCACTGAATTACGGCTCCACCAATAAAAACACTTCCTTCAAGAACATAAGTTACAGTTTTTTTTCTTCCCCATGCAATCGAAGTTAAAAGCTTTTCATGGGTAATAATTGGTTCTTTGCCTATATTTACCGTTAAAAAGCATCCAGTTCCATATGTATTTTTAGCCATACCTTTTTTAAGGCATGCTTGTCCAAATGTTGCTGCAAATTGATCTCCAGCAATTCCTGCAATAGGAATTTCTGCTCCAAATAGTGATTTATCTGTTTTGCCATATATTGTAGAACTTTCTTTAAGTTCGGGCAGAATTGCTTTTGGAATATTTAATATGCTTAAAAGTTCATCATCCCATTCTAATGTTTTAATGTTTAATAATAATGTTCTTGAAGCATTAGAATAATCGGTTGCATGTACTTTTTTCTGAGTCAGATTCCATAATATCCATGTATCTATTGTTCCAAAACATAATTCACCATTTTCAGCTTTTTGTCTGGCACCTTCTACATTATCCAAGATCCACAGTATTTTTGTTCCACTAAAATAAGAATCTAGAACCAAGCCTGTTTTTTCTAAAATAATTTTATCTTTTCCCTCTTGCTTTAATTGGTCGCAAATTTTTGCAGTTCTTCTGTCTTGCCATACTATTGCATTATAAATGGGTTTTCCTGTGTTTTTTTCCCACACAACTGTAGTTTCTCTTTGATTGGTTATTCCAATAGCATCAATTTCATTGGGCAAAATTCCTGAATTTGCCAAAGCTTCTGTTACAACTCCAAGTTGTGATCCCCATATTTCGGTAGGATCATGTTCCACCCAACTTGGCTGTGGATAAATTTGAGTAAATTCTTTTTGAGCAAGCCCTTTTATGTTTGCATTTTTATCAAATACTATTGCTCTCGAGCTAGTAGTACCTTGATCAATAGATAAAATATATTTCATAATTCTTCCTTTTTATTTTGACAAAGATACAGATAAATATCTTTTAATCTTTGTTATTTTTTAGTGTAAATTCGTAAATTGTAGCGCCTAAAATTGCTCCAATTATTGGACCAATTATTGGCACAATAAATATGCTTAGATTGTTAAAGCCATGATTTTTAAATCCAGCAAATAAGAGTAAAATTCTTGGTCCCAGATCCCTTGCAGGATTAATAGCATAGCCGTTCATTCCCCCAAAACTTATTCCTATTGCTAAAACCACTGATCCCACAATGAATGGAATAAATGGATTGTCATTATGTTTTTTTACAAAATCTCCAACAACAGAAATTAAAAACATTAGCAAAAAAGTTCCAAAAATTTGATCAATAAATCCAGGCAAAAATCCAGGAATAGCAGGGAAAGTTGCCATTATGCCTTGAGTATTTTCTAGGCCAGGGTCTATTTCTATCCATTTAGGATAAAATACAACAAGTGTTATTAATGCGCCTGTAAATGCTCCTAATATTTGCGCTACAATGTAGTGTAAGAGTTTTGAAACGGGAAATTTTCCAACAGTTGCTAATCCTATGCTAACAGCTGGGTTTAGATGTGCTCCACTAATTCTTGCTGATGTATAAATACCAAATGTTACACCCAATCCCCATCCAAATACTATATTTGTATACCCCCCTTTTATTATTTCTCCTGATATTTCAGGACTTGAGGGAAATAATACTGTCATTGCGACAGATCCAGTTCCTAGAGCTAATAGTATAAATGTTCCCAAAAATTCCGATATAAATTCTTGGAATTTTGTATAATTCATATTTTACCTCCTTATTTTTATAACAATTTTATTTTTTATTAAAGAGTTTTAATTTTTGATTTTTGAATTTGGATATATTAAATTTTTTTATCAAATTTTATAGTGTTTTTTTAATACAGTTAGGGTTTTTATATTATAGCCTCTTGCTTTCAAAAAAAATTAATATTTTTAATTATAAATTTATAAATTTCGTATTTAATATATTATTTTTAATTAAGATTAATGTCAATAATTTAAAAATTTTAAGTTTTAAATTATTGATTTCTTTTCTAAAAATTTATTTAAGGTTTTTTTATTTTATATTAAAATTTTTACATTGGATTTTTTTATTAGTTAAGTTTTATGTTTTAGCAATTCTTTTTTAGCTTATATGTGAGTTATTTAAGTTATTTTTGGAGGTAGACTTGGTGATTGTAATAGAAGGTTTAATTGGAGTAGGAAAAACTACTCTTGGAAATATTTTATCAAAGGAGTTGAAAGTTCCTTTTTACAGTGAACTGAATAATGATTTTACTTTGGCTATTTTAGGTAAATTTTATAAGGATAAATCCAGATGGGCATTTCCAGTTCAAATTAATTTTCTCAATGAAAGGTTTAAGTTAATAAAAGGTGTGTTTAGAACAAAAGGGGGCATACTTGACAGATCTATTTATGGTGATTGTGTGTTTGCGGCTCTTTTAAATTGCGATGGATATATTTCTGACGAGGAGTATAAAATATATATCGATCTTCTTGATAATATGCTTGAACATTCTCAGCGACCAAGTTTGCTTGTTTATCTTGATTGCAGTATTGATGAGGTTGAGCGCAGAATTAAAAATAGAAATAGAAGCTTTGAAATGAATATTCCCAGAGATTACCTTGAGGGTCTTAATAGGAAATATTTGAAGTGGTATAATGAATACAGCTTATCTTCAAAGATAAAATTTTCTTACGATGAAATAGATATTTTTAACGAAGAAGATAAGAATAAGGTCATTTCTTTAATTAGAGATAAACTTGTATTATAATTACTTATAGTAGATTGACATTCTTTTGTTTTATTTTAAAGGTTGAGTGTTAATGGAGGTTCTTAATGGGGAGATTATTTCTTCTGTATTTTTTATTTTCTTTTGTTTTTTTGAATTTGTTTGCTCAAGATAGTTCTTCTTATGTTGATAAGCAAAAAGAGCTTGCTATTTTTTATTATGAGGTTGGTCAAAGGTATATAAATGTTGGTAAAGTTAAAAAGGGAAAACTTTTCCAAGTAAAAGCTTTAAAGATTTATCCAGATTTGAAAAAGGGAGTTAATATCAAGCTTGCAGTTAAAGAGCTTGATGCTAGAATTAAGGATGACAATTCCAAGGTTGTTATGCTTGAGGATGTTAAACTTGAGGAGATACCCGGAATAGTGCACGAAAAAATAGAAATCAATGATTTTACAAATGCTCCTAAAATAGAATATATTGCTCAAAGAGAGAGAAGTAAAAATCAAGATAAATTTATTAAATTCCAATTTGGAAAGTTTGCAAGAGCTTTAATTTCTCAAAAATTTGATTTGGTTGACTCTGTTATTGCAGATAAAATTAATGTTATGGGTCAGTTTAAATCAAAAGATGATTTTATATCAATTTTATCAAATGCTTCATCTAAAATTGATGCGGATGAGCGAGAGTATTTATCAGTTGATGATTATTACGATTTAAAGTCTTTAAAAATTTCAAAGTCCAACGATACTTCCTTTTCTGTTAATGTGAATGCTAAGAAAAATGACTTTACTAAAAATTTTCCATTTTGGAAAGAACGTCAGACTTTAATTTTTACTAAAGAGGATGATAATAATTGGTTTTTATCTTCTATAAAGTAAAATCTTAGTGTTGTAATTGCAAACATTATTATTAATATATATATAAACGAGTCTCCAATTTTTTCATAAATGGTTGTAAATGTTGGAGACAGTTTTACTGTTGATAATAAGTAGCCTTTTGTAAAAGTTTCTAACTTTTCAGTACTTTCTCCATATTCGTTGACGACCGCAGTAATTCCTGAGTTTGTAGCTCTAATGGTTTTGATTCCATTTTCAATGCTTCTAAATTTAGACACAACAAAGTGTTGCCATTCTGCTGAATTTGTTTTTGACCAAGAGTCGTTTGAAAAGTTTAACAATATATTAGCGCCTTGGATTTTGTAAAATCTTGAAAGTTCTGGAAATGCATCATCATAACATATTAAGGGGGCAAATTTAAATTTTTTCAATTTCAATATTTCAATTTTATTACCTTCAATCTGTCCCAAGATTCTAAAATTTTTTAAAAAAAAGTTTCTTACAAATTCATATTCGTAAAACGGAATTTTTTCTGCAAAAGGGACTAAGAATATTTTAGAGTATATGTTTGCAATGTTAAGGTCTGGCTCTATCATATAAATAGAATTTTGTTGAATCCCTATAGTTTTGTCTACATTTGAGGGAGCACCAATGGCAAATGGGATTTTATGTTCTTTTATAAAATTTTTCAGCTCATTATGCAAGCTATAGTTTTTAAAGTACTGGTCTTCTTTGCTAAAAGGGTAGGTTAGTACTCCTTCGCTCCAGATTACAAATTCTATTTGTGGATTTTCTTTTAAGGCTTGTTCTGTAATTGTAATAGAATCTCTTATTCCTTTCTCGTCATTTCCAGGCAACCATGGGTCAATATTAAGCTGAATAGCTGCAATGTTTAGACTATCTATTTCTTTTGATAATAAGCTTTTTAGTTCTGTTTTTTTAAGTATTCCGTAAGTAAAAGATGTTGTTACTAATAATATTGGAAATATTGTGTTTAGCAAATTTGTTTTGTTTTTATGGATTAAAAAATCTGCAATTCCTGAGTTTAAAAAGTAGACTGCAAATGATACAAAAAATACACCGAAAATGTCTGCTATTTGAATTAAATTATTGAAGTTGTTTACTGTAAAAGCTGCAAGTCCCCAGGGATATGCTAAAAATCCAATTGATCTTAAGTAATCATAAAATGTAAAAAGCATTGTTATTGTTATTGCTTTATTTTTAAAGCTTTTTAAAGAGTAATAAAGAAAATAACCTAAAGTTAATGAATATGGAATGTATCCTATTAACACTCCTATGAGTGTAATCCATCCAAATGCATGAAAAAATCCAAGCCAAAAATTTTGCAAGCAGTTGGCTATTATGAAGTAAAATACGGTTAATCCTATTAATGTTTTTTTATCTTCTATTTTGTTTAAGGCTAAAAAAAGCGGTACATAAGCAATAAATCCTAGGATTGAATATCCGGTTTCTTTAATTTCATTTGGAATTGCAAGTGTTGTAAGAATTCCTGAAAATGCGGCTAGGCAAAGATATCTAGTTTTCATTTTTCCTCTTTTTTACTATTATTAGTAGTAGCATAATGATGTAATATATTTAACATTATCATTAATAATTTTATATGATAGCATTAAATTTTGTATTTTTTTGGAGAATTTATGCTTGTAATAGGTCTTTAAAGAGTAAAGGAGATTATGTTAGCTTTTGTTTTTATTGGTTTGTTTTTTTTAAATATTTTTAGTTTGCATGCTCAAGGAATAGTTACCAATAAAGATGCTCAAGAAGAGTTTAAATGGGCTCTTAATTCCTATAATAATGGAATTTATGATGATGCTCTTTTATCTTTTAAAAAAATTTTAAGCTTTGATCCTAATAACCTTGATTATCATTTTTGGACTGGTAATGTTTATTACAGACTGGGTTATGTTGAAGAAGCTTTAATGGAATGGAGAAATTTAAAAGATCAAGGCTATAAGGTTCCCTATCTTAGACATTTGATTTCTACTATTGAGCAAAGGAGAGGGATTTTTTCAAATTACGAACTTAATTTTAAAAAACTTGTAAAAGTTGCTTCTCTTGATAATTCTATTTACAAAAGGCCACACGGGTATCAGATTACGTCTTTGAGGGCTGATAAGTACGGTGGATATTATGCTGCTAACTTTGTAGGTAATGAAATATTGTATTTTGATGTCAATAATAATGTTAATACTTTAGTTAAAGATGGATTTAGTTATTTAAAATCACCTTATGATGTTATTGAAGCTAATAATTTGCTTTATGTGACTCTTTATTCAAGCGATGAAGTTGGTGTTTACGACAAAGTTCTCGGAGTTAAAAGGAAATCTATTGGGAAAAAAGGCACAAAAGATGGCGAATTGCTTGCTCCCCAGTATATGGCTATTGATAAGAGAAACTATATTTATGTGAGCGAGTGGGGAAATAAAAGAGTTAGTAAATTTGGACTTGATGGCGATTTTATTCTGCATTTTGGTTATAGAACTTCAGGTTACAAGGGTCTTTTGGGTCCTACAGGTGTAACTTATTTGAATGAAAATATTTATGTTGCAGATTCTTTGAGAAATACTATTGAAGTTTTTGATACTAGCGGCAATCATTTGTATTCAGTTTTTACTTCTATTGAAGGAATAGAGGGTCTTAGTAGCGATTTTGCCGGTAACAATGTTATAGTATCTTCAAAATATGGTGTTTATAAGTACAATATTGCTAAAAAGACAATTACAAAAATTTTAAATGCAGATAAAGCGAATTCTAAAATTTCTTCATCTGTTTTGGATGCCAATAATCAGATGATTGTCTCAGATTTTAATAATGCCAAGGTTTCAGTTTACAAGAGTGATTCAAGTCTTTACGACAGTTTAAATGTTGATGTTAGAAGAATAGTTAGACTTGGAGGTCCTAAAATTTACGTTGAGCTTAATGTAAGCAGCAAAAGCGGGTTACCGGTTGTTGGACTTAAAAGTGAAAATTTTTCAATTGCAAATGAAAATTATTACATTGTCAATCCTAAAGTAGCGTACAATGTAAATGCTTCAAAAGACATTAATATAGCAGTTGTTTTTGATAAATCTTCTTATATGAAAAATTATGATCTAGATCAAATTGTAGGTTTAAATGCTTTAATGGAGTCGTCAAAAAATAAAAACTTTAGTTTTATAAATGCAACAAATGTGCCTATTATAGATAATATTGAAAGCTTGACAAATAATATTAGAAATACAAGTTCTCTTGGTCCTTATAGTACAGATTTGGTAAAGACAGATGTTAGTTTAAAGTTGGCAGGTTCTGGGCTTATGTCAAAAAGCTCAAGAAGAGCAGTAGTTTATTTTAGTGGTGGTGTTTTAAATCGCAAAGCTTTTGAAAAATACTCTTTAGATACAATAGTAAGCTATTATAAAAATAATGATATAAGGTTTTACTTAATATTATTTGGCAATGATCCTGTTAATAGCAAGCTTCAGTATTTAGTTAATGAGACAGGTGGTGCTATAATTCCTTTTTCGTCTTATGAAGGAGTATCTAAAGTTTATGATTTAATTTTAGAACAAAAAACAGGTACTTATTTGCTAGAATATTATTATCCAGGTCCTCAAGAGCCTAATAAATATTTTAATTTATCTGTTGAGGTAAATATGAATCAACAGACAGGAAGGGGAGAGTTTGCATATTTTATTAATTAGATTGCTTTTTAATTTTATTAAGGGTTTAAGATATGAAACTTAATGCAGGAATTGTGGGACTTCCCAATGTGGGCAAATCTACTTTATTTGCATCGTTGACATCATCTAAAGTTGAGATTGCTAATTATCCTTTTTGTACTATTGAGCCAAATGTAGGGATAGTAGAGATTCCTGATGAAAGGCTTTTGAAAATTGCAGGGTGTATTGTTCCACAAAAGATTATTCCTGCTGTTATGGAATTTGTGGATATTGCAGGTCTTGTTAAAGGAGCATCAACAGGTGAAGGACTTGGTAATAAATTTTTGGCTAATATTCGCGAAGTTTCTCTTATTGTTCATGTTGTAAGATGCTTTGAAGAAAAAGAAGTTATTCATATTAATAATGAGATTAATCCTGAGAAAGATATAACCACAATCAATATTGAGCTTTGTCTATCAGATCTTGAAACTGTTCAAAAAAGCCTTCAAAAGCAAGAAAAAAATGTTAAAAGCACTGATAAAAAAATTAGTGAATCTTCTAAGGCAATTGTTTTAATGCTAAAAAGACTTGAAGATCATTTAAGCAATATGAATCCTGCTATTGAGTTTGAATTTGATGATTTCGAATACAATTTTATTAGAACGTTAAATCTTTTGACTTTTAAAAAAGTTTTGTATGTTTGTAATGTCGATGAAAATTCACTTAGTGGCAATAAATATACAGATATTGTAAAAAATATTGCTTTGAAAGAAGAAAATGATTTTTTAATATTATGTGCCAAAATTGAAGCCGAGCTTGCTGGAATAAAGGATATATCTTATAAAAATGAAATGTTAGAATTATTTGGAATAAATGATAGCGGTCTTAGTAATTTGATAAAAAAAGCCTATTATACTTTGGGGCTTAGAACTTATTTTACAGCAGGTTTGCAAGAAGTTAGAGCTTGGACATTTAAACAGGGTACGAAAGCTCCTAAAGCTGCTGGAATAATTCATAGTGACTTTGAGAGGGGTTTTATTAAAGCAGAAGTTTATTCTTGTGAGGATTTGTTTAAATTTCAAAGTGTTCAAAAACTAAAAGAGAAAGGACTTGTTAGAATTGAAGGTAAAGAATACCTGGTAAGAGATGGAGATGTAATCTTTTTTAAATTTAATGTTTAGATTTATTTTATATTATGGGTAATTTATTTTTCAATAATATAAAATTAATTAGCTTGTTTGTTTTCAATATTTCAATTTGTTTGCTTTATTTATTTTTGTATGATACAAATTTTTTTTACTTTGTTCTGGGGCTTCTTTTAGTAAATTTTTTTGTAATTCTTTTTTATTTAAGATATTTTTGTTCTATTTCTTTTAAGGGATCTAAGATTTATTATAAGAGTAATTTTTTAAGTTATAATTTTGATTTTAATGACATTATTTCGTTTGAAAAAAGATTGACAGACAATGTTTTGATTTTAAAATTAAAAAATAAAAAAAAGATTAAGATTTGTTTTTTGATAGGCAATGGTTCAAGTGAATTATTCAAAGAGCTTAAATTACAAAGAAAAGATTTGTTTATTTCAAAATTGGAAAATTTTCCAATAAGATATTATTTGTCTTATGCCTATCTTTGCATGTTTTTAGCTCGTATTATAATTAGTTTATTAGTTTATTATATTTCATTAAGCAATATATTCATTTTTTTATTTATTTGTTTTATTGACATTAAAGTTTTGTTAGGTGATTTTTTGGTTATTAGTAATGTAGTGTTATTTTATGAATTTAGAAAAGATTCAATTTATGAAAGAAAAATCTTTAAAGGTGAAATTTATTTTTATGAATTTTTTGAAAAAATTTTTATTACCAGAGAATTTGAATTTAACAATAAAAATTATTTATGTTTTTCTTATAAAGGGAATCATTCGGCAAAAAAAGTATATATTTTGAATAAAAAAATTTCTTATTCCATGCAAAAGGTTTTTGAATATATTAATCAGAATTATAATACTGAATTAACTTAAGCTTTGATTGACTATATTTAAATTAGTTGGTATATTAAATTCATTGTTTAATAAATTAAGGAGTATCACTTGAGAAAAAATGCATCTGCATTGAAGCGCTCTCGTCAAAATTTAAAAAGAAAGATTAGAAATGTAAGTGTAAAAAGTGAATTAAAAACAATAGAAAAACGCTGTATCAACTTGATTAAAGCGGGTAAGAAAGACGAAGCTATTGAATTTTTTAAGTTTGTTGCAAAAAAACTAGACACTGCTGCTAGAAAGCGAATAATTCATAAAAATAAGGCCGCTAGAAAAAAATCTCGTTTAAATGTTTTGCTGTTAAAGTAAGGAAATTAGTTTATGTCTTTTCCAAGAAGACCAAAGATTACTAAGTCAGATATTGTTGATCAAATATCTTTGAATATTAGGAATAATAATCTAAAATTAGAAAAAAAATACATAAGACTTGTAATAGATGCTTTTTTTGAAGAGCTTAAGAGTAATCTTTGTTCGAATAATGTTATTGAGTTTAGATCTTTTGGTACATTTGAAGTTAGAAAAAGAAAGGGACGTTTAAATGCTCGCAATCCTCAAACAGGGGAATATGTTAAGGTTTTAGATCATCATGTTGCATATTTTCGTCCAGGCAAAGATTTAAAAGAGAGAGTGTGGGGTATTAAAGGTTAAATGCCGGTTAATTTGGTAGATTCTTATAAATGGGACTGTAAACTGGATTCTAGTTTAACTTTTAGAGGAAAATTAAAATTTGAAGGAACTTTGTATCTCGATTCTTCTTTTGAGGGTGAAATATCTTCGAAAGGGGGTGTGCTTTTTATTGGTAAGAACAGTAAGGTTATCACCGATGTGGTAATTTGTGATACATTAATACTAGAAGGAATTTTGAAGGGCAATGTAAATGCTGCTAGTAAAGTTTATTTAAACAGTGGTTGTAAAATATATGGGGATGTAAAGACAAAAAAAATATTTATTAATGATAATATAATTTTTGATGGTAAGTGTGAAATGATAAAATCTAATGAAATTGTAGATTTGTTTTCTTTCACCGTTTCACAAATAAAAGATACTTTACAATAGGGTCGGTATTTTTTATTAATTAATAATAAGTAGATTTTTATAAAATCCTTTCTCAAAAATTTAATTCGTAGAGGAAATTATGGATAAAAAAAATGGTGGATTTGATTTAGAAAGTGAAGTAAGGCGGTTGGATGTTTCTAAAGAGTTTAAGATTGAAGATAATTTGAAAAAAAAAGTGGTTAAAGTTGTTGCCAAAAAGGATTCTGCATCTAACGTGACAAAATCTTCAGATTTAAGTAGTGCAAAGGATTCAAATGGTGTAGTATTTTCTGAATTTGATTATGATATTCCTGCTTCGGGCTTAGAAAATAACATTAAAACTTTAGAGCAAAGCAATATCATTAAGTTTTTTAATGGAAAAGATTATTTAGAGGTTGAAAAACTTTATGACAAGCCAATTACAGAGGTTAGAAAAATTGTTGAAGGTCTTGGAACCAATCATACTATTGCTGTAACAATGAAAAAAACCGAATTAATATTTTTATTGGTGAAAATATTAAGTGAAAATAATATTAATGTTTTATTTACAGGTGTGCTTGATGTACTTAGTGATGGCTATGGATTTTTGAGAACTGCATCAAATTCTTATCTTTCAGGAGGTAATGATGTTTATGTTTCTCCTTCTCAGATTAGACTTTTTAATTTAAGGACAGGTGATATTTTATATGGTCAAATTAGATCGCCTAGGGATGGTGAGAGATTTTTTGCCATGGTTAAAATTAAATCTATTAATAATCAAGATCCTACGTTTGCTCAAAACAGAATACCTTTTGATAATTTAACCCCTCTTTATCCTAATATTAAATTGAATCTTGAATATGAAAATTGCAATATTTCTACAAGGCTTATTAATCTTTTTTCACCTATAGGTAAGGGACAAAGGGCTTTAATAGTGTCCCCTCCAAAAGCGGGAAAGACCACTTTGCTTCAAAAAATAGCTAACGCAATAACTACCAATTATTCGGATGTTATTTTGATGATATTGCTTATTGATGAGAGACCAGAAGAAGTTACAGATATGATTCGTAGTGTTAAAGGCGAAGTGATTGCATCTAATTTTGATGAGCAGGCTAGTAGGCACGTGCAGGTAGCAGAGATGGTTATTGAAAAGGCAAAAAGGCTTGTTGAAAACAAAAAAGATGTTGTTATTTTGCTTGATTCTATTACAAGGCTTGCAAGGGCATATAATCAAACTATGCCAACTTCTGGTAAAATTTTATCAGGCGGAGTAGATTCTAATGCTCTTCATAAGCCAAAGAGGTTTTTTGGATCTGCTAGAAATATTGAAGAAGGGGGAAGTTTGACTATTATAGCTACTGCTTTGGTTGATACTGGTAGTAAAATGGATGAAGTTATTTTTGAAGAATTTAAAAGTACCGGTAATATGGAATTAATTCTTGATAGAAGTTTGGCAGACAGAAGACTTTTCCCTGCTATTAATATTAAAAAGTCAGGCACCAGAAAAGAAGAGTTACTTCTTAGTGAAGAGGAGCGCTCTAAGATTTTGCTTATTAGAAGAATATTAGGAGGTGTTGATGATTATGAGGGAGTTGAAGTTCTGATAGAAAAGATGAAAAAAAGCAAAAATAATGAGATCTTTTTAAAGACAATGAGTAATGGTAATTAAAAAAATTGACATTATTTCTAATGTCAATTAAACTTTAGTGAAGGTTAAAAGGAAGGTTTTATGAAAAAAGATATACATCCTAAAAATAATTTAGTTGTATTTAAAGACGGATCAAATGGAGCAATGTTTTTAACCAGGTCTACTTTAAATTCAAAGGAAACTATTAAATATATTGATGGAAAGGAATATCCACTGATTACTGTGGAGATTACAAGTAAATCACATCCTTTTTATACTGGTCAACAAAAGTTTGTTGATGCTGCAGGAAGAATTGATAAATTTAATAAAAGGTATAAAAAGTCCTAAAAATTTAAAAATTTATTAGTTTTTTGCATGAGATTTTGAGAAAGTATTAATAAATTTTTTTTACGTTATATTCTTTTCCTATTAATTTTTCCAGATTGTTTTTTTCTTCTTCATATGTTTGGTTATTTACTAAAGATGCAATGCTATTGTGTTGTTTTAATTGTGTTAGAATCTTTTCGGATGTTTCTTTAATATCTTGGGGTGTAATTGTAAAGTAGGCATCTCGAATGGCTTGTCTTAAACTATCACTAATATTTAACATTTTTCTTCTATAGCTTTGCAAAGCTTCTGTAGCTTTAGTTTTTACATAGATATTGTTTCCTATTAAACCTATTAAGTAGGTATAAATCTCTTCATTTGTCATTTTATTATTAACTAATTCTTCTAAAGAGTTTTCGAAAGCCTGGTACGTTTTAATAAAATTAGGGTCTCTGTAGGATGCAAAAGAGAAAATTCCGTTAGCAATCGATGCGCTTGCTCCGTATGCACCGCCTATTACCCTTATTTTTTCCCAAAAAATTCCACTTCTTAATATATGCTCTAAAAAATTTGCTTTTGGATAATTCTCATCGTTGATTTTGTAAGTAGGAAAACATATGGCATTGAAAGCTACTTTTGATTGGATAATTATTATTTCTTTTAATGTTTTGTTGTTTGTCTCGATATTGAGCAATCCATCGTAATAATTATTTTCTTTTAGGTTTTCTTTTAGATTAAAAAATTCATTTTCCAAGGTTTTAAGAATATCGTCAGTGTTTCCCATTATTAGCGCAGATAGATTGTTTTTTAAAATTATTTTATTTTTTAGATTGTCTAATTTATTTGCGATTTCTTTTAAAGACTCTGTATCAATTTTTATTTTTTGCCAAAATTCTCTACCTGTTATTCCATTTTGTAATTCTTTTAAATATTCATTTAATTTTAGCTTTGATTTGGACCTTAATATTGCCAAAAGATGTCCTTTGGGAATTAATAAAGATTTAAAATCGTTTTTTAAGCTTAGTGTTATTTCTTTTAACCTCTCATAATCATGGAAGTTAATATTAATTAAAATTTCTTTGATCAGTTCAAATGATTCTTTAACCTTATGGTTAAAAGATTTAAAGCTAATATTAAATGAATTTAAAATGTTTTCATTAATATTTTCGTCGTAATTTTCAGATATATTTATTTGTCCTAAAGTATTTTGGATTTTATTGTTAATATCTATGTAAGAATAGTTTCTTGTAGATAAATCTTGGAGAGCTCTTTTGAATAAAGATAGGTATATATAATCTTCTTTTTCTAAAAAATTTAGTTTAAAAAATAAGTTTACATTAAAAATATTGTTATTTTTAAATTTAAAAGAATGTAAATTTAGTTCTTTTATTTCATTAAGATCTAAACTTTTTTCTATTTGTTTTGGTAAATCTTCTATTTTTAGTAAAGGAAGTTTTGCTATATCTGCTTTAGAATCCTTTTTATTTTGGTATTTTTTAAACTGATTATAGTCTTTTTTAAATTGTAAAAATTCTTCTGGATTTTGTTTAATTTCAATTTCCTTTGTCATTAATTTTTTTTCAATTTCTTCTTCCATTTCTTTTTCTGTATCATGTGATGGAATAAAGCTTATTAATGTGTAATGATTGTTAAGTATTAAATATTTTTCGATTAAATTTTCGAAGTAATCAATTCCTTTTTCTAATTTATTTGTAATTTCATTTATATAGTAGCTTGTTTGCAATGTTTTGATTGGATGCATGCCATTTAGCCATCCTTTAAAACTTTTTATCATTAAAGCAATGGGGAAATTTTGCCCTTTTTCTTCTTTTAGAGCAAATTCGTAGCCAAAAAGAATTCCTTTTATTAGCTCTTTTGGAATTTTATTTTTTACTAAATTTTTAAGCTCACTAAAAATTAAATTTTTAAATTCTTTTTCTTTTTTTTCAACAACATTTTGAAGCCCAAATGAAAAAATGGATTCTTTTAAATCCGTATTGATTCCGCTAACGTGAGCTATATCTTCGCCAATCCCGCTTTTTAAGATATTGATTGTGAATGAACAAGAATCATCCAAGAGTATTTCTGAGAGAATTTCAAGACCAATACTGTCTTCAATGTTGTTAATTTCTGTGCAAAGCCAATTTATTGTGTATACCCCTCCAAGAGTATTATCGTTTTCTTTAGGAATTTTGTATGTTAATTTTTTTCCTTTTTCCCATCTTTTAACGTTTTCTATTTCAATATTAACATTGCTTTTTTCTTTTTTATAAGGCCTTATTATATATTTTTCAATGAAATTTAGATTTTTTTCAGTCTGAGTATTCCCACATAAAAATATTTTGCAGTTTTCAAGTGTATAGTATTTTTTATAAAAATCTAAAAAACTTTCATAGGTAAGATCAATAATATTTGTTGGAATTCCACCCGAATCGTATTTATATGCTCCTTCTTCAAAAAGAGAACTACTTACTATTTCGTTGATTAGAGAATTTTTATTTGAGTAGCTACCTTTCATTTCATTAAAAACAATTCCAGATACTTTAAAATCTTTTGGATTTATATTGTATCCTTCTTGCATAAATGATTCTTTTTTAAGCAGCGGGTGAAATATAGAATCGGCATAGATATGAAATAAATTAAAATAGTCTTTTTCGATTGTTGATGCTGCTGGGTAGATGGTTTTGTCTGGGAATGTCATTGCATTTAAAAATGTGTTTAGACTCCCCTTTAATAGATAAAGAAATGGATCTTTTATTTTATATTTGTTAGAACCACAAAAAATTGTATGTTCTAAAACATGTGCAACCCCGGTATTGTTTGAAGGTATTGTCTTGAAAGCTATGCAAAATGCATGTTCTTTAAAAGAATCACTTTTTAAGTGAAATACTTCAAGACCGCTGTTGTGTTTAAAATAAGATCCTTCTGCATCATATTCTTCTAAATAAGTTTTTGAAATTAGCTTAAAAATTTTTTTCCTTTTCATTTATGGTTTTAATCCTTATTTTACAAATTGTTCTATTTCGCTTGCATTAAATTCAAATATGTTTTGTAGCTCCTCTGTATCGTCCAGTTTAAATGTGTATTCTGGAAATTTAATAATAATTTTTTTGTTTTCAAAGTAAATTACTGCTTGCTGTAAATCAAATAATAATTCGTTAGGTAAAATTTTTTCTTTAATTTTTTTTATAAAAAATGGGAATGCTTCATCTGTTTTAATTATGTCGTCAATGTTATAAATATAATGTCCGTTATCTTGAATGTAATAGGTTCTGTAATTTGTAATAGGACTATTATGTATTTCTTGAGTTGCAATAAGTATTATTGTATAAGTGTTGTACCCATAGTGAATTTCATAGTCTATTTTTAAGCTAAATTTTTTGTCCTCAGGTTTAAGCTCGTTACTAACAATATCAAGTCTTGCTACAATTTGACTTACATATTCGTTAAGCTCAGTATTAAATTCTTCAAGATTTCCCTTTTCTTTTCCTTCAATTATTAGCTTGGGTATTCTAATATTGTATTCATAAAATTTTGATTCTTCTTTTGAACTCATTGAATTTATTATTAAAGAATTCATTTCGTTGCTATTTGAGTTAATATCTTTAAAATTGATTTTGGTAGTTTTTTTTGCACATCCGTTAAAAATCATTAATGTAGATATTAACACAAAAGTTACTTTTATTGTTCTTGGATTTAGCATACTACGATTTCTCCCTGCAATATTTATTCTAATCCTGTTATAAGATATTATATAATAACCTTGATATGAATTAATATTATTTGTAATTTTTAATTTTGTTTAAAAATTTTACTTATGACATATCTTAGGAGATAAGATGCTTGATTTGAAATTTATTAGAGATAATCTTGATCTTGTTAAGAGAAGTATTAAAGCAAGAGGCCTTGTTTTAGATATTGATAAGTTAATTTATCTTGATGATAAGAGAAAAAAAATAATTACTAAAATTGGTGAACTTAATGCAAAAAGAAATGAAAATTCCTCTAAAATGCAGAGAAATCTTGATGAGGGTTTGAGAATTTCTTTAATAGAAACCGGAAAGATTTTAAAAAAACAGCTTATTGATCTGGAAGAAGAGCTTAAGAGAGTATCTATTGATTTTGACCTTGAAAATAGGCGAGTACCCAATATTTTGTCGCCTGATGTGCCTATTGGTAATATCGAGGAAGATCATTTTGAGATAAAAAAAGTTGGAGTTATTCCAAATTTTGATTTTAAGCCAAAAGACCATTTAGAGCTCGGCAGAGATTTAGATCTTCTAGATTTTGACAGAGCACGTGAGGTTAGCGGGAATAAATTTTATTATCTTAAAAATGAAGCAGTTTTTTTAGAAATTGCTTTAATTAATTTCTCTTTAAATAAATTAAGAGAAAAAGGTTTTGATGTTTTTATTACCCCTGATGTTGCAAGAGAGTTTATAGTTGAGGGGATTGGTTTTAATCCTCGTGGTAATGAAAGCAATATTTATAAGATTGAAGGTACAGATAAATATCTTGTAGGTACTTCTGAAATTACGCTTGGTGGATACTATTATAATAAAATAATAGATCTCACTTTGCCAATAAAAATGGCAGGATTTTCACATTGTTTTCGAAAAGAAGCTGGAACATACGGGCAGCTTTCAAAAGGTCTTTATAGAGTTCATCAATTTAGCAAGGTGGAGATGTTTTGTTTTTGTAAAGCAGAAGAATCTCAGGTTATTCATGATGAATTTTTGGGTATCCAAGAGCAAATTTTTACTGAGCTTGAGATTCCTTATAGGGTTTTAAATATTTGTTCTTTTGATCTTGGTTCCCCAGCATATAAAAAATATGATATCGAAGCATGGATGCCTGGAAGAGATGGCAAAGGTAGCTATGGGGAGGTTACCTCAACATCAAATTGTACAGATTATCAGTCAAGAAGGCTTAAGATTAGATATAAAGATCAAGATGGGCAAAATAAATTTGCACACATGGTAAATGGAACAGCAATAGCTACAACTAGAGTTATTATTTCTATACTTGAAAACTTTCAAGATGAAAAGGGAGGAGTTAGGATTCCTAAAAGTTTGGTTAAATATACAGGGTTTGATTACATTCCTTTTAAGAATTAGAATTTAGTATGTTTTCTGGCAATGTTTCTATAGCTTTTAGCAATATTTCATGTTTTTTTAGGTTTTTTGGAAATGGTGCTGTTAAATTTTGTCTAAATTTTTTAGCTCCTTCTTTGGAAAATGTTATTCCCATAAGATGTTTGAATAATATATTTATTGACAAATAATTTTCGTATTCTTTAATATATTCTACCATTTGCATCAATATGTCTTTTCTTGTGGGAATTTCATCAGTTTCGTTTAGAAATTCTCTTGAGGCCTTTGCAATAAAGTATGGATTTTCAAAAGCACTTCTTCCAATCATAACAGAATCAACAGCAGACAAATGTTTTTTAATTTGCTCTGAGTTGTTGATTCCTCCATTTGTTTCAATAAATAAATTTTTGTTCTCTTTTTTGAGATTATATACAAATTCATGTCTTAATTTTGGGATATTTCTATTATTTTTAGGAGAAAATCCTTTTAATATTGCAACTCTTGCATGTACAATAAAATTTTTGATGCCGAAATCTGAGATTATTCTTACAAAATTTTTTACCTCAGAGTAACTTTCATTTTTGTAATCACTAGTTAAAAGCCTTATGCCCAATCTATGTTTAATTGAAACAGGCTTATTTGTGCTTTCTTTCATTGTTTTTAAAATTTCACCTACTTGATTAGCGTTGTTCATTAGACAAGCTCCATAATTTGCATTTTGGATTTTTAGAGATGGGCATCCAACATTAAGGTTATATTCATCAAAATTGAAGTATTTTTCAAGAATTTGAATGGCTTTAAGAGCATCATTTTTAGAATTTGTTGCTATTTGAATTGCAATTGGTGATTCTAGGGGTGTTTGTTTTACAATTTTTTTTACATCACCCATAATTATTGACTTTGCAGAAATCATTGGGGTATATAATGTAACTTTTTTTGATAAAAGTCTTATTAAATATCTGAAATGTTCATCTGTAATGTTTACCATTGGAGCTATTGATATTTTGCGATTTATTAACATTACATAATATGTTAGAATAAACGAGCTAATTTAACAATTATTTGTTCTTATTTTTAGGAGGAATTGTCTTTGTTTGGAAGAAAAGATTTATTTTTTTTACTACTTTTCTTGGCATTGTCAATTATAATTTCTTATATAATAAAAAACGTTAGCACCAAGAATGGTAATTATATTACAGTTAAAGGGATAAGTGGAAAAGAAATCTTTTTAACATCTTTAAGTTGGAATTTACAATATGATTTGGATTTTGATACGGTTGGTGGCAGTATTAAAGTAAATAATTTAAATTTATCTAATAAGATTAAAAACTTTTTTATTAAATGGGGATTTAATGAAGACCATATAATAAATAGGATTTATGTTTAATGAGTAAAGTTATAAAAACTTTTATTATAGATACAGCATGTATGTTTCTTTAATTGCCAATACAATTGGTGTTGAGAAAATGAAAATAGTAGAAAAAAATATTGTTAAGCTTCATGATCAAGGTCTATTGGTTAGTAACAATGGAGGTTTAAAATATTATTTTAATAAAATCAATGATGTAAGGTCCGAAATGTTTACAAATTCAATAATAAATGCAAAATTGGCAGCTTTGGAATTTGTAAAACATTTTGTTTCCAAATTAAGTAAAATTAAAAATGCAAATCAAAAGTACTTTGAATTTTTTTCATTTGATAGAAGCTTTGGTAACCAAAAACTTTATCCTCAAAGAATATTAAGAATGGTTGCAACCATTTCTTATTATTTACCGTTTTTTATTATTTAGATTAATATGTATTAAAGGAAATTAAATGGAATTTTTATATTCTGATGAAGAAAATTATTTAAAAAATAGATTTTTTGATTTTTTTAATATGAATATAGATAAAGATAAATATACGAGTATTGGAATTTG
This sequence comes from Borreliella valaisiana VS116, assembly GCF_000170955.2. Lineage (NCBI taxonomy): Bacteria > Pseudomonadati > Spirochaetota > Spirochaetia > Spirochaetales > Borreliaceae > Borreliella > Borreliella valaisiana. The sequence goes on along the minus strand of NZ_ABCY02000001.1, from coordinate 228,574 downwards.
TGGTGGTCGAAGCATAGTTACTTTTTTAAGTGTTTTTCTTAAACAAAATTTTTCTTTTAAAAGATCACATTTTTTTTTAGTTGATGAACGGTGTGTTCCATTGAATAACAAAAATAGCAATTATAGTCTTTTAAATAAAAATTTTTTTTCCAAAATGGTTGATAAAAATTTAATAAGTATTTCCAAATTTCATGCTTTTACTTATAACGAAATAGACGAAACCACAGCTATTTATGACTATAATATTGAATTTAATTCTAGGTTTAATATTTTTGATTTTATTTTGGTTTCTGCCGGTGAGGATGGTCACATTGCATCTCTTTTCCCTTCAAGCAAACTGTTGTTTTCAGACGTAGAAGGTTATCAATATGAATACAATTCTCCTAAATTTCCTAGTAAAAGAATAAGTTTGACGCCAAAATCTTTGTTTAATTCAAAAGCCGTTGTTTTGTTATTTATGGGAGTTGAAAAAAAGCGTGCTTTAGAAAATTTTTTAGGTTTTAATAGTTCTATTAATGAATGTCCAGCCAGACTTCTTAAAGAGCATCCCAATTTATTAGTTCTTACAAACATTAAAAGAGACGAAGGTTATGCAGGATCCTAGGCTTTCTAAATATAAAAAAACTAAAAATTTAAGCAAAAAAACTGTTGAGGAAGTTGATACTTTAAGTTTAAATAAAAACTTTTCCGATTCAGAGATTCAAGGTTCTATGCTTAAATCTTGGATAAATCTAGTTAGGGGCAATAAAAATAAAGCACCTGTTGAGTCTAAATCTAACAATATCAATGATTTAAAGCCAGGATTTATTCGCAAAGAGAGTAAGGTTACAAAGATTGCAAAATATTTTTTGGCTATTGGACTTGAAAAATCTGCAAAGATTATGTCTGAGCTTGATGATTCGGATATAATATTGATCACCAGAGAAATTTCAAAGATTAGTTATATTGCCCCAGAAGAAAAAGATCATATTATTAAAGAATTTGAAGAGTTGTTAAGAAATGAAAAAAGGTATGTTAAGGTTGATGATAACTTTGCTTATGAATTATTGAATAAAACTTTAGGAAAATCTAAAGCAAAATCAATTTATAAAAAAGTTACTGGCAATGATATTTTTATTCCTTTTGATTATTTATCTCAAATTGAGCATGAACAACTTTGGGCATTAATTAAAGATGAGAACATTAAAACGCTTGTTATATTATATAATTATTTAAATAAAGATCAAAAAAAGTATGTTTTTTCGATGCTAGGAGAAAAAGATAGGAGAGAATTTGTAAAAGATCTTGCTAAACCAAGACAATTGAGCATGGAGACAATAGAGGCAATTTCAAATAAGCTTAAAGATAGATTTAAGATACAAGGTAGTCTTAAGACAGACAAGCTTGATGGATCTAAGATACTTGTTGATATTTTAAGCTATATGGATTCTAATGAAGAGAAAAGTCTGCTTAATAAGATTAATATGCGAGATTTAAATCCTGTTGTGGACAGTGAAATTCGAGAAAAAATATTTGATATCAATGTAATATTGAGAATCATGGATAATGATCTGCATAATATTTTAAGAGAGTTTACAGACAAAGAGATTGCAATTATTATTAAAGATAAAACTGATGAGGTTAGAGATAAAATGCTTTCAAATGTTTCAAAAAGGCGTAAAGAAATTATTTTAGATGAAGAAGCTTTTTTAGGAAAAATAAGTAAAAAAGATTTAAAAACTATGACACTATCTTTTATTAATTATATTAAAAATTTAACTTTAAAAGGCGATTTAGTAATATATAGAAAAAATGAGGAATTTATTTAATGACACTTGAAAAGTTACGTAAAAAATATATTGATTTTTTTAAATCAAAAAAACATTTTGAAATAATGGGTAAATCATTGGTTCCTGAAAATGATCCTACAGTTCTTTTCAATACAGCTGGCATGCAGCCCCTTATTCCTTATCTTCTTGGAGAAGTACATCCATCAGGAGATATGCTTGTCAATGTTCAAAAATGCTTGAGAACAGGAGACATTGATGAGGTTGGAGATTTAACCCATTTAACCTTTTTTGAAATGCTTGGAAATTGGTCCCTTGGAGCTTATTTTAAAGAGTATTCTGTAAGGTGTAGTTTTGAATTTTTGACGTCTTCTGATTATTTGAATATTCCAAAAGATAGCCTTTATGTGAGCGTTTTTGAAGGCGATCAAGAGATTCCTCGTGATACAGAAACGGCTAAAGTTTGGGAAAGTTTGGGTATTTCTAAAGATAGAATATATTATCTTTCTAAGGATCATAATTTTTGGGGACCTGTTGGATCTAAAGGTCCTTGTGGGCCAGATACTGAAATATATGTGGATACCGGAAAGATTAAGTGTTCTCTTGATTGCAATATTACGTGTTCTTGTGGCAAATATTTTGAAATCTGGAATAATGTTTTTATGCAATACAATAAAGATGAAAATGGTAATTACATAGAATTGGATCGAAAATGTGTCGATACGGGAATGGGCCTTGAGAGGACAGTTGCTTTCTTGCAGGGCAAATCTTCAGTTTATGATACAGACGCATTTATACCTATAATAAAGAGAATAGAATTTATTTCTGGTAAAATTTATGGACAAAAAGAAGACGATGATAGATGTATCAGAATAATTTCTGATCATGTTAAAGCGGCTTGCTTTATCCTTGCTGACAGTTCTGTTGTTTTTCCCTCTAATTTGGGCCAAGGATATGTTTTAAGAAGATTAATAAGGCGATCGATTAGATATGCAAAGAAGCTTGGAATAAAATCTCATTTTTTAGCTGATCTTGTTGATTCTGTAGAGACTATTTATAGATCTTTTTATGATGAATTAACAGAAAAAAAAGATTTTATCAAAAAAGAGTTGAGCACAGAAGAAGAAAAGTTTTTTAAAACTTTATTTCAAGGTGAGCAAGAATTTATTAAAATAACACGAAATTTACCTTCCAAGACTATTCCTGGTAATATTGTTTTTAAACTTTACGATACTTATGGTTTTCCATACGAAGTAACAGAAGAGCTTGCTTTTGAATATGGCTTTAATATTGATAAGTTAGGTTTTGATGAGTATTTTAAAAATCATCAAAAAATTTCAAAGAAAGGGGGTGACAAAGTCTTTAAAGGAGGGCTTGCTGATTATACTTATGAGACCACTAAGTTGCATACAGCGACGCATTTGCTTCATAAGGCACTTCAATTAGTACTAGGTGATCATGTTAGACAAAAAGGAAGCAATATTACTGCTGAGCGATTAAGGTTTGATTTTGTTCATTCTGAAAAGATGACAGATGATGAGATAAAAAAAGTTGAAGACATTGTTAATTTGCAGATAAAAAATTCTTTATCTGTAAAAAAATCTATAATGGAATTAAGTGAAGCTCGAGAAAGAGGTGCTATAGCTCTTTTTGGAGAAAAATATGATAATTTGGTGAGCGTTTACGAGATAGATGGATTTTCACTTGAAGTTTGCGGAGGCCCTCATGTAGAGAATACCAATGAACTTGGTACTTTTAAAATACAAAAAGAACAATCCTCATCTTCGGGTATAAGAAGAATAAAAGCTATTTTGATTGATAAGTAAAATTGTTTATTATTTGTTGATTTATTGTAATAGGAGGCTTTATGATAAACTCAATTTTGGATTATTTGTTGACTTTGCATCCTGTACTATTAGGACTTTTAGGTTCTATTTTCACTTGGTTTACTACAGCTTTTGGAGCAGGAGCAGTTTTTTTCTTTAGGAAGGTAGATAATAAAATAATGGACGCTATGCTTGGTTTTTCAGCAGGTATTATGATAGCGGCCAGTTTTTTTTCTCTTATTCAGCCGGCTATAGAAAGAGCTGAAGAGCTTGGATACATTACTTGGATTCCAGCTGTTTTTGGATTTCTTGTTGGAGCATTTTTTATATATATTGTAGATGTATTTGTTCCAGATCTTGACAAACTTACTTTTATTGATGAAGATTTGACGAAGCACGGTAAAAAAGATTTTTTACTCTTTACTGCTGTTACTTTGCACAATTTTCCAGAAGGATTGGCTGTTGGAGTTGCTTTTGGAGCCTTGGCTTCTAATCCAGATATTCAAACTTTAGTTGGGGCCATGCTTCTTACGCTTGGCATTGGCATTCAAAATATCCCTGAAGGAGCAGCTATTTCTCTACCTTTAAGAAGAGGTAATGTTTCTTTGATAAAATGTTTTAATTATGGACAAATGTCGGGATTAGTTGAAATTGTAGGAGGCCTTATGGGTGCTTATGCGGTTTATTCTTTTACCCGAATTTTACCTTTTGCTTTAGCTTTCTCAGCAGGAGCTATGATTTATGTGTCAATTGAACAATTAATACCTGAAGCTAAGAGAAAAGACATTGATAATAAAGTTCCAAGTATATTTGGTGTTATTGGTTTTACATTAATGATGTTTCTTGATGTTTCATTAGGTTAAAATTATCCAAATTTTCCACTGATATATTCTTCAGTTTTAGTATTTTTAGGATTGAAGAATAGTTCATCAGTTGGACTTTCTTCTTCAATGCATCCATTAAGGAAAAATGCAGTTCTGTCAGATATTCTACCGGCTTGTTGCATATTGTGAGTTACAATGATTATTGTGTAACTTTCTTTTAAGTTTATTATTAGTTCTTCAATTTTTCCTGTTGATATTGGATCGAGTGCAGAAGTAGGTTCATCCATTAATATTACATTTGGTTCTATTGCAAGAGTTCTTGCAATGCAGAGTCTTTGTTGTTGACCCCCTGAGAGGCTTAAGGCATTTGTATTAAGTTTGTCTTTGACCTCGTTCCAGAGTGCAGATTTTATTAGTGATTGTTCTACTATTTCATCTAATGTTTTTTTATCTTTTGTTCCGTGAATTTTCGGGCCATAGCTTATATTATCGTAGATAGACATTAAAAATGGATTAGGAGTTTGAAATACCATTCCTATTTTTCTTCTAAGCTCTAGGACATCGAAATTATTTGAATAAATGTTTTTCCCCTCATATATTACATTGCCTTCTATTTTAATGCCTTCAACAAGGTCATTCATTCTGTTGAGAGTTCTTAAGAATGTTGATTTACCGCAGCCAGATGGGCCTATTAAAGCGGTAATGCTATTTTTTAGTATTTTGATATTTATTTTATTTAAAGCCTTAAAGTCTGTATAAAATAAATTTAGATTTTTTGTTTCTATTATAATTTCATTTTTTGGTTTATCTTTTTCTTTTACCACTTATTTAATCCTATATAATTTGTTTATTAAAAATTTTGATGTTAAATTTATTATGAGTATCATTATTACAAGTATTGAAGCCGTTCCAAATCCCTTATCCAGGTGTCCTTCTTGAAATAACATTAGTAAGTGTACAGTTAATGTTCTTGATGGTTCATTTAAATTTGTTGCAAGTCCCAAATTTGTTCCCATTGTAAAAAGCAATACAGCCGTTTCTCCCAAAGCTCTTCCTATTGCAAGAACTATTCCTGTTAGTATTCCAGGAATAGCTGCTGGAACCATAATTTTAATTATAGTTTCTGTTTTGTTTGCTCCTAATGCGAATGAAGCATACTTGTATGATTTTGGGATTGTTTTAAATGCTTCTTCGGTTGTTTTAACAATCATTGGTAATATCATTAAAGAGCTTGTTATTGCTCCTGAAAGTATTCCCATTCCAAAAACTGGCACAAAAAATATTAGTCCAAAAAGTCCAAAAATTATTGCAGGAATTGAAGACAGTATGTCAACACTCATAGATAGTATTTTGTAAAATATTTTGTTAGAAGTGTATTCGGCAAGCATTATTCCAGTCCCTATTCCAATGCATATTGAAATAGCAGTTGTTAGTAATATTACATAAAAAGTATTTAAGATTAAGTAAGAAATTCCGCCATATGCACCAGAATCTCTTGGAATAGATAGTATAAAATTTAAATTCAAAGGACTACTTTTATCAAAGTAATGCATTTTAATAAAGGGCGCTTTAATACTTTGAAAATAATGCCAAGGTACGATTGCTAGTGAACCTTCTGTTTTTTCTATAGTTTGTATTATTTTTTCTTTTTGATCAAAATATTTTATTATTTTTAATTCAATATCTTTTGATATTAAATTAACCCATTTTTCTTTACCTTTAATAAGTTTTTCAATTTCATCAACACCTAGTGTATTGATTATTTCATTTTCGTTTTTTGTTAAAGTTTTTTTACTTATTAGTACAGACATAGTTTTTATTTTTAAAGCTTTAATATTAGAATATCGCTTAAAATTTAGGGATTCGAATTCTTCTTTTGTTAAATAACTTATAGAACCTATTGTGCTATTTATGGTCTGAAGTATTTTTTTGGTAGATGGTTCAATTTTTATGTACCTTGTATTAAATTCATTATTTTTGATTATTGTTCTTAGAATAGCTTTGTTAGATATACTATCGAGTGAATTGGCAATAGGTATAATATCTATTCCTTGATCTGAAATGCTTCCCCAGTGTGAAATTTTATTGTTATATATGTTGTAAATGTCTTCTATTGAGATTTTATCTATATTTATATTTTTATTAACAATAAAAGCAATTTGTATTTCTTTGTTGTCTTCTGTTTTAAATGGCACAAAACTTTGAGTTTTGTTTAAAAATAAAGTTTGTTTTTTTTTGAAATAAAATAAAGAGTTGTACAATATATACGCTATTAGAAAAATTAATAGCGCTGTTAAAAAATACGCAATAAAATTGATTATAAAGAAATAGAACCTGTTAATCAGTTTGTTTATTTGAGTTTTTTTGGTCACTTTTGCTTTAACCTTTTATTTGAAGATAGTATAAAATTTTTGAGTAAATTTGTAATTATTGAAAATAACAATAACACTAGAGCTGTAGAGAAAAGAGCTTCTCTGTGTGCTCCTGAGGCGTATCCCATGTCCATAGCAATATTTACAGTTAGCGTTCTAATGGGAGAAAATACATTTTTTATAAAAAGAGGAGAGCCCCCTCCGACCATTAATACCGCTACTGTTTCTCCAATAGCTCTTCCTATTGCTAATATTGTTCCCGCCAAAATGCCTCGACTAGCCGATGGTATTGTTATTTTATATATTGTTTGCCAGTCTGTTGCTGCTAATGCAAGAGATGCAAATTTATATGATTTGGGAACGGCTTTAAGTGATGAATAGCAAACGCTAATTATTGTGGGAACTATCATTATGCTTAATATGAGTGATGAGCTTATTAAATTATATCCCAAATTGTCTTCTCTTTGAAAAATGTTTTTTACTAAAGCGGCAATAAATGTGCTTCCAAAAAATCCATAAACCACACTAGGGATTCCTGCCAAAAGCTCTATTACTGTTTGTAAAAATTTTCGATAAAATCCTTTTGCTTTTTCAAGCAGATATATTGCAAATCCCAATCCAATTGGCAAAGCGATTAAAATAGAAAAAAGTGTAGTTAAAAAGGAATTAATAATGAATGATAAGATGCCGTAAGATTTTTGTAGATTACTAGTAGGATCCCAATTTGTGCTAAATAAAAAGTTGAAAATTTTAATTTTGTTATTAATGAATGGTGTTATTCCAGTTTTTAATATAAACGCACCTAAAAACATTATTGATAGGGAGCTGACTATTGCAGATATAAGAATAAAAGATTTGAAAATAATTCCAATTATCTTTCTTTTTGTCTTTAAGCTTAGATGCATTTTTTAAAAGAATCCCTTAAAGCTCATCTCAGTGTTATATTGTATTACTTGACTTAATAGCAAGTCAAGTATCCTTTTCTTAGATTTAATTATGTTTGTATCCCTAAAAAACCTTGTTCTTCAACGATATCTTGTCCGGTTGAGCTTGTCATAAAATCAATAAATTGAGTTACGCTTTTATCCTCGTATTTATTATTTGTAACTATTATTAAATTTCTTTTAATGGTGTATTTATTGCTATTTATTGTTTCTTTTGTAGGGTATGTGCTGTTTATAGAAAGTATATTTAAACCTTTTTCTATTGAATTTTTTGCGTATCCAAGACCTATATATCCTATTGAGTGTGGAGTAAGGCTTGTTTTTTCAATTACTTCTCCATTAGATTTTACTACTATTCCGTCTTGTCTAAATTGAGATTCTTTGTGAGTTTTAAATATTTTATTAAGAAGTAGGTCTTTTATAGACGAATAAGAACCAGAGGAAGAATCTCGATTAATGAAGTTGATTTTAGCATCAGGACCTCCCACTTGTTTCCAATTTTGAATTTTTCCATTTAATATTTTAGCTAAATTTTCTTCTGTAATATTTGTAATTTTTATTTCAGGACTTGTGATGAAAATCAAAGCATCATAAGCGAATACAGTTTCTTTTGCCCCTTGTTCAATTTCTTCTTGTGTCAAATCTCTTGATGATATTGCTATTTTATATATTTTGTTAAATAGCCCGTTTATGCCAACACTACTTCCTTGTGCATCGTATGTTACTTTAGTATTATTTTTTATTTTATTGTATCTTAAAATCATTTCGTCTAGTATTGGACTTACAGTTGTAGATCCCCCAATTGATACAATTTTTTCATTGTCTTGATTTTTACAGTTGTATAATAAACTTGTTGATAGCATAAAAATTAAGATAACAAATTTTTTCATCAAGTAAACTCCTTTGTTTAAGTATATAATAGCATTAATTAAAAATAAGTCAATTATAAATTAACTTTATTGATTAAGTTGTAATTGGGGAATAATAGCAAATATTTTAATTTTTTGGTATAAATTACTACTAGATTTGTATGTTAAGTTTTGTGAGGTATTTAAATGGCGGTAGTGAAATCTGGTGAGATTGAAAAAGGTTCTTTTTTACTTATCAAGGGGACTCCCCACATTGTTCTTGAAAGAGAATTTTCAAAAACAGGTAGGGGAGGGGCAATAGTAAGGTTAAAGCTTAAGAACTTAAAAAACAAATTTGTCATTAGAGAAACTTTAAAAGGGGCAGATACTGCAGAAGCAATTGAAATTTATGAGGTTAGTGCTCAGTATTTATACAAAGACAAAGACGTTTTGGTTTTCATGGATTTAGAAACTTATGATCAGATTAGTTTAGACTTAAAGGAAAGTGCTAATTTCCAAGATAAGGTGCCTTTTTTGCAGGAGTCGGAAATATATTCTCTTATAATGTTTGACAATGTGGTTATTGATATTAAGTTGGCTCCAAAGATTGCTTTTGAAGTTGTAGAGGTTGAAGCAGCTGTTAAAGGCGATACTGTAACGAACGCAATGAAAAATATTACTCTTAATACAGGGCTTGTAATAAAAGCTCCACTTTTTATTAACGTTGGAGATAAGGTTTTAGTTAATTCTGAAACTAAAGAGTATGCAGAGCGGATTAAAAGTTAAATCAATATTGTTTTTTTGTTGTGTTGTTTGTTCTTGCGAAATAAATTATCCAGAGATAAAAGAACTTGATTATAAGTTAAATTATTATTTTACTGAGAATCGTTTAGATTATTTTATGAGTTTCGATTTTGCAATTAAAGTTCTCAATCCAAAAGATGTTTTTAAATTATCAATAGATAATAAAAACACCAATGAGTTTATTCAAGTGATTAATAATAATTATAGCTCTTTCTTTATTGATTCTAGTCTTGGCAAGGATATTCTATATTGTAGAGATTTGAGGTTTAATTTTTTTGATGAAACTTTTGAAGATTTTACTTCGTGTGTTCGTCTTTTTGATAAGGGCATGAGGGTTTACAGTAGAGAGCTTGTTGTTTCTTTGGGTATGTCAAAATATGATTTAGATGATGTTCACAATTATGTATATAAGTCTAAAGATATGGCAATGTTAAATAAGTTAAGTAATTCTAAAGTATTTTTTATTAAAACTTATAAAGATAAGCTATATCCCGCATCTTCGGTTGCTAAAATTGATTCAATGGATGCCTTAGAGATTGATAAAACATTGGATAATTACATAAGTTTTTATTATGTTGAAAAAAATTCAAATCTTTTTTTTAAGGTCAATTAAAAAGATCAAATTGGGCCCACCAGGACTTGAACCTGGGACCTACCGATTATGAGTCGGGTGCTCTAACCAACTGAGCTATGGGCCCTTAGCTTTAATTTATTATATTTATTTTTTATTCATTGTCAAGTTCATTTTGAATAACTTCTATTTTAGAAGTTAATGCATCTAATTTGTTATTAATTTTATCTTTTTCTTTTGCTAGAACTTGCATTTTTTGTTGAATGTTTTTTATTTCTTCCTGTTTTGTTATTTTTATTAAATCATTACCCAAGTTTAATATTTTTTGGTTTATTTTTTCTATTTTTTGGATTGCCAAGCTGATTGCATTGTTGTTAGCTGTAATTTTATCTTTTTTTGTGGTTTCAATAAATTCTTCAGCAATTTTTTTTAAAATATTTTCTTTATTTTTTATAATAACATTAATTTCATTTTTAATTTGATTTTTTTTGTATGTTTTTTCTTTTTTACTTATATATATTATTTGTTTTATTTCTTCTTTTATGTTTTTTATATTTGTTTTGATTTCATTTATTATTTTAAATTCTTTAATAATTGCATTATTTAATTTTTTATTTAATGAAAATTCATTTATTATGCTTTCCAAGTTTTCAGAAAGGTAATATTTTGTTAATATTTGTTTTTCGAATTCTTTTGATATTTTATATACATTTATCATATTTATAATGTTGTTTATTGTTGAGGTGACTTTAAGTATTACTTTTTGTAAAGAATTTTTTGTTTTAAAATCACTTGCTAATTCTATTTTTTTATATTTTTCAAGTTTCAATTTAGAAAAATTCATATTGTATTTTGATATTAATTCTAAATTTTGAGGATAAATTTTGATTATTGTTTTAGCAATTTCTTTAAGTTTTATTTTATATAATTTGCTGACAGATTTATATTCTGTTTTAAGAATAGAAATTTTTTTGTTTAAATTTTTTAATGTGTTTTCATTTTCTTCTGATTTACTTAAATTGCTTGTCATTTGGTACAATTCTTTTTCTGCTAATTTTAGATTAGGATAGTGATTTAAATTTTTTAATTCTACTATATTATTATTTTTTAATATTTTTCCAAGTTCAATTAAACTTTTTTCTTTTTCTAGTTTTAATGAGCTGATTTCTGATTTGATTTTTTTTATCATGGGAACCCCGCTTTATTTTATGCTCTGTCAACTTTTTTTTCAAGCTCAAATTTAGATATTTTATAATAAATTTTTCGTCCATGAGGACAATGTTTGATTTCTAGTTTAAAAAATTCATTTATTAAGAATTTGCTAAATTCAACACTTAATATGTCATTTGTTTTAACAGCTTTTCTGCAGGCAATAGTTGCATATAAATCAGATTCAAGAGAATTTATTGTTCTACTTCTTCTTGATTGAAAAAAGTGAATAAGAGTATTTTCATATTGATTGCAAATGTTAGGAATAGATTCAAGTTGATATTTTCTAGGGCCTATTTTAGAGATTATAATATCCATTTTTTTGTATTCTTCTATTTCACTATCTACAATTTCTTCTGTGTTTTTATCAGCTATTGTGAATTCAATTGGTATTAAAAGCTTTTGAACAGTTTTTTTTGAATTTCTAAGTTGTTCATATATTATTTTTTCGTGAACTGCATGTTGGTCTATGAAGTAAATTTCATTTACTTTTTCAACAATCAAAAATTCAGATAATACTTGCCCAATGTAGTTGAATTTTATTTCTTCTTTTTCAGGTTTGTTTGTCAGCTCTTCAAATTCTAAAAAGTTGTCAGAGAAAATGTTTGTAATGTTTTCCTTAAGTGATGGTCTGTTTTGTATGATTGAATTATACCTTATAAGGTTAATATCGTTTTGTATTATGTTTTTGTTTGGTTCGTTTATATTATCTTCTGTTTCTAAATTTTTGTTTTGTGGAACGTCATATGTGTCAGTTTTATTAAAGTTTTCTGGTTGACTCATCATTTCTATTAAATTATGATCTTCTGTTAATTGTCTTTTTATTATTATGTCGTTGTAGTTATTTATGTCTTTATTGAAAAAATTATTTATATTGTCAGAGATTAGTTTAAATAAAAAAGGAAGATTGAAAAATCTTACTTCTTTTTTTTGAGGATGGACATTAAAGTCAATATATTCAGGGTTTATTTCTAAAAATAAATAACATATTGGGAAGTTACCTGGGGAAAGTATTCTACTGTGTCCATTAAGTATTGCTTCTAAGAGATCTTTTTGATCAATAGGTCTTCTGTTGACAAATGTTTTAATATGTCTTTTGCTTTTTTTAGAAAAATTAGCTGGTGCTAAAAATATTTCTAATTTTATATTTTCATGTTCTTTTTTTAAGATCCTAAATTTGTTATTGTCTATTACATTTCCATATACATTTTGTACTCTATCAATTAATGATTCTTTAAAGTAAATTTTTCTTAATTTTTGATTTAAATTAATTTCAAAATTGATTTCGGGATGGGTTATTATTTTTTCTTCTAAAACTTTTAAACACATTTTTGTTTCAATGGGTTCTTGTTTTAGAAATCTTTTTCTTGCTGGAAAGTTGTGGAATATTTTTGTAACATCTACTATTGTTCCGTTTATGGCCGGTTGTTTTTTAAAGCATTTTTCAATTCCATTTTCTACCTCTATTTGATAGCTTTCATTGCCAGTTGTTGAGCTTGTTATTGAAATATTGGAGCAAATTGCAATACTAGATAGAGCTTCTCCTCTAAATCCTAGAGTTTCTATTTTTCTTAAATCTTCTTCTGAGGATATTTTTGAAGTAGTGTGTGGTAGATAGCAGATTTTTAGATCTTCTTGACTTATTCCGCTTCCATTATCTATTATTAAAATTTTGTGAATTCCCCCTTCTTCAAGAAAGACCTCAATTTTAGTAGCTCCAGAATCTATTGAATTGTCTAGCAATTCTCTTAATATTGAACATGGCCTGTCTATTGATTCTCCGGCTGCTATTTTTTGAACTAAGTATTTATCTAAGAATCTTATTTTGTTCATTGAAATTTATATTCCTATGATTTTTTTAATATTTTCATTTTTTTTGTAATTTGGAAATTTTTTAACAAGCTCTCTTAATGTTTGATCATTATTATTCTCATTATATTCTATTATTCCGAGCGCATGTAGGGCTTCTGGATTGTTTGGTTTTAATTTTGTATATTCCTTTAGAAGGTCTTTAGCTCTTGCGTTATCATTAATTTCAATTAGAGTTGTTGCAAGATTATATTTTGCTTCAATATCTGAATTGATTATTGCTTTTTCAAAAATTTCAATTGCTTTTTGATATTTTTTTTCTTTTTTGTAAAGTATTCCAAGATTGTTTAAGGCTAATTTATTGTTTTTGTTTATTATCTTTTCAAGAGTTGAAATTGCTTGAGTCTTATTTCCTAATTTTTCGTATGCTTTTGCTAGGTTTATATAGGCTGAAGTATTTTCAGGGTTTTTTGCAATTACTAAGTTGTAAAGTGATATAGCATTTTGGTAATTTTTGTTTTTAAGATTTATAGATGCTTTTAAATATAAATATTCAATTTTTTCTGGATTTAAATTGATAGCCTTATTTATTGTTTCAAGAGATTCTTCAAATTTATTGTTCTCAAATTTTGCTATTGATAGGTTATAAATAGCAATTTCGTTAGGATTTTTTGTATTGTCGTTAAAAAAACCCAAATACTCTTCACTGTTTTTGAAATTGCCTAAATTGTTTGATACTATTCCAGCTTTTAGTGCGTAATTGAGTTTTTTGTTGAGATTGTAGGCATTTTTGAAGCTTTCAAATGCTTGTTGCATATCCCCATTTTTTTCTTCTGCTATTCCTTTTTGGTAGTAGGCAGTGTCATAATTTTTATCAATTTGTATTGCTTTTTCAAAAGATTCTATTGCTTTTTTGTTTTGATTTAGCATCATTAAAGCTATTCCTTTGTTATTATGTGCTTTTTTATGTTTTGGGTCGAGTCTTATTGTTTGATCAAATGATTCTATTGAGTGTTCAAACTTTTTAAGCTTGAATCTAATGATTCCAAGTTTATAGTAATCTTCTTTGGTATTTGCGAGTTTAGTAATTTTTTCATATACATTTTCTGCTTTTAGTAAATCTCCATTATTTTCATAGGCTTGAGCTAAAGTTTTAGAGGCATGTGCGTCATTGGGATTGATTGTCAAGAATTCATTTAGATCTTTAATGGCTTGCTGACGGGTTTTTGGATTTTCAAGATCAATAGGTTTTATTGAATAAACTTTAGATTTAAGGTCTTCTAAGTGCTGTATTTTATTAGCTTGAGCTAAAGTTTTAGAGGCATGTGCGTCATTGGGATTGATTGTCAAGAATTCATTTAGATCTTTAATGACTTGCTGACGGGTTTTTGGATTTTCAAGATCAAAAGGTTTTATTGAATAAACCTTAGATTTAAGGTCTTCTAAGTTCTGTATTTTATTAGCTTGAGCTAAAGTTTTAGAGGCATGGATGTCATTGGGACTGATTGTCAAGAATTCATTTAGATCTTTAATGACTTGCTGACGGGTTTTTGGATTTTCAAGATCAAAAGGTTTTATTGAATAAACCTTAGATTTAAGGTCTTCTAAGTATTGTATTTTATTAGCTTGAGCTAAAGTTTTAGAGGCATGTGTGTCATTGGGACTGATTGTCAAGAATTCATTTAGATCTTTAATGACTTGCTGACGGGTTTTTGGATTTTCAAGATCAAAAGGTTTTATTGAATAAACCTTAGATTTAAGGTCTTCTAAGTATTGTATTTTATTAGCTTGAGCTAAAGTTTTAGAGGCATGTGTGTCATTGGGACTGATTGTCAAGAATTCATTTAGATCTTTAATGACTTGCTGACGGGTTTTTGGATTTTCAAGATCAATAGGTTTTATAGAATAAACCTTAGATTTAAGGTCTTCTAGGTGTTGTATTTTCTTGTCTTCTTTGTTTAATTGAAAAATGTTTTTTTTGTAAGGATCTTTTGGTATATTAATTAAATTTGGTTCAATATCTTTTTTTATCAAGGTTAATAGTAAATTAGAGGCTTCTTTATGTTTTAGACTTTCAATCAACTCATTTACTTTTTGAAATTTGTCACTTAAACCTTTTTTAATTAATTCTTTTAATCTGTTTTTTCCAAGTGTGACTCTACCAGTATTAATATCGTCTAATATTTCATAGAGCTCTTTTTTTATTAAGTAACTATATGGTCTGTGAATTTTCTCTATTATTGTTTTACTGGATAGAGGAATATTACTTTCTTTTTTAGAATTTGAAGAAATTTTTTTTAAAGATGTAGCATTATCGTTGTTTAAATATTTCCTGTTGTCTGGGGTTTTGAAAATACGCTCTAAATTTTCTTCTTTGGAAGAATTTGTGTTTTGTTTATTATTTTCTATTTTTTGAGAATTGTTTAAAATATTTTCGTTATTTAATTTTTCACTTAAATTTTTTTTTAGTTTTTCCAAATTAAAAAAATTTTTTTGATCATTAGCGTTTAATTTGGGATTTGGGGATTGTATTGTTTGATCTTCTTCTTTTGGCTTTGTATTTGAGTTTATTTTTTCTGGGATTTTGCTTTTTTTAAATTCAGATATGTCTTCATCTTCAATGCCAAAATCATCGTTTCTGTCAGAGTAGTTTTCTGTTATTGTACTGTCTTTAATGTATCTATTATTAAATGCTATATCAAAATTTTCGTTTACATTTGTTTTTGCATTGTCTTGACCTTTAATCTTATCTAGTATTTGATTTGCAGAATCTTTTTGTAAATCGTTTGATTCAAAAGGACTACTGTTTGCAATTTCTGCTAGTGTATTTGTAAGCATTTCAATGTCCTCATTTTGCGGGTATTTGTCTTGCAGAAGTTTTGCAACAGAATATGCTTTTTTATAGTTTCGATCTATTACACTATTTTTAACTTCGTTTAGCATTATTTCTCGATTTTTATCATTTAATTTGCTTTGATATATATAGTAACCAAAGCCGCCGAATGATAAAATAAGTAAGAAAATTAAAAGCAATAATACCGAAAAATTTGTATGTTTTTTATTCATCTATGTATAACTCCTCTTGCCAATTAAGTTTTTCTAGTTCAATTAAAGAATTTGTTTCCAGGGTGTCTTTAAAACTATCTTTAAGTATTTGATTTTTATCTTCTTTTGCGTATACAATATGATCGGCTCGTCCCTTTAAACTTTTATCAAGTTTTTCAAGATTAATTTTTTCGTTTCTTAAATAGCTTATTATAAGCAAAATGCTGTCTTTTTTTTCTGTTTTTGATCTAAGGGTAATAAATTGTGAATAGTCGTGGATGGCCATAGTATATGAGTCCCAAGCCTTTTGATATTCTTTTTCTTTAGATGTTATTTTGCCCTGTTGAACATAGGCATTAGCTCTGTTTAGCAGAGCGCTGTCATAATTGGGTTTGCTTTTAATAGAATTAGAATAATATTTTATTGCTAGAGGATAGTAGCCTTCTCCTCTGTTAAACATTATGTTACCTAATTCATAATATAGTATGTAATCGATTTCACCTCCTACTGCAATTCCATCAAGCAAGGCTCCTTCTGCTTCTGTTAGTTGGTTATTTTCTCTGTATGCTATTGATAAAAAGTAATAGCCGAGTTGTACTTTTGGATATTTTTTAATAGCATCGCTTAGTGTTTCGATTGCCTGAATATAATTTTTGTTTTTCATTTCTTCTTTGCCAATTCTGATTAGCCTTTGAGAATATGCCAATTTTGAATTAAATATTAAAAGTAAAAATAAAATAAAAATTTTACAATTTTTATTTAATAATAAATAAATCTTCATTTTTTTCCCATTATACTTAATTTAGATTAAATGCCTTTAGATTTCATAAACTCTTTTTTAAAATTTATTTTTTGCTTCAATTTTGTTTTGAAAAAATAAATAAATTCTAATAAACTATTTTTTTCATTAGATTTTATTTTTCTATTGTTCTTTAATTCTAGCAGATTCTCACAATATATTAAATAGCATATTGCGGGTAATAATTTTTTCTCATTTTCATTTTCCAGTTTTTCAATAAAATTAAATCTTATATTCTTGAGAAGAATTTTTAAAATTCTTGATCTTGTTTTTAGTGATTTTATTAAAAGATATGATCTTTGGTAATCTAGTTGATTGGGATTTATTTTTTGCATTTTTATTATTTTTTTAGGTATTGTAATTTTGTTTTCGTCAAGGTAAAGCAATATATCTGATATAAATTTGAAATGGTTATTTTCAATATTGGGATAAAAAGATAAAAAATATACAAATATTTGATTTTGTATTTCAAAGGTTTTGGTTTTGAAAAATTCTTTTATGTGTTGACAAAAATTTTTTTTATCCTTATTGTCAGCATAAATATAGAATGCAATCCATCCATAAGTTTCTATATTTTGAGAATTTTTTTCAACATGGTTTATAATGCTTTCTAAGAATGCACTTTTAATGTATTTTTCTTTGAATATCATTGAGCTTTCGTAAGGGTTAAAATTTGTTTTATCAAAAGATATAAAAAAATCTTCTGTTTGAAATTTTGCGTTTATAATTTCTTTAATTTTTTCTTTTATGTTGATTAATTTGTGTTTTTCAATGTATTCAAGTGCATCTATGAAAGATTCCCAATTATTCGATATTTTATCCTTGAAAAACCAAGTTAAATATTTTTTTGTTATTGTTTTTTCAACTACATATAAATAGCACTTTAATGTGTCTTGAAAATCCTTTGGAGTGTATTGTGTAAAATCACTAAAAAAATAATTAAAGTTAATATTTTTACTCGAACCTTTATAAAAAATTTCATTAAGACTTAAAGTTTTTATTGCACGTAAGTAGTTTAAAATTTCATTATATTTTAGTGCTAAAATTTCTTCTTCTAAGTATTTATAATGTTTTATTAAAATTTTGATAAAAACGTTTTTGCTCAAACATCCAACCGGCCAATATGTAAGTATTAGTATTCTTGTTAGTTTTATTAGTCTGCTTTCTTTATTAATTAAGCTTGATTTAAAAACTTTTTGATTTTCCGATTGGTTTTTAAATTTTTTGTTTAAAATATTTAATATTTTTAATTTATTTTTGTTTCTTACAGCTACTAGAATGTCTATTGTTTGTTCTAAGTTATCAATGTTAATATTGCTAGAAAAATTTAATATAATTTGTTTGTAAATGTCTTTTTTTTCTTGAGAATAATAAGGGTTATTTTGTATTTCAATTAGTTTTAAAAAGTTGTTAGATTTTAGTTTATATGTTATTCCTAGTTTTTTGGTGTTGAAGTTGTCTTCTTTGCTTATTTGAGTGAGGTTTTTGCTTTTTACTATTTCTAGTATCCATTTTTTAATTATTTCATTTTGAGTTTTTTTGTAGTAGTATTCCTCGAGTGAAGTATTTAATCCATTTTTTTCCTTTTCATAATCACTGCTAATTTTTATAAGCTCAATTATTTCAGGTTTTTCTAATTTGTAAAGTTGGGAAAAAATACTGTATTTTAAAACTTTTTCTTCTATATATTTTATTATGTACTTTTTTAATGTATCAAGGGAATCATAAAATTCTGGATCCTTTTTAAGTGTTTTCATTTATTCCTTTTTTTATAATTTCCATTAAATTTTTATCTTTTTTTGCAAAATTTATTATTGCTTCCAAATAACCTTCAAGAGTTCCTATGTCAAGTCTTTTACCCTTAATGTTTTGATATAATACTTTTTTTTGATCCATCAGCTTTTTTAAAGCATAAATGTGATAGTATTCACCTTTCTTATGTAGCTTAAAGCCTTCTTCTAAATGTTCGAAAAATTCATAGTTGTACAAAAATCTTCCAATAGACGCTTTATTGCTAGGCTCACTTCCAATTTTTGGTTTTTCAACAATGTTTTTTACATGGATTTTGTCCTTGTAGAGATCTATTACCCCATATCTGTTTATATTTTCTGGATTTTCAATGATAGATATTATGTTCTTTCCAGTTTTTTCATAAAGTTCGATTAATTGTAAGCTTAATGGTGGATTTCCAATGTGAAGATCGTCAGGATAAGCCACAATTACAGGTTCTCTGTTTATCCAGGGCTTTGCATAAAGTAGCGCGTTTCCTGTACCCCGCATTTCTTTTTGTCTTATAAAGCTTATATTAATTTTTTTGCTTTTAATTTTTTCTAATTCATTTTTTTTATTTTCTTTTAGAAAAATATTTTCAAGTTCAATTTCTCTGTCGAAATAATCTTCAAGAACTTTTTTTCGCCTTGAACTTATTAATAAAATGTCTTTTATTCCTGAATCGATAAATTCTTGGATAATATAATCTATGGCTGGTTTGTTTAAAATTGGTAACATTTCTTTTGGAATTGTTTTTGTTATTGGTAAAAATCTTGTTCCATACCCAGCTGCCAGAATAATGCCTTTCATACTTTTCTCTCTTGAAATAAGATTATAGCAAAAATTTAATTTTGTATATTCAATGTTTTTTGAAATTGTTTTAAAATCTTTATTTATGTATGTGAGTTCGGGTAAATATAAGGGTAAAAAAATTTTGTTTCCCAAGACTTGTTCTGTTCGTCCTGTGATGTCTCTTGTCAGAGAAGCCTTTTTTTCTATTATTTTCAAAGATATTGTTGACTCAAAATTTTTGGATGTTTTTGCGGGGACTGGCATAATGTCTGTTGAAGCTCTTAGCAGAGGAGCTAGTCTTGCCCATCTTGTTGAATGTAATAGGAAAACTAGAATTACGCTGATGAAAAATTTTAGTTTTGTTGAGGAATTTTATAAATTTTTTTTTCAAAGAGCAGAGGATTTTTTGAGTAAAAAAGATCTTTTTTACGATTTTATTTATCTTGATCCCCCTTTTAATTATAAAAATAAAGTTAATCTACTTGAGATTATTTTAAAAGGTAAAATTTTAAATGATAAAGTTAATATCATTATGCATTGTCCTTTTAGTGAAGATTTAGACATAAATACATCAAAATTTTCAGTTTATAATTTGAAAAGGTATGGGGGATCAAAACTTATTTTTTTGAAAATATTGTAGGATTTGAATTTTTGTCATAGCTAAAAAGAATGAGTTGAATTTCATTTTTATTTAATTCTGGAATGTTGTTTTTTATTACAAAATCATCCACATTTTTCAATGGATTTTTATTGTAATTTCCATTTGCATCTTTTATTAAAATTTCCTTGTTTTCAAGATCCATTATTATTTCTTCTATTTTGTAAATCTGGTTTTTTTTGTTTATTATAGATAAATTTGGAATAATGTTCGTTTTGTATTCAATAACAGCAGCTTGAAAAAGATTTTCATTATTATTTTTTTTGTTTACATTTACTATTTGCCCATAATCAAAAGGTGCAAGTATTGTTAAAAAATTTTCTAGCATTTTAATGTCAAATTTTTTGTTTTTTGTTTGTTCTTTTGGATCTTTTCTGCTCCAATAGTATTTCTCACTATTTTCTATTAGAAATTTAATAGCTTCTAAAGGGTTAGCGCTTTCTTTTATTATTATTGGATTTACCAATTCATCGTAAGTATCTATTATGCAAAAAATTCTAACAAGTTCATGAATAAATTTATTGATTTTTAACTGTGGATATCCACTAGCATCAAGGTATTCTTTTTGTCCATTGATTATCATTTTTGTAATAGCTGAAATATCATCTCTTATTCTAAACAAATTTTTAGCAATGTTAATATTTTTTTCCAAGTGTTCTATTTTTAATTTGTGCTGTTCTTTGAAACTTTTATCTTTAAGGCTTATTTTATTTCCTATATTTTCTAATATTGTTATATGCATCAATCCTATTGAGTGTAGCAATGATCCAAGTGCGGCTTGTAGTATCATATCTTCTGCATAAAAAAATTCTGTAAATTCGGTATATTCAGTTTTATCAAGAAAAAATTTGATAGTTGAACGAGGTGCATTTTTCAAAGATCTTATTTTGTTCAAATTTGCAATTGTAATTAGAAAATAAATTGTTGTGTCGACTGAATGTAGTAGTATTGAATCGCCTTCTGTTTTGACTTTCCCTTTAAAAAACTCATAATCTCTTCTAGCAGAATATAAATATAATTTTTTTAAAGTTTTTTTATCTTTAAGGTTTTCTTTTGTTCTTAGCTTTTGAACATCAAAATAATGGTATATTTCTAACAAAATTTTTTGCAAAGATGTTATTTTATGTCTTGGAAGTATTTTAAAGCTTCCTTCCAATATTTCTTTCCAATAAATGTGACTGGGCTCAGCTTCCATTAATGTATTTATTTTCATGAGTGGTTTTTTCCCTTTGGCAGAAAATATTGGATCATCTTCCTTAAAGGGTTTATATACGTCTTTTAGATTATCTATTAGCTTTTCTCTTAAATAGTTAAGATCATCATTTAAAATTTCTTCATTTATTTTTTTTATTAGGTCCTCATATGACACATTTTCTTCTTTTTTAAGAACAGGAATGTACGGTGTATTGCCTTTAGTAAGTATTTTAATAATTTTTTCATTTACTCTTGTGCCAAGTTTTGACAAATTTCCTATTCTTGCAAAAATTACGTCTTGTTCATTTAGATCTTTTATTTGCTTTATTTCTTTAAGTATCACTTTGAGATCCTTCCAATCTTTAAATAAATGTCGCCGAGGAGAATCGAACTCCTGACACAAGGATTTTCAGTCCTATGCTCTACCAACTGAGCTACAGCGACAATTGTAATTTAATTAATATGCTGCCGAGGAGAATCGAACTCCTGACACAAGGATTTTCAGTCCTATGCTCTACCAACTGAGCTACAGCAGCGTTTTTATTCTAATACCTTAATTTTTTCATAAGTATATATGTTTGTCAACTCTTTATAAAGAGTAGTTTTTAAATGTAGTGCTAAAAAATGGTTTATAGTTAGCTTTGGGCTTTAAAATAAGCAATTATTTTTTCTTGGGGATTTTTTAAATGATTTTATTTGTTTTTTAAACTTAAATAAAGACTTAAATTGTCACTTTATTTATAATAACAGTAATTTAGAATTTTTATTTCACAAGTTTTTAAAGAAAAAATTTATACAAAATAAATTTTCAATTTCTTTTGTGAAGATATTTAAAGAAATCCATATCTGTTGAGAAAATTTTTCTTTTATCTTTTAATACTGCTTTATAGCTTTCTAATGCCTGCCAAAATTTGTAAAATTCAATATTTTTACCATATGTATTTGAATAAATTTTTGCGGCTTCTCGGTCTCCTTCAGCTTTTATTTTTGCAGCAGTGGCTTTTGCCTCACTTAATAGGCTTAGCTTTTCTTTTTCTATGCTTCCAAGAATTTCTGTTTTTTCAGCTAATCCTATGCTTCTTTGTTCTTCTGCTATTTGTTGTCTTTCTGAAATCATTCTGTTGTTTACGGATTCAATAAGGCTTGGATCATAAGTAACTTTTCTTATTAGTACGTCTACAATTTCAATCCCAATATCTTTGGTATTGTTGTTTGCTATATTTATTATTTCTTTTTCGATTATTTTTCGTCCTTTTGTTATTTTGTAAATCCCATTAATTTTTGTTTCTTGTGGAGTAAGTATTCCATTAGACAAACGTTGAATTGGATCGTTTGAACTTCTTATAATTTCAAGTAAAGGATATTTTGCAATAACTCCTCTAACAGCGGGTTCAATTGCTGCATCAATTCTAACGTAAGCTCTATTCATTGTTTTTATTGTTGTATAAAATTTATTTATGTCTGCAATTTTCCATCTGGCCGTTGTATCAATCCATATTAATTGCTTTTCTTCTCCTCCTGTTGGGATTCTTTGAGGTTCTCCATCCCATCTAAGAATGATTTTGGGGAATATTTGTACATTTTCAATTAATGGGATTTTATATTTAAGCCCAGCTAAGCTTTCAGTTCTTTGAATTTTTCCAAGTCGAGTAGTTATTGAAATTTCATTTTCTTTCAAAATATAAATTGGTTGAAAAATAGATAAAATAGTCAAGCAAACTATTATTGCAAAGATTGTAATTTTTACAGTGGATAATAAAAGATTTATTATAAATTTCATTTATTTCACCTCTTTAAATGGTAGAAAATTTTTTAAGTTTTTGTCAATTAATTCAATATTATCTTTGTTTTCAAGTATTTCCTTCATAGTTTCATTGTAAAGCCTTTCTTTTGTAATATCTGGATTTTTTAAGTAAGCGTCTAGTATGGCATTAAAAATTTCTGTGTCTGCTAATGCATTGTTTATTCTGCTTTCTTTGTATCCTCTGGCTTCTTCAATAACCTTTAATGCTTCACCTTTGATTTTGGGAACTATTTGATTAAATTCTTTTTTTCCCTCGTTTATGTATTTATTTTTGTCTTGAATGGCAATGTTTACATCTTCAAAAGCTTCGTAAACTTTTCCTTTTGGTGGCAGGGCATTTCTAATTTGTACTTGCACTACATCAATTCCTAAATTATAATTATCTATTATTTCATTCATAGAAGATTTTACACCTTCTGTAACTCCCACTCTGTTGTCATTGATTATTTCAAAAATAGTATTGTCTCCAATTAATCTATTCATTGATGACTTTGCAATATCCTTGATTGTTGTCTCGGGATCTTCTACTTTAAATTTAAATGAGTAAGGATCTCTTATTTTGTATTGCACTAACCATTCAATATTTATGATATTTAAATCTCCAGTGATAATCATGCTCTCATCGCCTGAATTATCATTTTCTCTAAAATCGTTTGGAGACATTAGAAATCCAAATTTAATTTCTTGGACTATTTTTACAGGTACGATAAATTTTTCTTCAATTAACGGAATCTTAACATGTATTCCTGAATCAAGAGTTCTGTTAAGCTTGCCAAGGCGAAGTACAATTGCCTCTTCTGATGGCCCTACTATGAATATGTTTGCAATAATTATTATTAATATTAGTACTAAAGTAATAATAATTACTAAATATTCATAAGTTTTATTAAAAATTTGTTTTATGTCAAACATTTGTTTCTCCCAATGTTTTTAATTATTTAAATTTTGTAAGCGAATTTTATCGCTAATTTTTAGATTTGATAAAGGTTATTGTTTCAATTTTATTATTCTGAATTTTCTTAATAAAATATTCTCCATCAGCTGTTTTTACGGTTTCGTTTTTTGTTGGTATTTTATCAAGCAGATCTATTAAGTATCCCCCAATTGTATTTGTATACTCTTTATGTTTAATAGATATTCCAATTATCTCTTCGATCTCGTCAAAAGTAGTTTCTCCAAGTATTGAGTAAGTATTGTTGTTGATTTGTGTAATAAGAGGTTTTTCCTCTTTAATGTCGTATTCGTCAGATATTGCTCCAAAAATTTTTTCTACTATGTCTTCTATTGTAAGTATTCCTGAAAAACCACCATACTCGTCAATTACGATTGCCATTATTTTTTGCTTTTTTCTCATAATATCTAATATGTCTTTTATTCTTTTATTTTGTTGTACAAATACAGCCGGTTTAATAAATTGAGAAACATTTTTATTCATGTCTTTTTTATTGACTTCTATAAGATCTTTAGCTATTAAAATTCCAATTATCTGTTCTCTGTTTTGACCTTTGTATATGGGAATTCTAGAATATCCTTCCTCTTTGATCAATTTGATTACATTTTTTAGTTTTGATGAGCTTGAGAGTGAAAAAACCTCTGTTCTGTGAGTCATGATCTCAGAAGCTCTTACTTGATCTATATCTAGCATTTTTTGCATAAATATTCTAGAGTCGTTTTTTAAAATTCCCAAATTTCCTGCTAAAGAGAGCATATTTTTTATGCTCTCTTTAGTCATTTTATGGCTAGTTTTAATTTTAAAGAGATTTAATATTTTTTTTATTATTTTATTTATTATATATATTAATGGAGTAAATATAAAAATTAATGGTTTTAAAAAAAATGAAGTAGATAGAGCAATGATTTCATTATTTAGAATTGCAATTTGTTTTGGAAGTATTTCTGCAAAAATTAAAACGATTACTGTTATTAGGCCTGTTGATACTGCCAGTGCGCTGTTTCCGTATTTTTCAAGTACAAATTTTGTTGTAAGTGTACTTGCTGCAATATTTGATATATTGTTGCCAATAAGAATAGTAGTGATTAATTTTGAAGGAGATTGAACCAAGTTGTACACCGATATGCCCGATTTTCCTTTTTTTCTTATGTCTTGTATTTGAATTATGCTCAAGGAAGTGTAAGCTGTCTCAGATGCTGAGAAAACAGCAGATAATATTATAAATAGTAGTATCACGATTAATTCTAACATATATGTATTATTTTAATTTATCTTTAATAAAAATGCTTTAAATTATACTCTTAAGAAATAAAAATATTTTTGATTTGACCTTATAAGGCGCTGACCGGAATCGAACCGGCGAATCAAAGTTTTGCAGACTTCTCCCTTAGCCACTTGGGTACAGCGCCTTGTAACATTGCTTAGTTTATTAAAAAAATAGAAAATTGTAAATATATTTTCTATTTAAGCATAATTTTGAATTTCTTAGCTATTTTTATTAGTTTTATGTAAACTTTTAATGTATGAAGAAAAAACTTAATGACGTTTTATTAAAATTAGATCAAGATTTAATAAAATATGTAAAAGGTTCTCTTGACTTAGAAATATCGGGAATTACTTACAGCTCTAAATTAGTTTTACCTGGTTTTGTATTTTTTGCTCTTTCAGGAATTCATTTTGATGGACATGATTTTATTGAAATTGCAATTCAAAATGGCAGTAATGTTATTGTATGTTCAAGAGATTTGGATTTTTACAATCCCAATGTTACTTATATTAAAATAGATGACTTTAACATAAAAAAATTTATGTCTAATTTTTCAAATATTTTTTATGATGAGCCTTCAAAAAAATTAAAGGTTATTGGAGTCACTGGTACTGACGGTAAAAGTTCTGTTTGTTATTATATATACCTTCTTTTAAGAAAAAAGGGTGTTAAAGTAGGTTTTATATCGACGGTATTTTTTGACGATGGGAATGGGAATTTGATTAAAAATCCTTACAGACAATCAACCCCTGAGTCTACAGAAATACATTTATTTTTAAGCAATATGGTTAAAAATAAGGTTCAATATGCAATTCTTGAATCTACTTCTCATGGCCTTGACCTTGAAACAGCAAGACTTATTGATGTTAATTATTTTGCAGCTGTTTTTACTAATATTGGACATGAGCATCTTGAATTTCATGGTACAATTCAAAATTATTTGAATGTAAAGTTAGGCCTTTTTCGAGCTGTTAGTGATGATGCTGGTTTTGGTGTTATTAATCTTGACGACTTTTATTCTTATGATTTTAAGAATGCTATTAAAAAATCTTTTACTTATAGTTTAAAAAATAGTCAAGCAGATTTTTTTGTTAGTTTTATTAATGAAAAAACAGATTCTACCGAGTTTGAATTTTATCATAAAGGTGTTAAATATTTTGCTAATGTTAACCTGCTGGGGAGTTTTAATGTTGAGAATGTAATGGCTGCTCTTATTTTAGTTTCTAAAATTTTAAATAGCGATATTCAAGACATTGTTGACAATCTCAGTTGTATTAAAAGTCTTGATGGGCGTATGGATAGTATTAATTTGGGGCAAAATTTTTCTGTAATAATTGATTATGCCCATACCCCTGGTGCTTTTTCTAAACTTTTTCCTATTTTTAAAAAATTTACTACAAATAGATTGATTTCTGTTTTTGGCTCTGCAGGAGAAAGGGATTTTGCAAAAAGATTTTTGCAAGGTCAAATTTCAGATAGTTATTCTGATTTAATAGTGCTTTGTGATGAAGATCCAAGAGGCGAGAATAGCATGTGTATAATTAAAGATATTGCAAAAGGAATTGTTAATAAAGTTGCAAATCAGGATTTATTTTTTATTCCTGATAGAAAACAAGCTATTGAAAAAGCAATAAGTCTTGCAAGGGCAGGGGATTTGATTGTAACTTTAGGCAAAGGTCATGAAAGTTCAATAATTTATAAAAATGGAGAAATTTTTTGGAATGAACAAGAGGTAGTTAAAAATGCTATTTTGAGTTTAGAAAAATCAGAAAAGGAGAAGTGATGTGAAAAAAAATCTTATGTTAATATTTGGCGGTGTTTCTTTTGAACATGAAATTTCTTGTAAATCTGCTTATGGCATTTATTTGACCCTTTTAGATCTTGATAAATATAATATTTATCCTGTTTATATTGATAAGTGTACAGGTATTTGGTATTTATTGGAGTCTGTTTCTGATCCACCAAAACCCATCAATATAGATGTTTTGCCTGTTGTCAGTCTATTGCCAGGTTTTGGAATTTTTGCAAATAACAAAAATCTTGAAATTGATGTTGTTTTCCCTGTTGTTCATGGAAGAACGGGTGAGGATGGTGCTATTCAGGGGGTTTTAAAAGTTATGGATATTCCTTGTGTTGGTGCTGGTATTATGGGGAGTGCTATTTCTAGCAATAAGTATTTTTGCAAACTTTTGCTTAAAAGTTTTAATATCCCCTTAGTGCCTTTTATTGGATTTAGGCAATATGATTATTTTTTAGATAAAGAGGAAATAAAAAGAGATGTAAAGGAAGTTTTAGGCTATCCTGTTATTATTAAACCCGCAGTATTAGGGTCTTCGATTGGAATAAATGTAGCCTACAGTGAAAATCAGATTGAATCCTTTATTAAGGAATCTTTAAAGTATGACCTTACTATTGTAATAGAAAAATTTATTGAGGCTAGAGAGATCGAATGTTCTGTTATTGGAAATGAAAAGATTAAAATATTTTCCCCCGGAGAGGTTGTTGTTCAGGATTTTATATTTTATGATTATGATGCTAAATATTCTGTTATTCCTGGAAATTCTATTATTTTTAATATTCCCGCATATCTTGAGACAAATCAATTGTTAACCATTAAAGAATATGCTTTTCTTGTTTATAAGAATTTAGGACTCAGAGGTATGGCAAGAGTTGATTTTTTTGTTGAAAAAAAATCGGGAACAATTTATCTTAATGAAATAAATACTATTCCGGGATTTACTGATATATCTATGTTTGCTAAAATGTGTAGTCATGATGGTCTTCAGTTTAAAGACTTAGTGGATAATTTGATTGATTATGCTTTTCAGAGTTTCAGTAATAGGAAAAAAAGGATTAATTTTGAAGATTAATTTAATTTTAAGGTTTTTAGATTTTCAATCTCTTTATCATTTGTTAGTTTGAAGTATTCAAGGTTTTTATATATTTCTGCTTTAGGTAATATTCCTGAATATTTTATCTTGTAAGAGTAATTTATTTTTATATTTTTTTCTTCTTCATTATTGATTGTATTGTAAATTTTAACTTGATTTTTTTTAATATGAAGATTTGTAAATGCTTCATATTCTATGTCATCTTGAGATTTAAGAGTAAATGCAATTGTTGTTTTTTTAGACTTAATGTTTTTAAGTGAAAAGATAATTTTATTAGCTAATATTTTGTAAGGAGTATTGCTTTGGTAGATTATTAGTTTAGATGCATTTTTAAAATGTAGATCGATTTGATTTGCAATTTTTTGAGTAATCAAATCGATGCTATAAACAGCCCTTTCTGCTATATCTATTTTTTTAAAATCAATACTCATTAGCTCATCATCGGCTTTAATGCTGGTTTTTAATGTTTTTTCATTTGATTGTAAAGTTAGGTTAAAGTCATTTGAAATTATTTGAATAGGATTTTTATTGTCTTTTAGGTATTTAATTTTTATTTTATTTATTTTTTCTGGAAAGCTAACCGTTTGTTCTATTTGTATTACATGTCCTTCTTTATCGATATTGCTAGATATTATGATTGTGATTATTAAAAAAAAAGTTACAAAACCAAGTTTTTCAGCTTTTTTAAAATTTTGTTTAATTTTTGAGAATTTAGATTTCAAATGTTCTGAGGCATTAATAAATATGGTAGAAAAAAGACAAATTGAGATTAAATAGCTTAGTGTAAGTGTATTTGTGATTGATGTAGTATTTTGTATTAACGTTATTAATACAAAATTGATTATCCAAATAATTAATACTATTATTTTTTGAATAATGGTATTTTTATTTGGTTTTAATAATAGCATTATGCTTTTTATGATAATTATTAAAATAAATTCTATTTTAATAAACATTAATATTATTAGTTCAATAATAGAAGTTGATATTGCCAGATATTTAAGTTGTCTGTAATTTAAATATATTGTGAAATTATATGTAAAAAGAGATAAAAGATTATGTATGAACAAAGTTGCAAAAAAAGTTATTAGATATTTTGGATTTGTTATGCTGTAAACCGCTGTGTTTTCATAGTTTACAAATATTTTATTTGTAATTAATAAGGATAGATATGTGCTTAAAAATAAAGTAGAAAACAATCTTACTAATTTGTAATAATTGTTTTTTATTTTCTTCAAGACCAATCCAGCTTCTTTTAATTTTCTAATAAATACAATTATAATTAAGTTGTAGCAAATGTAAATTAATGCTATTAAAGAAATTTCGTTGATTATTATTTTTTTAAAAGGAGTATCAATTACAATATAGTGTATTTCATCAGTATTTTTACTTTTGTACTGATTGGTCAATGTTTCTTCGATTGATTTGTAAATTTCAAAAATAGTATTTTTATTTTGAGTTAATATAGGATTTAAATTATTATTTATTATTAAAAAGGGTATAGATTCATCCCAATATAGATTGTATAAATTGTTTAATTTTTTTTCAGTTATTTTTGCTGTATTAAAATCAAGTTTATTTTTTTCAAAGGTCCTTATAATAGTTTTTAAAAATCCCAAATTTGTTTTTGAATTTGTTATTAAAGATTCATTTTCTAAACTAATTTTATTTTTTATTCTATTTTCGTTTAGCATTAAGTATATTGTGTTTGTATTTTTTCCTAAATAATTATTGCTAAGTAAAATTCTGCTGCTAATTATTGTATTTTCTTCTAAGGAGTCATCCTCAATAAAAAAAAAATTTATGTTGTTTTCAGAGTTATTATTTTTAAGTCTATTTAAAAGCTCAATAGCAATTCCAATTGCTAAATTATTTTTTAAATTATTTTGTATTTTAATTGGAATGATTATATTATAAATATCTATGCTTCTTCCTTTGATTTTTGAATGTATTATTTTTTGCGAATATCCAATAAATCCAATTTCTTGCAAAGAATATTCCATATATTTTATTTCATTTGTATTAAAATATTTTTTTATATACTTAAAAGTATTTATTATTTGTTCTTGTTTTTTGTTTAGTTGATTAATTTTTCTAATATGAGCTTTTATGTTATTTTCAGTTTCTATTTTTGCAATTTTATTGCTTAGATTGGGTGCATTTTTTTCTATTTTATTTGGCACAATAGGGGTGTTTGTTGAGTTTATTAATAATAATGATAATAATATCTTAATTATCATAATTTTTAATGTCTTCTTCTACTTGCATTATTTGTAAAATATTTGGATTTTCTTTTAAAGCAGAAATAATTTTTGCGATATTTTTAGCATTTGATGAGACTATTATGTTTGTTATTCCATGACCATTTCCGCAGTCTTCTATTTTTTCGCTAATAAGTCTTACGTCATTGATTGTGAAAATGTTTTCAAGGTAACTAAATATTCCTTTCAATTCTTTCAAAAGCAAAATAATGTGATGTACTTTTCTAGTTGGCGTTGCTTCCCATTCAACTTCAATCAATTGATTTTTTTTATAGTATTTAAGCTTTTGACAATTTTCATTATGTACTATTATCTCATCTTTATGTATTATTCCAATAATATCTTCACCTGTTGTGGGATTGCATTCAGAGTCTATTGCAATTCTTTTTATTTTGTTTTTGGTATAAGCTTTAAATAGGCTAAAAAGCTTTCTTTGTTCTTTGTTTGCTCCAACAAGATAAGCAATAATATTATTGTCTACAAGAATTGTGTTGTCATTTTTGTTAAGCCATGATCTAATTTTTGATCTGGCTTTTTTTGTTCTTACGCTGTTTAGCCATATTACATCTGGTTTTGAGTCTTTTGATGTGAATATTTCGACAATTTGTTCGTTTTTAAGTGGCTTTGTGATTGAACTTATTTTTCCATTTATTTTTGCATAAAGAGCTTGGTCTCCAATATCTGTGTGTATTATGTATGCAAAATCAATTGAATTTGACCCAAAAGGAAGCTCCACTACTTCTCCTTCTGGGGTGTAGACATATATGAAAGTGTTTAGCAACTCTTTGTGTATGTCATTCATTGAATATTGACTTTTGTTGGCCGATTCTTGTTGCCATTTTTTTATTCTGTTTATAAATGAAAGATCATCAGTTTTAAGTGCAATTTGTTCTTTGTATATCCAGTGGGCTGCAACTCCATAATTAGCAATTCTATCCATTTCTTCTGTTCGAATTTGTATTTCAATAAGCTGGTTATCCTCAGGTATTCTTACAGTAGTGTGTAATGATTGATATTTATTTTCTTTTGGACTTGCAATATAGTCTTTAAGTCTTCCTGGGATTGGTTTCCAAACTCTGTGAACAATTTCTAATATCTCATAACATTCTTTTTGTTTTTTGCAAATTATTCTTATTCCTAAAGTATCAAAAATTTGGGTAAGCTTGTTTGTTCTTGTTTGCATTTTTCTAAATATTGAATAAAAGTGCTTTGATCTTACTGTAATTTCTGCTTCAATTCCGCTTTTTTGAAGTTCTTTTTCTATTGATAATTTGCCTTTGTATAATTTTTTTTCTCTTTCTATTTTTGTTTCAGATAAAAAATTTTTTATCTCTTTGTAATCTTTAGGATAAAGATGCTTAAATGAAAGATCTTCAAGGTATGTTTTAAGAGATGAGATTCCAAGACGTTCTGCTATTGGAACGTAAGTTGAAAGACAATCTTTTGCAATCCTATCTTGTCTGTTTTTGGGCAAATAAGAGAGAGTTGTCATATTATGAAGTTTGTCTGCCAGCTTTATTATTATTATTCTAATGTCATGTGTCATTGCAAAAAACATTTTTGAGATAGTATTAGCTTCTTTTATGCTTCTTGTTTTATTGTGTAAATCATGGATTTTGGTTACACCGTCGATTAAGCTTAAAATTTCCTCGTCAAATTCTTTTACTATTTCTTCTTTTTCAATATTTGTGTCTTCAAGTACGTCATGGAGTAATCCGGCAATAGTTGCTTTAAAATCTAGTTGAAATTTAGCAAGAAATAATGAGACCATTATTGGATGAATAATATAAGGTTCCCCACTTTCTCTGTATTGTCCATAGTGGAGCTGTTCTGCTATTTCTAGAGCTTTAAATATGCTTTTCCGCTCAAATTCATCTTTGTAGGTATTCTCAACAGTTTTTTTGAAAATGTTTCTAGCTTTTTCAAGATCATTTATTTTTATTAAGTGTGCAATTTCATATGCTTGTATCATGCTCTTTGTCCTAATACCAGCGCTCTTGCCCTTTTTTCAAGATCATAAATGGTTTTTAAATGTGTAAATCCTTTTTTAATTGCAAAATTTTTTAAGCTTTTCATTTGCCAAGGAGCCGATTCTATGATTATAAGTCCATTTGGGTTAAGCTTCTCTTTTGCTTGGCTTAATATTTTTCTAGAAATATTAAGTCCATCTTTTCCAAATCCTAAAAGAGCTTTTGTGGGTTCTTTTTTTATTTTATTTTTTATTTCTAATTCTTCTTTGTTTAAATAAGGAGGATTTGTAATGATTATATCAAGCTTCACTTTTATACATTTTAGCAAATTAGAGTGTATTATTTCTACAAATTTTTCAAGTTTGAGCTTTTTTGTATTTTTTGAAGCTATTTGTAAAGCTTTTATTGAAATATCTGAGAGTATTACTTTTTTTTTGGTGCAATAGGCAATAGAAAGACCTATGCATCCGCTGCCGCAGCATAAGTCTAATATTTTTTTAAAGTCGTTTTGTTGAATTTGAATTAAGGCTTCTTCTACCAAACATTCTGTATCAAATCTTGGGATTAAGACATGCTTGTTTAGGCTAAATTCAATACCCATAAATTCTTTCTTTTGTAATATGTAGTGAATAGGAGTTCCTTTTTCTATTCTATCTATTTGATCAAAAAAAAGTTTTTTTTCTCTTTTTGTTAAGCTTTTTTTTATATTTGCAAATATTAATTCTTTTCTGGTTTTTAAAATTAATTCAAGTATTAGTAGCGCTTCTATTGTGTCTAAATTTTTACTTTTAGCATAATTTATAGCTTCGTTTACATTCATTACTATATGTTGTTGCTTTTTAATGTTTGTTCTTGAAGCTCTATTGTCAAGGGATCAAGAAGTGGATCAAGTTCTCCTTGCATAAATTCTTCTAATTTATAAAGAGTTATGTTTGCTCTGTGATCTGTTATTCTATTTTGAGGGAAATTATAGGTTCTAATTCTTTCAGATCTATCTCCTGAGCCGACTTGTTGTTTTCTATTGCTTGATCTTTGCTCTTGTTTTTTAGAATCTTCAAATTCATAAAGTCTTGCTCTTAATATTTTCATTGCTTGATCTTTGTTTTTATGTTGACTTCTTTCGTTTTGACACTGCACGACAATTCTTGTTGGCAAGTGTGTTATTCTAACTGCAGAATCTGTTGTATTGACGTGTTGTCCGCCAGCTCCAGATGATCTGTAAACATCAATTCTTAAATCTTTTTCATTGATTTCAATCTCAGTTTCTTCAATATTAGGTAGTACTGCTACAGTAGCAGCCGAGGTTTGAAGTCTTCCGTTAGACTCTGTTATAGGGATTCTTTGCACTCTGTGAACACCACTTTCGTATTTTAATTTTTTAAATACATCTTTTCCTTTGATTTCAAAGATTATTTCTTTAAATCCTCCAAGTTCTGTTTCATTAAAGTTTATGATTTCTGTTTTCCATTTTTTTTTCTCTGAATATTTTATATACATGCTATAAAGATTGTTTGCAAAAAGAGCAGCTTCTTCTCCACCTGTTCCAGCTCTAATTTCAATTATTATATTTTTACTATCATTTTCGTCTTGAGGTAAAAGTAGTATTTTTATTTGATGTTCAATATCTTCTTTTTTTTTGTCTAGATCAATTAGTTCTTGTTTTATTAGTTCTTTCATTTCTTGTTGTTCTTCTTTTTCCAAGATTGTTTTGTTATCATTAATTTGACTTAGTATTTTTTCATATTCAATTTTTTTAGTATTTATTTTTTCTAAATGTGTATATTCTTTTATTATTTTCGAATATTCTTTTTGATTTTTAATTAAATTTATATCTTGTAATTTTTCTTCTAACGACTTAATTTTACTTGTTGCTGAATTTAATTTTTCTAAAAACATTATGATTTCTCCTGAAAAGATAGTAATAGTTTATATTAATTTTAAATTTTTTTGTTAGACTTTTTATCAAGTTTCGTGTTAAAATGTCCGTTTTTATCTCTTAGTTCAATATGTTTTTTAAAATTACTTTTATGGAATAAATAGAATAATCTTGAATAAAAAATTAATTATATTTTTTCATGTTTTTTTATATAATAAATGTTATTAAGTTGGATATTAAAGTTAGATTAGGTTTTTGTTGTATTTTTATGTAAATTGAGCTTTGCGTATTATTATTTGTGGTGTGTTCAAGGTAGTTAAAGTTATATCTTTGATAAACCGATTTAAAAGGGGTATTTATGTTGAATGAAAAAATTTTGGATGCTTTAGAGGATCTCTCGAGCATTTCTGATGATCAACTTCTTGATGTCACTGAAAAATCAAAAAGAGGGTATCAGTTGATCAAAGAAGAAAGGCTCTCTGAAGCAGAAAGTTTGTTTTCTGATATCCTTGAAAAGGATAATGAGAATAATTATGCTCTTGTTGGACTTGGGGACATTGAAAGGAAGAAAAATAATTACGATAAAGCAATAGTTTATTATCAAAAATGTCTCGTGAAACATCCAAACAATAATTATGCTCTTTTTGGACTTGGAGATTGTTACAGAAATTTGGATGATTATAAAAAAGCCACAGACATATGGGAAGAGTATTTAAAATATGATCCTGAGAATATAACGGTTTTAACAAGAGTTGCGTCATCTTACAGGAAGCTAAAAAATTTTCAAAAATCTAAGCAAACTTATCTTAAGGTAATGGAATTAATGCCTGAGAATGACTATGCGCTTGTAGGAATTGGTCATTTATATTACGATTTTAAAGAATATAAAGAGGCTTTAAAGTATTGGCTTAAAATGTATGAATTAAATCAGTCTAAAGTTGATGTTAGAGTATTAACTTCAATTGGTAATTGTTATCGCAAATTAAAAGAATTTACCAGAGGAATTTATTTTTTTAAAAAAGCTTTAGAAATTTCACCTAGCAATTTTTATGCTATTTTTGGACTTGCTGATTGTTATAGGGGAAATAAGGAGTATAAAGAGGCTTTAAAGTATTGGTTTGATATTATCGAAAAAGATCCAAAAAATAATTTGGTTCTTACAAGAATAGGAGATGCTTATCGCTATTTGAATGATTATGAAAATTCTCAAATTTATTATAAAAAGGCTCTTGATGTTGATTTTGATATGTTTGCTATACTTGGACTTGCTCTTCTTCAAAAAGAACAAGGTAGATATGAAGAAGCACTAATAGCTATTAAAAGTTTAATTAAAAACAATCCCAAAAATTCAGCATTATATGTCAGCGCTGCTGAATGTTATGAGGCATTGGGTCAGATTGGAAATGCTGTTGATATTTTATCAAGCTTTTTACATCTTGGTATGAAAAATATTGTTGTTATTGACTATCTTACGGCTCTTAGGAAAAAAATGGAATGATGGACTGCTTACTTGAAACTGAAAAATCTATTTTTTTTGATAAGTTAATAGATACGCATGTCCATTTTTATGAATTAAAGAAAAAATCTTTGGATGTCGATTATATTATTAATGAATGTTTTAAAAACGGCTTTTCTTATTTTCTTGATGTTGGTTTGCACCCTAGTGATTTTAATGATAGAAAAAATCTTTTAAGTCCTTATTCCAATGTGTTTTTAACAGCAGGTATTCACCCTTTAAATTTAGATGATAATTTTAAAGATGATATTAAGCAGCTTGAAAAAATTTTGATTAGTGAAAATGTTGTTGCTGTTGGTGAGATGGGTCTTGATTATTTTAAGGCAGATAACAAAAAGTTTCAAATTAAAGTTTTTGAAGAGCAATTGTATTTGGCTGACAGATATAAAAAGCCAGTTATTTTACATATAAGAGATGCCTATGATGACGTCTATAATATTGTAAAGTCTTTAAATTTTTTTAATAGAGGTATATTGCATTGTTATTCAGGAACTTATGAATGTGCTAAAAAATTTATTGATTTGGGATTTAAAGTTTCTTTTTCAGGTAATATAACTTTTAAAAATGCAGAACCTTTAAGGATTGTTGCTAGCAAATTAAATACTAATGATCTTTTAATAGAAACGGACAGTCCTTTTTTAGCCCCAGTGCCATTAAGAGGCAAAATAAATTCACCTTTGTTTTTAGGGTATGTATGTCTCGAAATTGCAAGGATTAAAAATTGTTCTGTTAGTGATGTTGCTATTGCTGTATACAATAGTTTTAAAGATCTTTTATTATTGCATTGAATTGTTTATTTAAAATTGTTTACTTTATTATTAATTGAGAATTTAATCATTTTTATTGCTTATAAACGCTAAATTCATATTGAAAATTTTTTTCAACGTTTTTTACTATTTTGATTAAATCAGATTCTTTAAGAGTGATTATATATTTTAGTTTAATAATTTTTGAGTCTTTTCTTGTATTACCAATTAATACAAAATTTATATTTTTGAAAAAAGGTGAATTTGATATCTTTTTTAAAATAATGTTATTATCTCTTAAGGAGAATAACATTATTGTTTTTATTTGGGGAGTAATGAATGTTTTTATATAGGATATGTTTGTTTCGTTTATTAAAGTAATATTAATATTTTTTTCTTTACCTTTTTTTTCCAAGTATTCAAGATCTTCATTATTCAAAGATTTGTCCCGAAATAGTAATGTTTTTTGTAAGTTTATTGATTTTTCGTTAAGCAGGAAATCAATAGATTTTTTTAGGGAAAATTTTATTTTTGATAGATGAAAAATTTTCTCTTTTAGAATTTCGTTATTTAATATTTCATTATTTGATTTATGGGTTAATAGTATTTTTTTTGTTGTTTTAAGCTTGTCTTTTGCAATTTCTAAATTTTTGTCATTTATAAATAGTATTCCGTTTTTTATGAATGGAGTTTTTCGAATTTCAAAAAAATATTCGGTTGAATCCGAGAAAATTATTGCGTAATTAAATTGTTTTTCAATAATGGAAGATTCTTTGCATCCTTGTGCTAAAGTTACTAAAAGCATTAGTATAGCAAAGGTTTTTGGATTAGGCATTTTGTTTCTTAGCATACTTATTATTAATTGTTATAAATATTAAAACCAATGCAAATATTGTTAGCGCGTAGATGCCCATATTGGTTAGAATTAATGTTTTCAAGGTTGCAATAAATAATCCTAAAAATAAAATAGGAGAAAGAATGATTTTGTATTCTTTTGCCGAGTATTTTTGGCATTTTTTAAATGTCTTTTCAAAGATTATGGCTGAAAATATTAACTCTATTGCATTAAGTATTGGCAATTCAATGTATTCATAGATTCCAAAAATTTTGCTATTTAGGATTACTATTTCTAGGTTTTTGGAAAATATTAATCCAAATGCAAAATATATAAGAATTGTTAAATTTTTTCTAAATGAAGAATTTTCATTTAGAGTAAAAAAAAATATAAATATTAATAGCGGGAATATATAGTAGTATAAATGTTCTTTGATAAATATTGAAATCCCTAGAGTTATTCTTGATGTGTAATTTAATTCAAACGATTTATATAGAATAAATTCTTGAGTTAAATAAAGAAAAGAAAAAATTGTTATTGCTAAAAATATTACTAAAGCATGGGCTTGAATATTTTTTGTTTTACTTTGTTTAAACTGAGTATTCATATATATTTTTAATATTAATGGTAGGCTCGTTAATAAAAATAAATTCATTGTAAGTACAATTTTACTTTTAAACTTTTTTTAAATCAATTGATTGGTTAAAAACTTGTGTGATTTGGAATTTATTTTTATTAATGTTATTAATTTTATTACCTTTTGTAAACATTATTCTTTGAATTTACTTTTTATTGAATGTATATTAAAATTAAGTATTAATGTTAATATACATTGCTTTAGGAGTATATATTTTTTAGATGATAAATAGAAATGCCAATAGAGATAGGGATAGGTCTAGATCAAATGACAAAGAATTGAAAATTAATTACAGAATTAAGGCTCGCGAGGTAAGAGTTATTTTTGAAAATGGAACACAAGAAGTTTTACCTATTGAAGATGCTATTAAAAAAGCAAAAGAAGCTGGACTTGATTTAGTTGAGGTTTCTCCCAATGTGTCTCCTCCGGTTTGCAAAATTATTGATTATGGGAAATATAAATTTCATCAAGAAAAGCGTCAAAAAGAGCAGAAAAAGAATCAAAAAGTAATTAAGCTTAAGGAAGTCAGAATGCAGCCCAAGATAGATACCCATGACCTTGATTTTAAATCAAAAAACATTTTAACTTTTCTTAAAGAAGGTAATAAGGTTAAAGTT
The DNA here is from genome assembly GCF_000170955.2 of Borreliella valaisiana VS116. Classification (NCBI taxonomy): domain Bacteria; kingdom Pseudomonadati; phylum Spirochaetota; class Spirochaetia; order Spirochaetales; family Borreliaceae; genus Borreliella; species Borreliella valaisiana. The sequence goes on along the minus strand of NZ_ABCY02000001.1, from coordinate 189,971 downwards.
ACAATAAGATTTAGAGGTCGTGAACTTGCTCATACATATTTAGGATATGGTATTTTGAATAGCATTCTGGAAAAAGTGGGGGATGTAAATTACGTTTTGGAATCTGCAGCTAAAATGGAAGGTAAGACAATGTTTTTGATTGTAGCGCCTAAGTTTAAAAAATAAATAAATGTTAAATTAAAGGGGATAAAATGGCAGTTAAGATGAAAACACGTAAAAGTGCAAAAAAAAGATATTCTTTTACTGTAAATGGTAAGGTTAAGTATAAAAAACAAAATTTAAGACATATTTTGACAAAAAAATCTTCTAAGCGTAAGAGAAATTTAAGGAAATTAGGCAATCTTTCTTGTTTTGAAGTTAAAAGAATTAAAACTTTATTACCTTATGGTTAAAATAATTTAGGAGATAGATATGGCTAGGGCTAAAAACGGCACAGTGCATGTTGCAAGGCGTAAGCGAATTTTAAAAAAGACAAAAGGGTTTTGGGGTACAAAAAAGAGTAACTATAAAAAAGCCAAGGATACCTTGAGAAAGGGTATGATGTATGCTACAAGAGACAGAAAAGCTAGAAAAAGAGATTTCAGGCGCTTGTGGATTTCAAGAATTTCGGCTGCTTTAAGTGATACTGGAGTTAGTTATTCAAGATTTATTGAGGGTTTATTGAAGTCTAATATAAAAATTAACAGAAAAATTTTGTCTAATTTAGCGATTGAAGATGCTGAAGCTTTTAAAAAAATTGTTTTAGAAATAAAAAGATGAAAAATTAAAACTCCTGGGAAGTTTAATTTTAAGAATTGGAGTTATTTTTTGCGACATCTTATTAAATTTAGGAATTTGAAGATTTTTAGTCGATGATAGCTCAATGCAATTCAAAGGTTAAGAATAAAAATTCCGCCTTGAAAAATAGCGCTAAATAAAAATGTTCTTATGTTGGCTTTTTGGGAGTTTGATTTATTTTAGGGATTGTTATTGTGCAGCTTATTTCTCTTAATAATATTGAAAAGCAAGAGAGTTTTATTCATTATAGAAATGTATATTTTGCTGATGTTATTTATAAGTATAATGACATCTTAGAAACCAAAAAAGTAAAGTTTGTAATTGAGGCTACACCTTTAGGAGAAAAGCATGTCACTATTGATTTTGTAGATCTTTTGAATTATCCTGTTTTAAAGTTAATGGTTGCAATTAAAAGGCGTGTAATTGATTTGGAGTTTAAAGGAATGCTTCCTTGATTTTGGAATTTAAATCAGAAAAAAAAATGATAAATTTTTCCAAATCTTTTTTTTATCCTTTGCCTATTGGTAAAATATTTGCTTTAAGCGGTGATATGGGGTCTGGAAAAACTAGTTTTTTAAAAGGACTTGCCCTTAACCTTGGAATTTCTTATTTTACAAGTCCAACTTATAACATTTTTAATGTTTATGATTTTATAGATTTTAAGTTTTATCATATTGATTTATATCGGGTGTTCTCTTTGGAAGAGTTTGAACTTATTGGAGGATTGGAAATACTTATGGATCTTGATTCAATTATTGCTATTGAATGGCCACAAATTGCTTTGAATATTATTCCGAAAGAAAGATTATTTTCTTTAACTTTTAAAATAGTTGGTTCGGGCAGAGTTATAGAATTTAATGATTAATACACTTGCATTTGAATATTCATATAAAGCATTAATAATTTATTGTAGAATTAATAATGAGAATTTTTCATTAGTTGAATTTAAATCAAATTTTAATTTTAGTATTCCAAAAATTTTCAATGATTTTATTATTAAAAATAATATCGATCTTAATCAAATTAAATTAATTATAAATTCTTGTGGCCCGGGTTCTTTTACTGGTCTTAGAATTAGTTTAAGTTTTGTTAAAGGCCTTGCTTTAGGTCTTTCTATACCTTTTGTTAATGTTCCCACATTGGATGTTTTTGCAAATTCGGTTAAAAAGATTTCCAGTGTAATTGTGTTAACTTTTACTGCTGGTAAATATTTTCTTGGGCATTATAAAAATTGCGAATTAATAGGGAAAATTTTGTGTTTTTCTAAGGAAGATTTATTTGAATATCTAAGCCAGATTGATCCAAATTCAGTGCTTATTGGAAACAATCTTGAAAATGTTTGCGAAGAATTCAATTCTAAATTTAAAATCATTGAAAATTTAAGTTCGTTTGGAAAAATTTTAACAGAACTCGGCATATCTAAATACTTAAAAAATCACAAAAGTGATGATATTTTATCGGGACCTCTTTATATAAGACAGAGTGATGCAGAGGTTAATTTTCATTCTTAAAATAATGATTGAATAGACTTTTAATTTTACCTATATTGTGTTTGTCTTTTAGTATTGATTTTTTATTTTCTTCTATAATAAATTCAAAAATTTCAGATCTAAATATTTTAATGTTTTCAGGAGCTTTAATTGCTATTTTAACAGTATCCTTTTTTATCTCTAATATTAAAACTTCAATATTAGAGTTTATTTTGATACTTTCATTTACTTTCCTTGACAATACTAGCATTTTTATTCCTTGAAAACTTTATGATGTAGTGAATATTTTTCATTTGTGCATATAGCTTGTTTTCCAATTAATTTTTTTTTGTTTATTATGATTGGCGCTTTCAGATTGGCTGTAATATCTTTATAATCATTAACATGCATATTGATTATACATAGTATAACTTTTTCGTTTTCTGATTTTGCCTTAATGTCCAGCCAATCTTTTTCCTGAATATTTGGTAAGTATTCGCTTAAAAAATTAAAAGGAGATGTCACTAAAAAACTTACGTCTTTATTGATGGATTGCATAATAGAAAAAGGTTTATATTTAGAGTCTTTTATTATAAATTTTTTAATGTTTTCAAAGCCAAGTATCCCTTCGGGGAAATCAAATCCTATGCTTTTTTCATGTATCATTTTATTTAATAAAATCTAATAAAGTTGTTTGCATTATTTTAGCAGAGATTCCTAAAGATACTTGATAAGCTAAGCTTGCCATATTTAAATTGGTTATTGCTTTTGTTACGTCAAGATCGGTGTATTGAACCATATCTTCTTTCATGTCTGCAGCCTCTTTGCTTATTCTTTCATAGCTTCTATCAAGTCTATTTTCTTTTGCTCCAAGATCTGCAACTGATATAAGTAATCTTTTTAAGCTCTCATCAATTTCTGCCAAGCTTCTACTTCCAACAAGCTCTTCTTTATTATTGTAAAGTGTATCTCTAAGCTCAATAAGTGCATCGAAAATAGATCTGCTTCTAACTTCTGTACTGCTAGAAAGGTTGTAAGGAGGTAGTTTGGTATCATTGTTTTTAGTAAGTATTCCAAGTGTTTGTAAAACATTTGATTCTTTTTCTTCTGTTATCCAAATTTGGTGTGGCGTTGTAGTTTTAATAGACAATGAGTTTAAAATGGGATCAATGCTTGCTTCAACAGGCGCTGAAGATTCATTTATTTTTGCAACAATGTCAAGAGCAGTATCTCCTGTTGTTAGCCCTATTTCAATATTGTCAATATAAATTTTTGTATTTTCTTTTACGGTAAATCCATTAGTGTTTATTGATGAGATAATATTTTGGTTTTGCGAGAAAAAAATTTCATTTCCAGGATAATTATTTGAAATATGCACTTCATTGTATACTTCTGTTTTTTTTTCAGCTTGGTTGCCGCTGTATTCTACTTTGATTATTTGAGGACCTTCACCATCTTTGCTTATTTTACTTATTTTGTTTTCTCTCGTTACTTTAAATGCTTCGCTATCAATTTTGGTTCCCGAAAATATACTGTATCCATCAGGCCCTTTAGCGTTTGCTATTGCAACAGCATCTTCAAGTAAAGCATTTACTTCTTTTGATATCATTTTTTTGTCGTCTGCTTCGTAAGTTCCGCTTGCTCCTTGAATGGCAATTTCTTTGGCTCGTGTTAAAATATTTGTAAGAGATTGTAAGTATCCTTCTGTATACCGTAGGGTGCTTTTAGAAGTACCAATATTTTTTATGTATACATTCAGCTTAAATATGTCACTATCTAGTCTTATTGCATGAGTAACGCCTGTTGGATCGTTTCTTAGTTTTACAATCCTTTTGCCGCCTTTGTATAAATTTTCTAAAAGTTTTGTAATTTTGGCCTCTTGCTCTGCTGCAGAGGATTTTAAATTTTCATATGTTAATGGATGACTTACTCTATTTATCATGCTTATACTCCCATTTTATTTATTACTGTGTCTATTAGTTCGGCAGAAACAGTGATAAATTTACTTGCTGCAATAAAGGCTTGTTGAAATTCGATCATGTTTGCAAGTTCTTCATCCTTATTTACCCCAGAAATAGACATTCTTAGATCTGTTAAGTCTTTTAATATTTGAGATTGACTTTCTTTTGTGATTTCCGATATTTGTCCTTTTATTGCGATATTTGATGCTGTATTTGCAAAGTAATCATTTAATGTTAAATTTTTGCCAATCATAATCTGTGAATTTCCAAAAGAGGATATTCTCAGTGCTGCTTGGTTATCCCCGATAGATATTTCATTTGTTGGATTTTTTATTCCTGCTGCTATTTTTGAAGGATCTGAGTCTATCGTGTCTGCAACTTTTATCCATGCTGCAGGATTTTTTAAGGGCGAGATTGAATAAGTAGACTTGGGTGTTAATTTTTCTATTGTGTCAATATTTTTATAATCATAAGCCCCTTCAGGTCCAGATTCATTTAATATTCCTGTATATTTTGTTAGAAATAAGCCGGAATCTTCTATATGCTTGATTTTAAATGTTATATTTTCATTTTCTTGTTCTTTAACCGCTTTTATTTCAAACTTGCCTTCTGAGTTAATTCTTGCTGTAACTTGTGCATTGGAATTGTTTATTCTATTTATCACATCTTGAACTGTATCTGGAGCATTGTAAGGTATTTCTATTATGTCATTGCTATTTGTAGCCTCAAATTTAAGAGTTCCGTAAAATCCTAATTTCTCTTCTGGGAATATTTCGTTTGTGCTATTAATTTTGAAAATATGAACGGAATCAAATTGACCATTTCCATTAGTATCGTATCGACCACCAGCATCAGTTAGTTTTAGTTCTTGAGAAAAAAAGTTTCTTCCATTTTTTTTGTCCATACCATGTCCCGCTCTATGTATTTCGTTAACAAGCTCTACAATGTTGACAGCTATATTATTTAGTTCATCGATTTCATTTTTAATTTCTTCATCTCTTATGTGAAGTAAAGATCCCAGTTTTCCCGTTTTAAGGTTAACTTTGTCATTATTTGACCACAAAATGTTCCATTTGGTTCTGGTAGGTCCGTTTGTAGCTTCTAGTTTAAATTCATTAGCAATTGAACCTTGTACAAGGTGTCTTCCTTCTGAGTGAATTAAAAATTCATTAGGATCTTGTTTATTCTCAATTGATATCCCTATTAAGTTTCCTAATTTTTCAACCATTAAATCTCTTGCATCCATTAAATCATTTGGATTGTCTTTCATTGCTTGAGATTTTGAAATTTGTTTATTAAGATTTGCAATGTTTCTAATGTAATTGTTTGCCTCATCTGTTGTAATTTTTATTTCATCGTTTGCCATTATGTAAATTCTTTCAAGCGAATGGAACCTGCTCCTTATTCCTTCGCAAAAAGATTTGCCCCTTTCTAGAATTATCTTTCTTTCTGCTAAACCTTGTGGTTGATTTGCTAGATCTTGCCAACTTTCCCAAAAATCATTTAATCTTTTTCTTATTGATTGGTCTTCAGGTTCGTTATAAACATCTTCTAGCATTGATATAAACTTGTCTTTTGAAGTCCAATATCCTAGTCGGTGCGATTCTTCAATAATCCTTGTGTTAAGTAGTTCATCCTTTACTCTGTCTATAGATTGAACCATGATTCCCTGACCCAATTGTCCTTGCTTTTTAGCTCTGTTTAATTGTGGAGCATAAAGAGGGGTTGTGGTTTTCATTGTTACTCTTTGCCTTGAATATCCAGGCTTTGTAGCATTGGATAAATTGTGTCCAACTGTATTCATGGCATCTTTGTGTGCAAATAAACTTCTTTTGCCAATTTCTATTCCTGAGAATGTTGAATCCACTCTAAACTCCTTTAAAGTTTTTTATTTATTAAAACGGAAGCTTCGTTTGAGCGCCCAATTTTTGGCCCATAAGGGTTTTTATAAGTTACATTTTCTACACTTTCTTGGATATCTTGAAATATTATTGATAACATGTCAAGGGATGTGTTTACATAGGTTTGTATTATGCAGTTTAAATTTTTGATATTAAGTATTCCAATTTTCAATCTATGTAGATAGTCGTATATTTCTTTTTTGCAAATTGTAGTCAATTTTTCTATAGCTTCGTAAGTTGACTCAAAGTTTTCATTTTTGGTAAATTTTTTCCAAATTTCGTTTCTTTCGCTTTCAACTTCTTTAAAACTTACAAGTGATATTTTTGTTTTATTTACAATATCTTTAAGCCCCATTTCATTTTTATTGTCGATATTTTCTTTTATTTTTAAGTATGACTTATATATTTCTTCTACTAAGAGAAGTTCTTTTTTTAAAACTTCTTTTAGTTCAATTTCAAGTTTTGCTTTCATTTTGATAAAATTAATTATAAGTCATTGTAAATATATTTACAAATCAACTTTGGTTTTTATTGTGTTATAATGCATTAAGGTATGAGTAAGCTTTTTGAGAGAGATGATGATATTGTAGCTCTTGCAACTCCTTTTTTAAGTAGCGCTTTATGTGTGATTCGTAGTAGCGGTGCTTCTTCTATTTCTAAATTTTCTAAAATCTTTTCAAATCATTCGGCTCTTAGTTCAGCCTCTGGAAATACAATTCATTATGGTTATATATTAGATCGTGAGAATAATTGCAAGGTAGATGAGGTTGTTGTTTGCTTGTATCGAGCACCAAAGAGCTTTACAGGGCAAGATGCTATTGAAGTTATGGCCCATGGTTCTGTGGTTGGAATTAAAAAGATTATAGATTTGTTTTTAAAAAGTGGGTTTAGGATGGCTGAGCCTGGTGAATTTACTTTACGTGCATTTCTTGCTAAAAAAATTGATCTTACAAAGGCAGAAGCAATTAATGAGATTGTTTTTGCCAAAACCAATAAAACTTATTCTCTTGCAGTTAATAAGCTTTCTGGAGCCTTGTTTGTTAAAATAGATGCAATAAAAAAAAATATTTTAAATTTTCTCTCAGCTGTTAGTGTTTACCTTGATTATGAGGTTGATGACCATGAGATTAACATTCCTTTTGATTTGATTTTAAATAGTAAAGCTGAGCTTAAAAAATTAATTAATTCTTATAAGATTTATGAAAAAATTGATCATGGTGTTACTTTGGTTTTAGCAGGTTCTGTTAATGCTGGAAAGTCTTCGTTATTTAATTTATTTCTCAAAAAAGATAGATCAATTGTATCTTCATATCCTGGTACTACAAGAGATTATATTGAAGCAAGTTTTGAACTTGATGGTATTTTATTTAATCTTTTTGATACAGCGGGACTTAGAGATGCTGACAATTTTGTTGAGAGATTGGGAATTGAGAAAAGTAATTCTTTAATAAAAGAAGCATCTTTAGTAATTTATGTTATCGATGTTAATTCAAATTTAACAAGAGACGATATCTCATTTATTGATTCAAATAAATCTAATAGTAAAATATTATTCGTTTTAAATAAAATAGATTTAAAAATAAATAAATCTACTGAGGAATTTGTTCGCTCTAGTGTTTTAAATTCTTCAAATTTGATAATGATTAGTACTAAAAATTTAGAAGGAATAGATATTCTTTATGACAAAATAAGGGCGTTAATCTCTTATGAGAGAGTAGAGATTGGTCTTGATGATATAATAATATCATCAAGACGCCAGATTCAACTTTTAGAGAAGGCTTATGCTTTGATTTTAGATTTATTGAGTAAAATTGATCGCCAAGTAAGTTATGATATGTTAGCATTTGATGCCTATGAAATTATTAACTGTTTAGGGGAAATAACAGGAGAAGTTAGTAGTGAAGATGTTCTTAACAATATGTTTAAGAATTTTTGTTTGGGGAAATAAATATGGATTTTGAAGCAATTGTTATTGGAGGAGGGCATGCAGGGATTGAAGCTGCTCTTGCTCTTTCAAGGTTGAATTTTAAAACCTTAATGATTACTCAAAATTTAGATACAATTGGTAAGCTTTCTTGCAATCCTGCTATTGGTGGACTTGCTAAGGGTAATATGGTTAGAGAAATTGATGCTCTTGGCGGTGAAATGGGTCGTATTATTGACTTTAGTATGATTCAATTTAGAGTTTTAAACAAAAGCCGTGGTCCTGCAGTTCAAGCTCCACGTGCCCAAGCTGATAAATTAATGTACCAAACCAAGGCCAAAGAAACTTTGGAGCGTCAAGACAATCTTGATCTTTTTCAAGATACGGTTGTTGATTTTCTTCTTAATTCTATGAGAAATGAAATTGAAGGTGTTGTTACAGAGCGGGGCAATAAGTTTAGAGCAAGCGTTGTAGTGCTTACAACAGGAACGTTTCTTAGAGGTAAAATATTTATTGGTGAGTATAGAGCTAATATGGGTAGACTTGCTGAATTTTCTGCTTATGGACTTGATAAAACTTTGCGTGGTCTTGGATTTGAAATGGGTAGGCTTAAAACGGGTACTCCAGCAAGAATTCATAAAAAAAGTGTGAACTTTTCAAAGACTGAGGTTCAATTTGGAGATTCAGATATTATTCCCTTCTCTTTTTCAAATGACAAGTTAGATAAATCTCAACTTTCATGTTATGTGACCTATACGAATAAAAGAACTCACGAAATAATCAGTGAAAATATGCACTTGTCGCCCCTTTATTCTGGTGAGATTGTTGGTAATGGTCCAAGATATTGTCCTTCTATTGAGGATAAGATAATAAAGTTTAAAGATAAAGATAGACATCAAATTTTTATTGAACCTGAAGGATTTAATACGGAAGAAATGTATCTTAATGGCCTTAGCTCATCTTTGCCTGAAAATATTCAGCAAAAATTGATCAACAGTATTGAAGGACTTGAGAATGCTGTTATTACAAGGCCTGGTTATGCTGTTGAGTATGATTATATAAATCCAATTGAACTTTATCCAAATCTTGAGAGCAAAAGAGTTAAAGGGCTTTTTATAGCGGGTCAGACCAATGGCTCTTCAGGATATGAAGAAGCAGCAGCTCAAGGGTTAATGGCTGGAATTAATGCCGCTCTTAGACTTCAAAATAAAAAGCCAATGATTTTAACAAGAACTAGTTCTTACATTGGAGTTCTTATTGACGATCTTGTTACCAAAGGCACTAAAGAACCTTACAGAATGTTTACTTCTAGGGCTGAGCACAGACTTAATTTAAGGCACGATACTAGTGATAAGCGTTTGATTAAGATTGGGTATGATCTCGGGCTTGTTGATGAGGATAGATATTCAAGATATCTTTTTAAGAAAAGTAGAGTTGAAGAGATAAAGGAACTTTTAAAGCAAAGGCGTCTTAGTTTAAAAGATGTTTCCAATGAACAATTAAAAAAACATGTTAGTAAAGATTTTTATCATATCTTAAAAGATCCTTCTGTTAGTTTAGATAATCTGATAAAGATTGATCCAAGTTTAAATGATTCAAAAGTAATTTTAGAGCAAGTTGAATTTGATGTTAAATATGAAGGTTATATTAATAGACAAAAAGATTTGATTAAAAAACTTCATAATCTAGAACTTGTCAAGCTTCCATTTGATTTTAATTATGAGGTCATTGAAGGCCTTTCAAAAGAAGCTAGAGAGAAATTTTCCAAGGTGCAACCAGCTACTCTTGCTCAAGCAAGTCGGATTCCTGGAATAAGAAGTACTGATATTACTGTTTTGTTTATATATTTTTCAAATCCTAAAAATAAGGTAGTTCTAAATTTTTCTGTATGATAAGTGATATTGAATTTGCTTTGTCGGAGTATAATTTTCAGTTTGTTTACAAAGATCTTCAGAAAATAAATTTATATATAAAAAGAATTTTACTTTTAAATACCAGATTTAATTTAATTTCAAATAGCAATAGTAATTTCAATGCTATTCTTAATCTACACGTTATAGATTCTCTTTTAGGATTGTCTACTATTAAAGAGATTAATCCTTCTGAAGTTCTTGATGTTGGAAGTGGTGCTGGATTTCCAGGTATTGTTTTGGCTATTTTTGACACTTCTAGAAAATATTATCTTTTAGAAAGAAGTAAAAAAAAGTCTACTTTTTTGAAAATGATAAAATTAGAACTTGATTTAGAAAATGTAAAAATTTTAGAATATGAGATTGAAAGAGAAAAAAAGAAGCATGAATTTATTACAATTCGGGCTTTTAGAAGTATGAATGAATATGCTTTAATTTTAAAGAATCTTTTAAAGGATAAAGGCTTAATTATGGCATATAAGGGCAAATTTGATAGAATTAACCTTGAAGTTGGTCAAATTAAAGATTTGTTTAGCAAAATAGAAGTAAAGTCTTTAAATCCAAAATTAAGCGTAGACAGAAATTTGGTTTTGCTTTACAAATAATATTAGTAACTTTTAGGTTTAATTTATATTTTAGAGTGATTTTGACTAGGAGTATTATGAAGAGTAGTTTTCAGATAGATTCAGAAGTAGAGAATGCATTACATTTGATAAATAAATTTAGAAGAGAGGTTTCAAGCAGGGTTCTTGGTCAAAAAGAAATGATAGATGCTATTTTAATGGGGCTTTTAACAGAGGGGCATGTTTTGCTTGAAGGGGTTCCAGGTCTTGCTAAGACTCTTGCAATTCAAACCGTATCTGATGTTCTTGACCTTGAGTTTAAGCGTATACAGTTTACCCCAGATCTTTTACCTTCTGATCTTACGGGTAATATGGTTTATAAAAGTGCTACAGGAACTTTTAAGGTTAGAAAAGGTCCAGTATTTTCAAATGTTATTTTAGCAGATGAAATCAATAGAGCTCCTGCAAAAGTTCAGTCTGCTCTTCTTGAGGCTATGGGAGAAAGACAAGTAACTCTTGGAGATGAAACCCATAGACTTCCAGATCCGTTTTTTGTTCTTGCTACTCAAAATCCAATAGAGCAAGAGGGGACTTATAATTTGCCAGAATCTCAACTCGATAGATTTTTATTAAAAGTTAATGTTAATTATCCATCAGTGCAGGATGAAGTAAGACTTTTGAAAATATTTTCGGTGGATGGGCGTCTTGAAAATATTAAAGTTGCAAAGGTTATGAATGCTTATTCGTTGGCTGATATTAAAAGAACGGTTGGCAGAGTAAAAGTTGATGACAAAATAATGCTTTATATTGTTACTTTAATCTCTGCATCTCGTGAGAGAGATAAGAAAACTTATCCGTTTGCCAAATATATTGAATTTGGCGCATCTCCCAGGGCTTCTCTTAGTTTATTAAAGTGTGCTCGTGTTAATGCTCTTTATGAGGGGCGAATATTTGTTCTACCAGAAGATGTTAAAGCTGTAGCTTACAGTGTGTTAAGGCACAGAATTACACCATCTTACGAGGCAGAGGTAGAGGAAATGAGTATTGATGATATTATTAGAATGCTTCTTTCTGCTGTAGCGCTTCCTTAGGAAATAATTTTTAAATGATGCAAGATAACGAGATAAGTAGTAACACTAAAACCAAAATAAAAGCTTTAAAGTTTTTTTCAAGGAAAATGCTTTCAGAGCTTAATTTTGGTGGTTATCGTTCAATTTTTAAAGGACTTGGTCTTGAATTTCACGAATTTAGACCTTATGAGGATTCTGATGATGCTAGATTTATTGATTGGAATGTGAGTTCAAAAGCTGATAGTATTTTTTCAAAGGTTTTTAAAGAAGATAGAGGGATGAATCTTCATCTTCTTGTCGATAATTCACTTTCCATGAGCTTGGGAGGTAAGGTAAATAAAAAAGATGTTCAGGATTTGTTGGTTTCTATTTTTGCACATATGGCATTCTTTAATAATGATAAAATAGGTGTTACTTTTTTTTCAAGTGGAACAGACAAATTTATACCCTCTAGCAAAGGTCATTCACACTTAGGATTGATATTAAGTGAAACGATCAATAGAAATCTTAAGCCGGGTAGCAGCTTAGCTTATATTTTTAAAAATACGGCAGAATATTATAAAAAAAGATCTTTGGTTATAATTATTTCTGATTTTAAGGCGAATGCTTATTTTAAATCTTTAAATGTTTTAAGTAAAAGACATAATGTTGTTGCTATAAGAATTACAGATTTTTTTGATGAAAATTTTCCTAAAATTGGAACTTTGATTTGCGAAGATGTTGAAACTGGAGAAAATTTTTTAGTTTCAGGTTTTAGCAAATTAACATTAAGTGGTTATAAAAACTATTGGACGCTTGATAAAATAAAATGGAAAAAAGAGTGTATTAAAAAAAATATTAGTTTTATTGAGATTGATACTAAAGAAGATGTTTTCAAAAAACTTAAAATTCTTCTTAAAAAGGGATCATAGATCTTGAAGAGAATTATTTCAAATCTTTTTCTTTTTTTAACCTTATTTTTACATTCTTATGAAATAAAGAATGAAATATTTATGCCAACTCGTTATTATGTTGGTGATTCTGTTGATTTTAAAGTTTCATTAATTTTAAATGATGGTGAGGAATTTTTTCCTGTAGATTTTAAAGAGATTAAAGATGAATTTGTTGAAGTAAATTCGATTAGCTTTAATAATGTAACAAATGAAATAATAGTTAATTTTGTTTCTTTTTATATTGGAAGTAGTTCTCTTCCTCCTATTTATATTGGGGATGTAATTGGTAACGGTAAAAAAAATAAAGTTGTTCTAGATAATATAAAAATAAATACAGATAAGCTAGTATCTAATAATTCTGATTTTAAAATTAAAAATATAGAAGGCGTTTTATTTATTCCTGGAACAAGTACTTATTTGTTTTTATTTATTCTTATTTTGTTTTTGATTCCTTATTTAATTATTAAGCTTTTAAAGCTTTTAAATCGACTTTTAATTTACTTGATAATTAAACATGGACTTAAAAAGCCTTATAAAGTATTGCAAAGACAGTTTGTTATTTTATCTAAATATGCTAAAGAAGGTGGAGATCAAAGTGCATTTTATAATTTAATAAATTCTTCTTTAAGGGTTTATTTATCTAAAAAAACAGGTTTCGACTTTAATGCGATTACTACAACAGAAATCTCTGTAATTTTGCAAGATCTTAAGGTTCCTTACGAGATTCGTTCAACTTTTATTAATACGTTAAGGCTTTCTGATTTTAGTAAATTTAGTGGTGTTGATTTGGTATTTGATAGTTTACCGTTTGTTTTAGAGGATTTAAAAACCGCAGCATCGAATTTTGAAGAATTTAATAGAGGTGCTAATGTTAACATTTAATGAGCCTTTGTATTTGTTTTTATTGGTAATTTTTCCTTTAATAATTTATTTTAATCATTTTTTTAGAAATAGAGGAGGTAAGATAAAGTTTCCAATATCGCTTTATGGTAATTTTAACTCTTTAAAGCTTAAGGATTATAAGTTAAATTTGATGTATTTTTTTACTTATTCTTTTTTGTATTTATCCGCAATGGTTATGGTGTTTGCTTTAGCAGGTCCTTCGGTTTCAAAAAAGAAGATGATACATCTTAGTGCTGGTGCCGACATTGTCATTGTTCTTGACATATCGCCTAGTATGGGGGCTGTTGAGTTTTCTTCTAAGAATAGGCTTGAGTTTTCAAAAGAATTGATTAAACGTTTTATTTCTCAACGTGAAAATGATAACATTGGTTTGGTAGCTTTTGCAAAAGATGCTTCAATTGTAGTGCCTATAACAACAGATAGAGATTTTTTTAATAAAAAGTTGGATGATATTTATATTATGGATTTAGGCAATGGGTCTGCTTTAGGATTAGGTATTTCTATTGCATTGTCTCATTTAAAGCATTCTGAAGCTCCTAAAAGATCAATAATAGTTTTAACAGATGGGGTTGTTAATTCAGATGAGATTTATAAAGATCAAGTAATTAATCTTGCTCAAGGTTTAAATGTTAAGATTTATTCTATTGGTATTGGAAGTTTTGAAGAATTTGGTGTTGAGTTTAAATTAAGATCTGGAAAATTTTATCAAGGAAGTTTGAAAGAGGTTTATGATCCTAGCATGCTTGTTGAGATTTCAAATAAAACAGGAGGACTTTTTTATTCTGTTAATGATGATTTTTCTTTTCAATTTGCAATTCAAGATTTTTCAAAAAAAGAGAATTTGGAGAGGAAAATTAAAATAGCCGTGGACAATAAAGATATTTATAAAGAATTTTTAGTTTTAGCATTTTTTTTATTACTTATTTATTTTATTTTTTCAAAAATTTTCTTAAAAGAGATATTATGAGCATAAATAATTATAGCGCTTTATACTTTTTTTTAATTTTAATGTGGATTTTTTTTGTGTGTATGCTTGACTTTAGGCGAAATATTCCTTTTTTTAAGACCTTAAGCTTTATGTATGGAGACAATTCTTATATTCAAAATTACTACATTAAAAAATTTCTCATGTCAATGTTTTTTATTTTTAGCTTGATTTTCCTAATTTTATCCATTTTGGATATTTCTTGGGGACAAAGAGCTGTTGAGGATGAGAGAAGTAAATTGAGAATTTCTTTTATTTTTGATATTTCTCGTAGCATGTTAAGTGTGGATGAAGGTAAAATTATTAATAGACTTGAGAGTGCTAAAAATATGATTAGCTTAATTTTAAGCAATTTTGAGAGTGCAGAATATTCTCTTACTATTTTTAAAGGTAAGCCTATATTGGTTTTGCCTTTTTCTAAGGATAAAAACAGTTTAAACAAGATGTTAAATTATATAGAGCCTGATTTAATAAGCTCTCCTGGGAGTTTTTTAGGAGATGCTGTTTTTAGTGTAGTCTCTAGTATACAGGACGACTCTTATTATAATTTTTTAGTTATTTTGACAGATGGTGATGATTGGGGAGAAAATAATTATTATAGGTTTTCTAAATTTGTCAGTAATTTGAAGTTAGAAAGTTTTGTTGTTGGAATTGGAGGGAGTAATCCCGTTTTATTTGATTATAAATCAAATGTTAAAGATGAAAGTGGAAATCTTGTTAAAACTGTGATAAATGAAGAAAATTTACTTCTTCTTGCCTCTTCTCTTAAAGGATCATATTATAACTTGTATTTGAAAGGGATTAACTTTGTTGTCAATGATATAAGAAATGGTATAATAAGAAGAACGTCAAATGATATTATACTAGTTGATGTATCAAGGTATAAAATTTTTTTGGTTATTTCGTTGTTGTTTATTTTTATGTATTTATTTGTCAGGATGATAAAGTGGGACGAAACTTTTTAGTGGTTTTATATGCTTGCTTTTTATGTTTGGGTTTTTTGTCTTGTTCAAATGTTAAGTCTATGTCTTTAATGGCTATTGGCAATTATGAATATGTTAGAGGAAATTATCAAAATGCAATTTCAAATTATTACAATCTTGTGGAGGACAAAAAATATTCTGCTTGGGGATATTACAATCTCGGTATTGTATACTATTCTTTGGGAGAGTATGAAAGTTCTCTTAGAATATTCTCTTATGCAAAGAAAACCAATGATATTTTTTTAAATTTTAGTGTAAATTATAACGAGGGGATAATATACTATAATCAAGGACTTTATCATAAGGCTGAAATAGCTTTTAAGGAGGCTTTGAAAATTAATCCTGGCAGTTATAATGCTAAATATAATCTTGAACTTGCAATAATAAAAAAACGGACAGTTCGTGATAGTTTGAATTCTTTAAGTGTAGAAAAAAGTAAAAATTTTGTTGAAAGCAATGAAAATTTTTTAAGGTATATTGAAAATCTTGAGAGGGTTGTATGGTTGAGAAAAATAGACAAGAGCCTGGTTGTTCCAAAAGAAGATTGGTAGTATTTTTTATTTATTTTTTTTCAATCACAAGACTTTATTCTCTTACGGGTATTGATTTTATTCAAAATATTAAAGTTTTAAAGGGTGACAAATTTATTCAGATTGTAAGGCTTAACAATCCTTTGCAAGATATTGATATAAATTTGCTAAAAGTTGAAATCAATAAAGAAGTTCAATCCCATTCTAATGTTTTATCAATATCTAGAACAGCGGATAATAATAACTTTTCTTTTGTTGAGATTAAAGTTGAATATCTTTTTGAGGATCTAGGATTTGTTAAGATTCCCCCATTAAAAGTAATTTATAAAGGTGATTTCTATTTATCTTCAGAGGTAGAAGTTGGTGTTCTAAGGGCTGATGAAATAAATTCTTTTGGTTTGCCGGTTGATTTATATTGGGATCTTGATAAAAAAGAGGTTTATGAATATCAAAGTATTGGACTTGTTTTGCGTTCAAATTGGCTTTCAGATGGCAATTCTAATGAAATGTCTGGATTTTTGCCTGCTATTAAGGATGCAATGATTGAAAAGATGCCTATATTTGGGGATATTAAATATAGAACTTTTAATAATAAAGAAATTTTAGATGTACCTTTTTATAACTTTATACTAACTCCTCTTAAAGACTCAAAAAATGTTTTGATTCCTAGTTTTTCTTTTAATATTGATTCTGGTCTTGTTAGGAAAACCCCCGAGCTTTTATTAAAAGTTAAACCGATTCCCAAAGAGGTTAAATCTTTAGCAGTGGGAACTTTTAGAATTGATTATGAAACTCCAACTTATTCTACAATTGAGCAAGATATATTTACTATTTTAATAAAAATTACAGGTCAAGGGAATTTTCCACATTTTTACTTTCCAGAGATTGAAACTTATAATTCTAAGATTCTTAATAAAAAGAAAAATTATAGTTTTAAACCCTCTAAAAGTGGTTACAAGGGTAGTATTTCTCAAATTTATACAGTTAAGCCCGGCACTAAAGGTAGCGTATTTTTAAATATTGGTGATTTTAATTATTTAGATCCCGCTGATGGGACAGTTTATACCCTTAAAGGAAAGAAATTGAAGTATGAATATTCAGGAGAGTTTAATAGTATAAACAAAATGCAAAATAATGTGGATTCTGATTTTAAACTGTTATCTTATGCTGATATTTTGAATTACAAAAATAAAACTTTTTTATTTTTTGTTTCATACTATTATTTACTTTTGATTCCAGGATTTTTATTATCTTTAGCTATTTTAATTAGCTATAAAAAATTTTTTGCAGCATCAAGTTTTGGGCTAGTTATTTTAATATTGGCTGTTGGCATTAGTTTAAATGCTGTAAATGATGGTCTATTGTCAGAAAAAAATATAAATGATTTGATTGAAAATTATAATACTAAAAATTATGATGCTGCACTTATTAAGATTGATAATATTCTTAAAAAATATCCAAATTATTCAGGACTTTGGTTAAACAGAGCTCTTGTTTTGAGTAAAATGGATAGAGATTTTGATGCTATTTATTCAGCTTATAAAGCATTTTTGGCTTCTCCAAATAATGAAGCCCCCTATAAGGTTATTGATTTGATTGAAGCTAAAAATGGAGTTACAGACAGTATTCGTAACAATAGTTTTATTTTTTCTAATATATTTTTTATTATTAGCTTATTTTTGATAAATTTTTTAGTGGTATCTATCTCTTATAGATTTTTAGCAAAAAATTTAAAAAAAATAATTATATTTTTGCTTTTTTCTGCTGTTTGTTTTACTATGTTTGAAACATATTATTTTTATTCTGAGCAACAATCTGAGGTAGGAATAATTAAAGGTGATTTAGTCTCTCTTTATAAAGTTCCTGACAACTTTTCAAGGAGTTGGAGATTTTTAAAGGGGAATGCAAGTGTTTATATCCTTGACAGCAAAGACGATTTTGTTCTTATTGAAACAAGTTATGGACTTCAAGGCTGGATTCACAAGAACTTTGTTGTGTCTTTGAAAGACAATTTAATCTAAAAAGTAAATATTTATAATATTTTAAAATTTTTTAAAAGGGTTTAATTTTATTTTTCTCTGTATACTATTCTACCTTTTGTAAGATCATAAGGGGATAGTTCAACTTTTACTTTATCTCCAGGAACTATTTTTATGAAATGTTTTCGCATTTTGCCAGATAGATGGGCAAGTACAATGTGCTTGTTTTTAAGTTCTACTCTAAACATGGTATTTGGAAGAGATTCTTTTACAATTCCTTCAGTTTCAATAGCTTCTTCTTTAATATTCAAGACAACCTCCATATTTTTCTCTAATAGGATAAATTTTACATGATTAAACATATCATTTCAATTATTCTTTTTAAGAAATAAAAGCATTATTTTTTGTTTACATTATAAAAAATTGTGTATATAATTACACGGAGTTTTTTAAAAATGTAATTTATAGGGAGGTATCATGCAAAAAGCTAGTTCTGAATATGAATTTATTGAAGAAATAAAAAAATTTCTTTCTGCTGAAAAAAAGGAGATATTGGATTCTATTAAGTCTGTAGAAAATAGCAAAAAGGAAATAATTAATAATGATATGTATCCAAAGGATGTTGTTGATATTGCTTTTGATAATATGGATGGAAATAATCTTGAAGCGTTGGGTTTTGTTGAAAAGAAAAAGTTGAATTTAATAAATCAAGCTCTTTATAGAATTTCTCAAAATTCTTATGGCAAGTGCTTGGCTTGTGAAAAAGAGATTGCTAGGGAGAGACTTTTGGCAATTCCTTATGCTTTTTTATGTATTAGTTGTCAGACAAAAAAAGAAAAAAAGAGCAGAAGATGATACATCTTAAGCTAGTTATTTAATATTGTAATTTCTACTCGTCTATTTTTAGCCTTTAATGGGGACGATTTAGGATATTTTGGTTTTTTAGATCCCCATCCTTTAAATAGTATTTGGTCTTTGTTTTTTACTCTCATTTTTATCAAATAATTTCCAATTGCACGAGCCCTTTTTTCAGAGAGTTCGTGCATCTCTTCTTCCAATCCAAAGTGTTCAGTATGTCCTTCTATTAGCAGGTTATTTTTTTTAAATTTTTCAAGAAGCTCGGCTATAATGTCAAGTTTTTTATATTCTTTTTGCAGTATTTGGAATGAGTCAGGATAAAATTCAATATCAAAACTTAAATTAATTCCCTTATTATTTTTTTCAACGTTAATAGATTTTATTTGTTTTTCTTGGAGGTAATGTTCAACTTCAGTTTCAATGAAATTATCATTTGGAAGTTCAATTGAAACTACTCTTCCAAAGGAGTTTCCAATCATTTTAAAATGTTGGTTGTTGTTCTGTGTTATTTCAAATGTATATTCATCGTTGTATTTATATGTATTGCCAATTTCATTATCAAAATAAATTTTTTGGTTTACTTTTTGATAGAAAGAGATGTTTTTTATATTGTATTGTGATTCATAATTTGAGAAAATTATGTGGTAATGTTTACCGTTATGCTCTTCTTTTCCTTTATATTCGTAGTTAACATTAAATTTTACAACGAAATCTTTTATACTTCTATCTATTTTTGACGCTTCTATATATTCTTCTGCAGGATATGTCCATTTTTCATTTATTTTGATAGGTGTTTTTGGAAATCTTGGAATGCCTCTAACAGAGGGTCTTTTTTGATTTGCTCCTATTATATATTCCCCTTGCTTATTTACGCTGAAGGTTTCTTCAAATTCTTCATTTAATAGGTAAGGTTCATTAATATTTTCTCTTTTTAAGATTCTAAAAAAAGCTTTAATTTTTGCAAAGTTTTCTTGTGTGTCTTTTATTTCGCTTGAAATTTGAATATTGGTTGTAGAATTTGAATTATAATGACCGTTGAAATGTATTTCTTGATTATCTGTACCTTCTAATCTAAACTTTGCACCTTTAATGTATTTAAATGCAAACATTTCAGAAGACAAAGCTAAGTTTTGAACTAAAAATAATAGCAACAATGGCATAGCTGCTTTGGTACCCATTAATAGATTCTATCATAAAAGTATTTAATTTATAAATTTTTCTTAAAATTGCTATTTTATATTTTGTTCTTATCTGATATTGATTATAATTTATAGCACAGCGAGCAATTGTTTTAAATTATTAATTAATAGAGGTTTTATATGAAAAATAAAAAAATAAGGATTAATTTAAATTTAAAAAGAAAAAGCGGTATTTTGCTTAACATAAGCTCTTTGCCATCTAAATATGGCATTGGAGATTTGGGCAAGGGAGCTTATAAATTTATAGATTTTTTGTTTGCATCTTCGCAAAGTTATTGGCAAATGTTTGCTTATTCTCCTATTGATTTTACAAGATCCCCTCCTTATTCAATTTTTTCGGCTTTTGCTGGCAATGTTTATTATATTGATCTAGAAGCCCTTGACAAATTTATAGATTCGGATTTGAATCTTTTAAAGGAAAATGAAACTAGATACTCTGATTTAAAAAAATTAAGCTTTAAAGATAAATTTCTTAAAGAAGCTGCTTTAAATTTTATTAATAGAGCTTCGGTTGATGAGGTTAGAAGTTTTGAAAAATTTAAAAAAAAGTCTTCTTATTGGCTTTTAGATTTTGCAAGTTTTGTTGCATTTAAAGAATATTTTTTAAAAGAATCAAAGGATGCTTTTAATGTGCTTTTTAATAGAGGAATTCTTAAAAGAAATGAAAAAGACTTATTTAAATTGAGAAATATTCTTTCAAAAGAGATTAAAATACAAGAGGTATTGCAATATTTCTTTTTTTCACAGTTTCAAGCTTTAAAACGCTATGCAAATGATAAGGGAATTGAGCTAGTTATGAACGTACCTCTTTTTATAGCGTATGATTCTGCTGATGTTTGGGCACATCAAAAATATTTTAAGTTGAGATTTGATGCAAGCAAAGATAAGGTTGCAGGAATTTCTCCAAATTATTTTTTAGAACAAGAGCAAGCTTGGGATAATCCAGCTTATAGCTGGAATGTTTTAAAGAAAGTTAAGTATGAATGGTGGGTAAAAAGGATCGGGATTTTAAGAAAGTATGTAGATGTAATTAAAATTGATCATTTTAGAGGTTTTGTTTCTACTTGGGAAGTTAGTGTTGGTGAGGTTTATGCTTTTAATGGATTGTGGGTAAAGTCACCGGGACGAGATTTTTTTAATTTTATTTTAAGTGAAATTAAAGATTTAAAAATTTGGGTTGAAGATTTTGAAGATGATCTTGAAGATGTTTCAAGACTAAGAGATTTTTTTAATTTTCCAGGAATGAGAATAATGAAGTTTGCCTTTGATTTTGATTCGAGCAATCAGAATCTTCCTCATAATTATATTAAAAATTGTATAGTTTACACAGGAATTAATGATAATGATACAATACGAGAATTTGTTGACTCTTTAGATGATTTGCATAAAAAGTATATTTTTGATTATTTAAATACAAATGAAGATTTTGTTGTTTGGGACATGATAAGAAGTGTTATGAGCAGTGTTTCTGACAATGTAATAGTACCAATGCAAGATTATATTAATTTAGGAGTAAGAGATGAATTTAGGACAAAACCCCCAAAAAGCACTTTAAATAGTTGGATTTTTAGATTATTAGAAAGTGATTTAGATACTACTTTGAGTAAAAATATAAGTTTTATTACAAGGCTTTATGGCAGAGCTTAAGATTTTTAAGAGGAAATTATGTTATAAAATTTCAACATTTTTGAATTTAATTGAGATTCAATTTTTCAAATAAAAATCATTATTATTTAATATTTTTTGATTTGCAAGTATCATATATTAATGTATATGAAAATTTTTATCTATTGGATAGTTATTTTCTCCTTTTTTGTTTTTAAAGTTTTTAGTACATATGCATTAACTGATGAAGAATTTTTTAAAAAATATAGTTTATTTTTTGTCCATAAAGGATTTTTGAGTAAAAACATTAATGGAAAAATAACTAAAGTTCAAGTTAACGGGATAGATTCCAGGTGGATTTACCCTTTTCATAAGCCTGCTCCTAGTCGAATTACTTCTATTTATGAAGATGTTTATTCTTCAAATTCATTGTTGACTACAAGCAATAATCTATACGTTTCTTATGATTATTCAAAAAATTTTAGAAAATTAGTGGGAATTAACAAATTTAACAGTAGTGCATATATTACATCAAGTGCCTTTTCTCAAGGAGAGTATAAGCGTATTGCTATTGGAACTGCGATTCATGGCATTTATATTAGTGTTAATGGAGCTGTTAGTTTTAAAAATTTAAATAGTTTGATTCCACAAATTTATTTAGGTGCAGGGTATTACGACATTATTAGTGCTGTTGAATTTTCAAAAGAAGATATAAATAATTTATATTTTTCTTCTGGAGTTTATGGAGATATTTTTTTAATTAGTCAAAAAAGTGGATTTATGAAAAAAATTTCTTTTCCTTTTAAAAAACAAATAATACGTATTTTAGATTTGTCTAGCAAGAATATGGAAAAAATTTTGGTGAGAACGTATGACAATCATTTTTATTCTTATTTTAATGGGCAATGGGTATTTATTGGAAAATTATCTTTACAAGATCAAGATTTTTTTGAAAAATCACAAAGGATGCAGCTTGCTAAAAATAAAGGGTCTATTTATTTAACAGCATATACATTGCGTAATAACAAGGCAGTTGATAAAAGATTTAAATTTATTAAAGATTCAGGTATGAACGCTGTTGTAATTGATTTTAAAGATGATAATGGTAATTTAACTTATTCTAGTAAACTTTCTTTGCCCAATAAGTTGGGATCTTCTAAAAACTTGATTGATGTTTCTTATATCCTTAAAAAAGCTAGAGAACTTGGAATTTATGTTATTGCTAGATGTGTTGTATTTAAAGATGCAAAATTGTATCATTATGACAATTTTAAGCATGCTCTTTGGAATAAAAGGACCAATAAACCTTGGGCCCATTTTATTAAAAACGTTGATTCTAACGGTCTTGTAAAACATGTGCAAGTAGAGCATTGGGTAGATATTTTTTCTCCTTCTACTTGGGAGTACAACATTTCTATTGCAAAAGAAATACAATCTTTTGGAGTTAATGAAATACAATTCGATTATATTAGATTCCCATCAGATGGTCCTGTATCTCTTGCAACTTCAAGAATAAATAAGTATGAGATGCAACCCGTTGATGCTCTTGAATCTTTTTTGATTATGGCAAGAGAACAGCTTCATATTCCTATTTCTGTTGATATTTATGGGTACAATGGTTGGTTTCCTACTAATAGTATTGGGCAAAATATTGCAATGTTATCAGATTATGTTGACGTTATATCCCCTATGTTTTATCCTTCACATTATACTAATGATTTTTTGTCGAGCAATTCTTATTATACAAAAAGAGCTTATAGAATTTATAAAGAGGGAAGCGATAGAGCATTTATGTTTTCTTTAGATGGGGTTGTCATTAGACCTTATGTACAAGCTTTTTTGTTGGGAAAAGAAAAGTTTGTGGATGACGAGATTTATTTGAAGTATTTAAAGTTTCAGCTTAAAGGGGTCAAAGAGTCATTGAGTAGTGGCTTTAGTCTTTGGAACGCATCTAATGTTTATTATATGGTTAAAGGTAGTTTAAAAGAATATTTAGATTTTTTTTAAATACTGTTTCTTGTAAAGGAGATTTATTTGGAACATTTAATTCAATTTTTTTATGTAGGATTTGGTATTTTTTTATTGTATCTTGGTGGTGATTTACTTTTAAAAAGTTCAGTTGGCATTGCTAATTATTTAAAAGTTCCAACACTTTTAATAGGAGTTACAATAGTATCTTTTTCAACAAGTGCTCCAGAGCTTTTTACAAGTTTAGTGGCGGCTTTTAAGGGTAAAAATGAAATTGTTGTTTCTAATGTGATTGGCAGTAATATTATTAATATGTTACTTGCTCTGCCTTTAGCAGGATTCTTTTTAAGAATTAAGGCAGATTATAAAAGACTTAAACTTTCTTTTATGTTTTTGTTTTTATTAATGTTTCTTCTTTTGTTGCTTTCATTTGATTTTAGATCTTACTCTTTTTTTGCAACACCTTATAATCGTTTCAGCTCATTGAGTATTTTAATTTTGTTTTTATCCTATCTGTTCTTTTTTTATAAAGAAGAAAAAGCGCATGCTGGCTTTGAAAATTCTTTTCATGAAGGTGCAAACAATTTAAATCAGAGTTTAAATTTCATATTTTTAAATACGTTAAGCTTTTTTATTAGTATGTATTTTCTTTATTTGGGGTCGAAATTATTAGTGGATGGGGCTCTTTATATTGCTAATAATGTTTTTAATGTTAGTGAAAAGTTGATTGGGATTATAGTTGTGGCTTTTGGAACAAGTGTTCCCGAGCTTGTTGTATCTCTTTTTGCAATAATTAAAAAAGAATCAGACATTGCATTTGGGAATATTATTGGTAGCAATATTTTTAATATTGGATTTATTTTAGCTAGTAGTAGTTTTTTCAGTCCTATCTTATTGAAAGATATTTATATTTTAGATTTTAGTATAATGGTGTTTATAACTTTAGTTTTATTCTTAGTGGTTAAATTTAAAGGAGTTTTTAGTAGAGGTATTTCTTTAATTTTTCTGCTTTTATATATTTTGTATAATTTAATGCTGTTTAACTTTTATTGATTATGTAATCTTAATTTTAGCTTGTTTAATATATTTTTATGTAATATGCTTTATTATTTTAATGTAATATAAGGGAACAATATGAAAAAATTACCAGAAATTTTTTATATGAGTAGCAAAGAAGTAGATATTTTAATTTCTCAATTAGGAATATCTTCTGATACCCAAAAATCAATTTTGAAAACGATTTTGTCTTATAAAAAGGATGCCATAGATTACTCTTCTTTTATAGAAGAGCATTCTGTAAAAATACGAGGTTTAAAAGGGGAGCTTGATTTTTTATTTCGCAAACTTTATGAAGTTAAAAGAGGAATAATTACTAATAAAATAGCAACGGATGGAGAATTTTTGCCAGATAGCATAATTTTGACCGATGAAGCTAGTTATGATTTTTATTATTATTCTATTGACGATTTATTTTTGAAAACTTATATAGGAATAGAGCTTTTTAGTTCTCTGCTTACTGTTAAGAATATAGAATCTAGTTTATTGGTTTTTCGAAATGAATTTATAGCTATTGCAGATTCAGATATTAACTACAAATTTTTTGAAATAAAATCACAACTGAAAGAAATATTGGTTTGGAAATCATTAATAATTCCATCGAGCAGGGCTTTATATTTTATTGAGTTTGTTAAAAAGATATTTTTTAATATTGCTTCTAATAATATTGTAAAAGATGTTTTCGTTAGAGTAAAAGGATTAAAGCTTGGTGATTATGAAAGGGCTTTAGAAGAAGGTAAGAATGTTATTGGCGCTATTTCTAAGATTCTCTCTGGCATTATTGAAATTAAGGATGAAGTTCTTGGCAAGAAAGGAATCACTTTTTCAAAAAATTATTTTGTTTTTTTGGATTTTCTTAATCTTTTTATTAAAAATGAAAAAGACTTAGAAGAGCTTAAGGCTGTAGAAGCTATTAAAATTGATGAATCTTTAAAAGCAATTGAAAAGACTTTGGAGTTTAAGAAAGGTCCAATTGATACAGGAGAGTTTTTTAGTATTCTAAAAGTTTATTCTGAAGGTCTAAACGATCCTGAAAATTTTTTATTAGTTGCTAATACGTACTTCTTTGAATCTAAAATTCATGATATTTTGCCAAAAATATTTCAAGTAAAAGAAAATTTTTATTTGTACAAACCTTTTGCATATGAATTTTTTCTAGAAGAATATGAAAAGGTTTTACAATTTCTTAATAGTGAATTGAGAGTTAAGATATTTAAAATTCTTAGTTTTGGAGATGATCCTTCTTCTATTTTCACAGAAGAAGGTTTAGAAGAAGTTATCAATAGATTAGTAGTATCTCGGTATATTATGAACGAGTATTGTTTAAAAAATAAAGTCAAATTTCTTGACCTTATTGTTTCTCATTACAGAAGAATTTATAAAACACAAAGTGTTCAAGTTCATATTAAAGATTTAATTAAAGTTGAAGCAGCGAAATATTTTAAGAATAGTAATGAGTTGCTACCTTTATATAAAATATATAAACTTGATTTGTATTCACTTTTGAATGCTGCTTATAAAGATTTGAGTTTGTTTAAAAGAATTGTTTTGTTTTTGACAGGTAAGCATCAAAGTTATAAAGAGGCTTTATCCAGATTGGATTTTAGAGCTGGTTTGAATAGAAGTGGAAGTGGTCTTTTTGATTCAAACGAAAGAGTTAAAAGACAATTGGAAAAAATTAGAAGACAAAGAGAGGAAATAAAAGCACAAGTTAGAAATTCTTTTCCCAAAAAAGGCACAACGCCTAAGCAGGCAGTAAATAAGAACTATACAAAACAGGAACAAGACGAAGCATGGGTCAAATTTGGGGATAGAATACAAAAAAAATAGTGTTTATAAGTAAGTGGATTTATTTGTTAAAATAAATCCCTTGGCTTTCTTGCTGTATTTTTTGAAGTTTGACATTCTGCATAATGTTTTATTTTTCCATTTTCAAATTTTGATTTCATTACAATTTTTCCCCCCCATCGACTTATTAGTTCTTTTGAACCCATTCTTTGCGCGTTTTTAGAAATTTTTGCCATTTTAAAGCTCCTTTTGATGGATTTTTATTGTATAATAAAATCTATCAAAATAAAGTTGATTTATCAAGGAATTTATTCATGTTATTTATAATATTTTTTGTCAGTGCTTCTCTTTTTTCAAAAGAAGTTTACTATAGGTTTGCAGATTATTCTGTTAATTACAACATAGTAGGTAAATATGAGATTACAAAAGAAGAGTCTGAGGAAGAGTATGGATACAAATTTACTTATGATCGCAATAATAATCTTATTTTAGTTGATTATATTGGTAAGCTTAGCATTTTAATGCCTTCTTTTTTTAATGCAAACCAAATTAAAATAGAAAGATCCAGGCACAGTGAAAGGCGCATATTTTTAAATAGGGGACTTGCTTTTAAAAATAACAATGGTGTTTACATTGAACATATAGAGTACATGAGTGATGGCAGGATTAAAAATATTTTTAATTACAATAGATCCAATGAAATGGTTAGGGATAGATATGACGTTTCTTATTATCATTTTTTATACGATAATGAGAGAGAGTTTAGTGTTTACAGATTTAATGAGTCAGGAATTCAAATTAAAGATTTAAATAATGTGTATTTTACAAAGATTACTTATGATCATGGCAAATTTGTTAAAACGGTTTTGTATTACGATGAGAATGGTTACATTGTAAGATCAAAAAATGGTACTTGTGGGTTTAGATTGACTTATGATGCTAATCATAATCTTATTAAAGAGGAATTTCTTGATAATTCAGCTTACGTTGCTTCAAATCCATTCTCAGTAGCTACTAAAATATATCATTATGATGTTGATGGAAAAGTTATTGAGATTTTAAATTATGATATTAATAATAACTTAACTCCTGATGAAAATAATGTAGCAATCTATCGTTATGAATATTATTTTAAAGACAAAGATTGTTATTATAAAGAATATAATTATGACAATAATAATAATTTAACAATCAGTCAAAACGGTTATGCCATGAAGAAAACCATTCTTTATATTCAAAATAATGAAAAAAGGATAATAAACTATAGTAATAAAATTAATAAAAACTATAATAGAGATATTCCAACTGTTTATGAGGAAAAGTATGAAATAATGGATAATTTCAAAGGAATTGCTATTTATAGTTATAAATATGATGATAACTTTTATCTAATAGAAAATATTTTTTTTGATAAAAATTTTAACTTAATAGCTGATGTTAAAGGTGTGATGATTTACAGGTACTCTTACGACAAAGAAGGATTTTTGATTGCTCAAGAACATTTTGGTGGGGATTTTGTTAATCCAATAGATAATTTTGAAGGAGTTTCAAAGTATAAATTTAGTTACGATTCTAATGGCAATATGATTTCAAAGAAAAATTTTTCTAAGGATGGGGTTTTGGTTGCTGATTGTAATTTTGTTTTTGAATATTTATATGAATATGATAAACAAAATAGGCTTATTTCCCAAAAAAATTTTGGCAGCTTAGGACAATTGCAGGACGATATTCATGGAGTTAGTGTTTATAAATATGAGTACAATAAATTTGGAAAAATATCAAAACAGTCAAATCATGGTCCGGATTTAAGATTAAGAGATGATGTTGGGGGATTTTCAATTTATAAGTGGATTTATGATGCTAGGGGCAATTTAATAGATTTTCAAAAATTTGACTCTTTAGGTACTTTAATCTAAGTATTTTTTGTTCTCATATTTTCCTATATTACATAGTAATTCATAATTACTTCTTTTAGAAAACTTACTCATTTTATCTATACTTAATTTTTCTGATACAATTTCTACTTTTGAACCCGTTTTAACTTTTAAGTCTTTGGGGATTTCTACTATTGTTATATTCATGCAAACTTTTCCTCTTATTTTACATTTTTTGTTGTTTATTAGAAAATAAAAATTATTATTTATATTTTGAGGTATTCCATCAAAATATCCAATTGGAATAATGCCCACTTTCATATCCTTTTTGGCTTGAAATATACCCGAATATGAAATTTTTTCACCCTTTTTTACATTTTGAATAAATATTACTTTTGAAAATAAATTTAATACGGGTTTAAAATTTAGAATAGTTTTTTTGTTTTTTGGAAATGGGGAATAACCGTAAAGAATAAGGCCTGGTCTTACCATATTAAATTGTGGGTTTAATTTGTAGTTGAGAATATGGCCTGAATTAGAAATATGAACAAATTTTGGATTTATGTTTTTTTGTTTAAGTGTTTCCAAAAAGAATAAGAATTGTTCTATTTGTTTTTGTGTGGTTTTAAAGTTTTCTGTTGTTGGGAGGTGTGAGCAGACTCCTTCTAGTTCTAGAAATTTTGAATTTTGAATATATGTGGCTATTTCAAGGGCACTATCTATTTTTATTCCATATCTATTCATACCAATATCAATTTTTAAGTGAACTTTTATTTTCTTTTTTTGTAATGCACATTCTTTTTCTATTAAAAATAGATATTCAAAATCAGCAACAAATGGTAATAATTCAAGTTTAATCAAATTTTTAATTTCTTTTTTATCCACTTTAATATACATCAATATTTTTATACTTTTATCAATTTTTTTAAGTTTTTTGGCATCTTCAATATTGGAAAGTCCAAAATAATTTATTTTTTTTGATTTTAAAAATTTAAAGATATTAATAAGTCCGTGGCCATATGCGTCGGCTTTTAAGGTAGCCACTATTTCTTTTTCACCAATTTTATTTTTAATTAAATTTAAGTTATGCTCTAAATTATTTAAATTTATTATTATTGTTTTGTTGCTGATCATTGTTTTATTATCATATATTTAGCTTTCTTAGAGAAGTAAAAATCTTTTTTTCTATTAATTTGTGATTTATTTTATGATGGGTATTGGGAATTTTTTTATTTGGTTGCTTTTAAAATGTAATCTCAATTTTTTTTGGAAATCGTTATATATTTTAGGGTTAATTCTAATTTCATATCTTTTAGTTTCTTTATTTATATTATTTTCTACTGTTATTTTTGCTAAAATATAATGCCAATTGTTATCCTTGTAATATTCTGCAATTGTTTTTGAGAGAGATTCGGGTTTTAATGTGCCAAATGAATAGGCGTCTTTTGAAAGCTCTTTTTTTGATTGTTGCTTTCCACTAGTGAGGATGCTTATATTATTAATAAAATTTCCTTTATCTGGAGTTAAAAATTCTAATTTTGTAATTTTATATTTCCTAGAAGCTTCGTTTGATAGGTCAAACGAAATAATAGCAGAAGATCCAATTTTTGAAAATACATTTATAAATGAATAGCTAACCCCAACGAGTTCTTTTATTGGGGCTCCATTCAAATCTACTAATTCCATGTAAGGCTGACTAACGGCAATATCGACAGATGCAAGTAAAAAACTTTGTTTTAGTTTTTTAATTTTTGTTTTTATATTTTCTTTTACAATATAATTTTCATTCTCGAAGATATTAATTTCGTTTTGAGAAAAAATATTTTTAGCTAGAGAAATAATTATTACAGTTAAAATAAATTTTTTAATGATCATACAATATTTCCTTTTGTTTATATTTATATATCTTCAAATAAATCTCCATTTGTTTCTTTTAAGATGGGATTTTCTTTTAATACTTCTTTTATAAAGTCAATAATTAATTTTGAATTAAGAGAAATTTTATAAATTTCAGTTTTTTGAGTAATCTTGTTTTTAACGGTTAAATTTGCAAGCATATAATTCCAATGACCATTTTGATATGTTAATTGAAAAGCTTTTCTAAGTTCTTCGTCCATCAAGATTCCAAATGGATATGCAGTAACATATCCTTCTTCTTGTGAATTTTCAACAACTAGAAGAGGATTTTTAAGTTCTAGGTTGGAACCAGCTGTGATAAGTTTAATATCCTCAATTTCATATTCTTTGTCTCCATTTTTAGTTGTTTCAAAAAGTATTAATAGTGATGTGAAACTACTATATTCATCATTCATTTTTATAGGAGATAGTATATAAGAATATCCAAATTTGTTTTTAAATTCTGGCATTGCTTGTCCATATTCATCTAAGATTGTCATTGCCTTTGTTTTTATCCAAGTTACGTCACGATTTTCATTTACTACTGGCAATTTTTTATTCAAAATTTTGCCTGATAGTAAATGTAATTTTCCATCGTTTAAGGGCAATTTTTCATTGCTTATTGGTTTTCCAATTTTGCCGTCTTGTTGTACAGGTTGTGGCTTTTTAAAAAAAGCGCAACCCAGCATTAACATAAGCACTGCCATTAATTTTAAACGTTTATGTATTCTAAATAGCATTATATCTTCTTCCTTTATACCATTTATGATTTTTATTGAGAGGTGATTAAAATCATATCATATTAAATTGTAATAATGATATAGAATACTTATGCCAAAGTCAAGTTGCTTTTTAATAGTTTTATTCTTTAAGAATTATATTTGTAATCTTACAATAAAGGTATTTCTGCTGCTAAAAAATGAATTATTCCTATAATGATTGATATAATGCCAATTAACTGTTGATTATTTTCAAGTATTGATTGAAATTTGCCATATTTGTTATTATTTTGAACTTCTGTAGGCAATTTTTGTTTTAAAAACAAGATAAATCCAATTAAAAATAAACTTATAGCTGGAATTAAATTTCCAATTATTGGCAATTTGTAGGGTTTAATTATTTCAAGTGTACTAGTTATTAAAAATAATAATCCAAAAATGTTTTTTACCTTTTTGTTATCGTTTATTAAATTTACAAAATCTTCAAAAATTTTCAAAAATTTTATTTTTTCTATTAATATTGGGAATGCAAGTATTATTCCCCCTAAGATGTTAAGCAAAACAGACATGAAGTATATTTGCATCATATTTTATCCCCTAATTTTTATTCTTTTACTATAAAAAACATTATTATTACCAGTGCTTTTTAGTATTATACTTAATAAACTTTCATTTTGATAGATTATATTAGCATATGTTGTAAAGTTTTTATTGCTTATATAAAGCATATTGCTTTCAATTAATCTGTTATCCAGGTAAATATCTAGCTTAGCTTTTCCCAGGTTAGAGATTTTTTTCGTTTTTATGTTTATTTTTAGGGATAATTTGCCTTTGTCTTGCTTGTAGCTTATTATCATTTTGACATTGTCTTTATTATTTTCGTAATTTTGAACTCTAGGAATTAAAAAAAATTTAAAAAATAAAAGAATTATAACAAAGATTATTCCAATAATGACATGTTTTTTCAATTTTTTTTGGTATTTAATTTCTATTTGTTGATTGCAATCAATCTTTTTCATTAGATTTGCAAATTTAACCTTTTATAATTATAGCTTTAATAACGTATTTAAGTTCCACCAGTAAACACTAACACCAGTTTTTCCGCCATAAAGTATGCTAAGTATTCCATCTTTAGATAAACTTTCAGAGAGAAATATTAAATTCGAAGGCTCAATTAAAGCTATTTGGTCTTTAATTAAACCTTTGTTGTCTAATTTCCATATTAAATTATTAGATAAATTTTTCATATTAGTAGATGCTATTATTTTATCTTTTTGTATTTTTATAATGTTGATAAAGCTTTCTTGTTTATCATCTAATAAGTTTTTAGGAAGAGCAATTTTACTTATTACTTCCAGTTCTTTGTTTTTTTTTAAACTCATTTTATAGATATATTGATCTTTAATTTTAATTCCAAGATCGTTTATGTTTTCATTATCACCAATGTTTTCATAGTAAGTGATCTTTACATAAAGAGTTTTTTTGTTAACTTCAAAAAAAACCTTGTCTATTGAAATATTGTATTTTTTATTTTGGTTGTCTACCATATTTAGTAGGTTGTTATTAACGTAAATTTTATAAAGCGGAGAAAATTCTTTATTATAAGAATATACTATATAGCCTTCGCTATATATTGATATTATTGCAATGTTTCCATTTTCATCAACGTTAACATCGTAAATTTGCGGAAATGGCGTGCCGTTTAAACCTTCCTGGCCCAAAACTTCTACAGACGAGTTTTTGTTTAATATTAGTATTCTCATAAAGTAGGCAATATTTTCTTTTTGATTGAACTTTGATTTTTTATTATTTAGCTTATCTGCAACAATAATAAAATCTTTTAGCGGATATATTGCTTGGATTCCTTCAAAATCTATTTTTTTTATTTTTAAATCGGGGTTTGTTTTAAATATTCCATTTTGATAAGTTTGTATTAGTTTTCCGTATGAGTTAAAAATCATTAATTTATTTGTTTTTATTTCTGCAATGTATACTAGTCCATTGTATGTTTTGATATCAAATTTTGAATTTGTAAATTTGTCATCCAAAGGCATTATTGCGCCAGGAAGTGTTCCAAATGGTATTTTGAATTGTTCTTCTCCCAGTTCGTTTAAAGTTTTAGTGTTACATGATATAATTGCAAAAAATAAGCTGAATGTAAAAGTTTTATAGTGCTTTTTCATATTTTTATATTATTATTTAAAATGACTTTAAGTCAATTATTTAGGAGAATTAATACCTACCATGTTAAAAGCAGTACTTGAGACAACCATTGGCTCAAAAAGTAAAAGAGATTTAAAAGATTATCTTCCAACGTTAAGAAATATTAATAAACTTGAGCGTTGGGCATTATTGTTAAAAGATGAAGATTTTTCAAAAGAGACTGAAAAGCTTAAAAATGAATTAAAATCGGGGAATTCTTTAGAAAATATTTTAGAGCGAGCTTTTACTCTTTCTAGAGAAGCTGCTAGAAGGCGTCTTAAAGAAAGGCCTTATGATGTTCAAATCATTGCAGGACTTGCTCTTCACAAAGGTAAAATAATAGAGATGAAAACAGGAGAAGGAAAAACCCTCTCATCAGTTCAAGCAGCTTATTTGAATAGTTTGACAGGAGATGGGGTTATCATTGTTACTGTTAATGATTACCTTGCTGAGCGTGATTCCAATTGGATGAAGCCGGTTTTTGATCTTTTGGGTGTCAGTGTGGGGGTTGTTCTATCTAATATGGATTATGAGCTAAGAAAGGCTCAATATGCCAAAGATATTACTTATGTTACAAATAATGAACTTGGATTTGATTACTTAAGAGATAATATGCGTTATGACTTGAATGAAAAGTCTTTAAGAAAGTTCAATTATTGTATTATTGATGAGATCGATTCTATTTTGATCGATGAGGCAAGAACCCCTTTAATTATTTCGGGGCCTACTGATGGCAACACCAATGCTTATCTTGAGGTTAATTCTCTTGTATCTTTTTTAAAAGAGTGTTCCAAGGATTCCAAAACAGGTGATTATCCTTTAGAAATAGATGATCTTGATGGTGATTATACTGTTGATGAAAAATCCAAAAGAATTTCTTTTACTGCCAAAGGACTTAATAATCTTGAACAGCTTTTAATCTCTAAAGGCATTATTAGTGGGTCTATGTATACCGATTCAAATTTTAATTATGTTCATTATATGACTCAAGCCTTGAAAGCGCATTTACTTTTTTTAAAAAATAGAGAATATATTGTTGGTGATTCTGGTGTTGAGATTGTAGATGAATTTACTGGTCGAGTTTTAACAGGGCGAAGATATTCTGATGGACTTCATCAAGCTATTGAGGCTAAAGAAGGAGTTAGAGTTGCTAATGAAAATAAGACCATGGCAACCATTACTTTTCAAAATCTATTTAGAATGTTTGATAAAATTTCTGGCATGACGGGTACAGCTGATACAGAAGCTAAGGAGTTTCATAAAATATATAATCTTGATGTAGTTGTAGTTCCAACAAATAGATTGTTAGCTCGAATAGATGAGGATGATACTATTTATTATACGGAAGAATTTAAGTTTAATGCAATTACAGATGAGGTTTATAAAACTTACAAAAAGGGGCAACCGGTTTTAGTGGGAACTGTTTCTATTGAAAAATCTGAGATTTTATCAGCTATGTTTAAAGATAGAGGGATTAAGCATGAGGTTCTTAATGCAAAAAATCATTCTCGAGAAGCATTTATTATTGCTGAAGCTGGAGCAAAACACGCAGTTACAATAGCAACAAATATGGCTGGTCGTGGTACTGATATTAAACTTGGAGGCAATATTGAACACAGGGTTAGAAAAAAAATTGGAACCAATGTAAGCCTTGAAGAATTTCAAGAGGCTGTTAAAAATGAAAGAGAAAATTATTTAAAAGATTATAATGAGGTTAAAAGTCTTGGGGGGCTTTACGTTATTGGTAGTGAACGCCACGAATCAAGGCGAATAGACAATCAACTTCGTGGGCGTAGCGGAAGACAAGGTGATCCTGGGCGTTCAAGATTTTATGTTTCGCTTGAAGATGATTTAATGCGTCTTTTTGCTGGAGACAACCTAAGGTCATTAATGGGCAAGCTTGGAATGGCAACGGGAGAGCCTATTACGCATTCTCTTTTAACTAAATCTTTAATTAATGCCCAAAAAAGAGTAGAAGACAGAAATTTTGAAATTAGAAAACATTTGTTAGAGTATGACGATGTTATTACAAAGCAGAGAGATTTTATTTATGCCCAGAGAAATTCTATTCTTGAAGATACAGCTATTAAGGATCGTATTCTTATTGCTTTAGAAGAATATCTTAGTTTTTTGCTTGAGGGGACAAAAGGCGGCTCAGTTTCAAATGTTTTTTTAAATGAAGTAAATTTAATTTTTGCCTATATGCTTGAAAGTCTTGGCCCTATTGAAAATATTAATTCTCTCGACTTAAAGGCTAAGTTAATGCAAATAGCAAAGGCTAATTTAGACGAGAAGGAAAATTTAATTGGTAGAGATCTTTTTAATGGATTTTTAAGATATGAATATTTGAAAAATATTGATTTTAAATTCCAAGAGCATCTTGCAAATTTAGACTCTTTAAGAGAGGCTGTTTATCTAAGGTCTTATGCTAATAAAAATCCAATTACAGAGTACAAAGAAGAGGGGTTTTCTATATTTAGCGAGCTTATTAAAGATATTAAAGTTTCTACCATAAGGCGAGTTCTTCAGTTAAAATTGGATAGTAATCCTTCTGATTTTAAGTCAGTAAAGAAGTCTAAAAATCTTAATTCAATCCACAAAGAGCTTTCAGAAATTGTTATTAATGAAAATAAAAACGTTTCTAACGTTCAAGTGGTTAGAAGTTCCCCTAAAATAGGTAGAAATGAGCCTTGTTATTGTGGAAGTGGAAAGAAGTATAAAAATTGTCATGGTAAAAGTTAAAACGGGAGGTTTTTATGTTTAAATTGCCAGAACTTGGTTATAATTATGATGCTGTTGAGCCTTATATTGATGCTAAAACTATGGAAATTCATCATAGTAAGCATCATAACGGTTTTGTAATGAACTTGAATTCTATTTTGGAAAAAATGGGAAAAAGCCATTTAAAAGATGTGTCAGACATATTGAAAAATATTCATGATTTTCCAAATGAATTTCAAACTCCAATAAGGAATAATGCTGGGGGCTATTCGAACCATACTTTGTATTTTAGAACTTTAAAGCCAGGAAATAAGAATAATCTTTTAGAAAAGTTTGCAAATGATGTTAATACAACTTTTGGAGGTCTAGATGTTCTTAAGGCTAGCTTGAAAGATACTGCGATGAAAATTTTTGGAAGTGGTTGGGCATGGTTAGTATTGTGTCCTGACAGTGGACTTAAAGTGATTTCAATGCCTAATCAGGATAGTCCTATAATGATGTCTTATAAGCCAATTTTGGGTATTGATGTTTGGGAGCATGCTTATTATCTTAAATATCAAAATAGAAGAATTGAATATGTTGATGCCTTTTTAAAGGCTTTAAATTGGGAAGAAGTTTCTAAAATTTATAATGAAGCTAACAATTAGCTTTTATTTTAAAATGTTAAGTAACTTATTTTAAGTCATTTTTAAAATTTTCTTTTTCTATGTCGTTAAAGTATTCTACTGTTCCTACTTTTAATTCATAAGTTGCATTTTTGTCAGATACTATGATTGCATTTTTATGCAATTGAAGTGCGCTAATTGTCCACATATGATTAACACCTTTTTCAATAGCATGCTTTAATGCTCTTGCTTTGTTATGTCCATTTACTATTATTAAAATTTCTTGTGAATCCAAAATTGTTCCAATTCCAACAGTTAGCGCACTTTTGGGAACTTTGTCCACATTGCCTTCAAAAAATCTTGAATTAGCAATGATTGTATCTTGGGTTAAAGTTTTGATTCTTGTTCTTGATGTTAAAGAGGAGCCCGGTTCGTTAAAAGCAATGTGACCGTCAGGTCCGATTCCACCTACAAAAAGCATGATCCCCCCCAAAGATTTGATTTTTTTTTCATACTCTTCACATTCTTTTTTGAGATTTAAAGCATTTCCATTTAGTATATTTATATTTTCTTTTTTAATATCAATGTGAGAAAAAAAATTTTCCCACATAAATGAATGGTAACTTTTAGGATGATTTTCTTCAATTCCTATGTATTCATCCATGTTGAAAGTTATGACATTTTGAAATGAAATTTTTTTATCTTTATTTAATTTAATTAAATTTTTGTACATGCCGATTGGAGAGCTGCCTGTTGGAAGTCCAAGGACAAACGGCTTTTCTTTTGTTGGAGAAAATTCTTTAATTTTTTGTGCTACATGATTGGCTGCCCACTTTGATATGTCTTCATACGTAGGTCTGATTATTAGTCTCATTGTGATCTCCTTAAAATGGTTTAAAGTTAGAGATTGTTAAAAATTATTTTAGATTCTATCATTGTTAATTTTAGGTTAAAATCTTTATCTAAAACATTGATGTTTGCATCATATCCATGGCATATTAACCCTTTGTTATCAATATTGAGAATTCTTGTTGGATTATAGGAGCTTGCTTGAACAGCATCACTTAAGCTGTATCCGAATTCTACTAAATTTTTAAGACCTTGTATCATTGTAAGTGTTGATCCAGCTATTGTGTTGCTTTTTACGCTGTGGAATAATCCATCTTCTGCAATATAAACTTCATCTCCGTTTGCAATTAATTTTCCAGAAGTTTGAAAATTCGGAGTAAGTCCATCAGTTACAAGCACTATTTTACTTATATCCTTAAGCTTTCTAAGCATTAAAACTAATTTTGGGTGTATATGATGACCATCTGCAATAATTTCACAAGAAACATCACCGTGTATTAATACCGCTCCTATTGCATTTGGATTTCTGTGGTCAAGCTTTGACATTGCGTTGAAAAAATGGGTTGTGTGAAGTATTCCAACTTGAAATCCTTCGATCATATTTTCATATTTTGCGTTTGTGTGTCCTGCTTGAAGGTTTATATTATTTTCAAGGCAAAATATTGCAAGCTCTCTCATGCCTTTAAGCTCAGGAGCAACAGTCATTGTACTTATGTGTGTTTTTTTTTTACCGTTTGATCCTGTAAATATTCCACCAGCTGCGTCTATTAGTTTTTGCATAACTTTAATACTAGGTTCGTGAAGATAAGAAACAGGGTGTGCGCCTCTTTTTTCAGGGGAGAAAAATGGCCCTTCAAGGTGAAGCCCTAGAATCTTAGATCCCTTTTCTTTGCCAATTGCTGCTGTGCAAGCTTTTATTGTTTGAATCATTTCGTCTATTGGTCTTGGATAAAGAGTTGGTAAAAATCCTACTACACCGTATTGTGCTAAATGCTCTGACATTTTAAGTATTGATTCTGTTGAACATTGATCTGTACCGTAACCGTGAAATCCATGAATATGATTGTCGTAAAGTCCAGGAGTTATATAATTGCCTTTTGTATCAATCATTTGGTATTCTCCTAGATCCATTTTTTTAAGCCTGTCAGATGTAACAATATCAAAAATTTTATTATCTTTAATTAGGACTGCTGAATTATCCAGTTTGTCATTTCCAGTTAAAACGGATTTTGAGTTGAATAAGCAAAAATTTGGCATTTTCATGTTCCTTTTAATTTATTTTACTATAAATATTAATCTTTTTAAAAGATTTTGCTTTTTAAAATTTTTATTTTAAAGCTTTTGGATGTTTTGAAGCTTATGTTTTATTTTCAATTTTATTAATGGTATAATGTGCTCTGGAGGGCATTATTATGGCGTCAGGATTTTTTGTTCCTGGACTTGAGAGCAAATATAATACTAAAGAAATTCGTGAATCCATGCTGAAGCCCGATAAGGCCAAAATTGATTCTTCTTCTAAGAAACTTAAATCTTTAGAGCAAGAAAAAAGTGCTTGGCTTTCAATTAATAGGAAAATTTCTACTTTAAATTCTCTTGCAAAAGAAATTACATCACTTAACAGTCCTTTTAATCTAATGTCAGGAAATTCTAGCAATAGCGAAATTTTAACTCTGTCTACTCGATATGGATCCAAGAATGAAACTCACAAGTTAATTGTTGATCAAATATCGTCAGCTGATGTGTTTCTGTCTTCAAACTTTGATCCTAAAAAAATTACAATTCCAGAGGGTGATTATATATTTTTAGTTGGCAAGAAAGAAATTAATGTAAAAAGTAATGGTAACATTGATTTACTTGTTAAGGATATTAATAACAAGGGAAAGGGCTTTTTATCTGCAAAAATAGTAAAAAGTGATAAAAACGGGAATAGTCGTTTTATTTTAGAATCCTTGAAGGAAGGTAAAGATAATAAACTTATTATCAAAGGGGAAGGATTGTCTTTTGCCAAGCAAATTGGCATTTTAAGTGAGCTGAAAACCAATTTTAATCCGATTCTTTCAAATATTGTTGTAAATCAATCTAGTAGTAATAATAGGCTTGCTTTTGAAAATAATAACCTTGTTTTAAATCCACTTTCAGAGATATCGATTGAAATTCCTGAAGATATTGAAATTACATCTAGGAGTAAAATTAAATTTGAAGTTAAGTATTTTGATACAGGCTTGGAAGAGCCTGATAGTAAAATTATTTTTAATCCCGGAGAAGCTACATTTAAGGATGCAAAAGTTGACAGTGAAGATAGTGTGGTTGACCTTGGATCTGATTTAAAAACTCCTTTGGAAAAAAAATATATTCAAATGAATATGGTTAAAATATCTAGCAAGGAAGGTTCTTTAGAGCTTCCCTTAATAAATATTTCGAATAACTTTGAGGAAGTTGAAGTTGATATTGGAGCTCTTTCTAATCTAGAAGAAATAAATATTGAAAATAAAGCAAATAATAAAGTAATTGTGATTAGTAATGTCGAAGTTTTTGATCCAAAAAATAGAGATGGGCATTTGCCAATAAATGCTAAAAGTTTTGCTGAGAATGCAAAAATTAAATTTGATGGAGTAGATGTTGAGAGGGATTCAAATGTTATTAATGATTTAGTTCCGAATGTAACATTAAGTCTAAAAAAAGCTTCAAGTGATGTGGTTGAGGCCAAAGTTGAACCCGATTATGAAGGGATTAAGAGAGTTCTTTTAGATTTTATTGGCGCTTATAATGAAGTTCTTGCTGAGATTAATATTGTAAGTTCCAATGAAGATCAATTTGATAATCAAAAGTCTAATATAGTTGAAGAACTGACTTATCTTAGTGAGTCTCAAAAAGAAGAGGCTTATAAAAATTTAGGCATTCTAAGATCTGAATTTTTATTAAAAAATCTTAAATCTAGACTAGAATCAATAATTTTTAAGCCTTATGTTACTAGTGATCCTAATTTTTCAATAATTAATCAGATGGGAGTGTTTACTAATTCTATTTCTTCTTCTGGTGGGCTTTCTAGATATTTGAGACTTGATGAGAAAAAGTTTGATGAATCAATTCGCAATAACATCGATAATGTTAGAGAACTTTTTTTATTTGACCTAAATGGTGACAGAGTATATGATAATGGGATTGCCAAAATGCTAGGAGATTGTTTGTCGCCTCTTGTGACTTCTGGAGGAGTTATTTATAATAAAATAAAAAATTACGACTTAAAAATTGTTAATCAAAAAAATAAAGTTGAAGATTATAAAAAGAAGTACGATGATAGAGAGAGAAAAGTAGAAGGCGAGCTTAATACCTTAGATTTTACCGTTAAGCGCATGAAAGATCAGGAAAATACATTAAAGGCTTTTGATTTTAATCAAAGAAATAGATAAAATGATTATTTTTACTGCTATTTTTAATGCTATTGCTATCTGTGTTTCTTTTTTTTAATTTTTTGTGCTATTCTTTTTAAAAGGCGAAAGGATTTGCCGAAAATAAATAATTAAACTTTATCATGGAGGAATGATATATGATTATAAATCATAATACATCAGCTATTAATGCTTCAAGAAATAATGGTATTAATGCTGCTAATCTTAGTAAAACTCAAGAGAAGCTTTCTAGTGGGTACAGAATTAATCGAGCTTCTGATGATGCTGCTGGTATGGGGGTTTCTGGTAAAATTAATGCTCAAATAAGAGGTTTATCACAAGCTTCTAGAAACACTTCAAAAGCTATCAATTTTATTCAGACAACAGAAGGGAATTTGAATGAAGTAGAAAAAGTTTTAGTAAGAATGAAAGAATTAGCAGTTCAATCAGGTAACGGCACATATTCAGACTCAGACAGAGGTTCTATACAGATTGAAATAGAGCAACTTACAGACGAAATTAATAGAATTGCTGATCAAGCTCAATATAACCAAATGCACATGTTGTCAAACAAATCTGCTGCTCAAAATGTAAAAACAGCTGAAGAGCTTGGAATGCAACCTGCAAAAATTAACACACCAGCATCACTTTCAGGATCTCAGGCTTCTTGGACCTTAAGAGTTCACGTGGGAGCAAATCAAGATGAGGCGATTGCTGTAAATATTTATGCAGCTAATGTTGCAAATCTGTTTTCTGGTGAGGGAGCTCAAACTGCTCAGGCTACACCTGTTCAAGAAGGTGCTCAACAGGAAGGAGCTCAACAACCAGCACCTGCTACAGCACCTTCTCAAGGTGGAGTTAATTCTCCTGTTAATGTTACAACTACAGTTGATGCTAATACATCACTTGCTAAGATAGAAAATGCTATTAGAATGATAAGCGATCAAAGAGCAAATTTAGGTGCTTTCCAAAATAGACTTGAATCTATAAAGGATAGTACTGAGTATGCTATTGAAAATCTTAAAGCATCTTATGCTCAAATAAAAGATGCTACAATGACAGATGAGGTTGTAGCAGCTACAACTAATAGTATTTTAACACAATCTGCAATGGCAATGATTGCGCAAGCTAATCAAGTTCCCCAATATGTTTTGTCACTGCTTAGATAAAATTTTAATGTAATTAGTATAAATTATTACCAAAAGATCCTTTAAGGGATCTTTTGGTTTTTTATTGCGGATCGGCAAAAATTTAATAATTTTAGTATAATTTATAATAATGTGTTATAAAGTATAATGCAGGCTTATTGAGGAGTTTGCTTTGAGTAGGGTTACTGTTAAAATTAAAGATTGTTATAAAGTATTTTCTTATTATGTTGACAAAAAGCAGATAAGTCAAGCTATAAAAGACTATGAAGGCGGCAAAGATAGAATGCAAATTTACAAAGAATCTTCTATTTTTATTGCAAATGCCAATATTAATCTTAATGTTTATGAAAATGAAATTTTAGTTATTATGGGCATGTCAGGTTGTGGCAAGTCTACTTTAGTTCGATGCTTAAATGGTATTTACAAAATAGATTCAGGATCTATTTTGGTAAATAACATGGAAATGAATGCTATAAATCGAAAAGATCTTTCTAATTTAAGAAAAGATAAATTTGCAATGGTTTTTCAAAACTTTGGACTTTTCCCTCATATGAATGTATTGAGAAATGTTACTTATGGACTTGAGGTTAAGCATGTTCCCAGGAAGATTAGGGAAGAGCGCGCTATTGAGGTATTAAATCTTGTGGGGCTTGAAGATTCAAAATATAAGTATATTAATGAACTTTCTGGAGGGATGAAACAAAGAGTTGGAATAGCAAGAGCATTGGTGGTTAATCCAGATATTCTTTTAATGGATGAAGCTTTTTCGGCA
This sequence comes from Borreliella valaisiana VS116, assembly GCF_000170955.2. Taxonomy (NCBI): domain Bacteria; kingdom Pseudomonadati; phylum Spirochaetota; class Spirochaetia; order Spirochaetales; family Borreliaceae; genus Borreliella; species Borreliella valaisiana. The sequence goes on along the minus strand of NZ_ABCY02000001.1, from coordinate 147,435 downwards.
CTTGATCCTTTAATTAAAGGAGAAATGCAGGAAGAACTTTTAAGGTTGGTAGCTAAGCTTAAAAAAACAGTTGTGTTTATTACTCACGATTTAATCGAAGCTTTTAAATTAGGTCATAGAATTGCTTTTATGAGAGATGGAAAAATTATTCAAGTTGGCAAACCTTTGGAGATTTTAACCAATCCTAGTACGGATTTTATATCTAATTTTATTAAAAATTTGCCTGTTTTAAATATTTTAAAAATAAAAGATATTTTAAAAGATGATTTTGATTTAAACTCCGGTAGTGATAATGATTTAAATGTTGTTATTAAATATCAAGATGAAAATTTTAGTTTATACAATAAAGTTCTTAATAAAAGATATGATAATCTTATATCTTTAAATTTAGAGCTAAATGATGAAATAAAAAAAATTGTTGAATATTTAAATAAGCAAGATTATTTAATAATAAAAGAAAGAGGAAGTATTGTCGGATATATTAATTTAAATGAAATTTCCGATTTATTGTCAAGATAGGAATTTATGAGTAAAGATTTTTTTATATTAAAAATAGATAATTTTTTTGATTTTTTGGTTGATAATTTTTCAATTTCTGATGGGGTAGGTTTTTCTAAAAGTATAATTTTTTTATATGAAAATTTAAAAGATTTATTTCTTTTTGTTAATCCTATTCTTTTTATTTTGATTGTATGCCTGTTAAGTTTTGTTTTCTTGAAAAAAAGATTAATATTTTTGATTTTGCCCGGATTCTTTTTTATTTTGTATTTTAATCTTTGGGAGGCTTCAATGGATACAATCGCTATTATATTTGTTTCTGTTTTTGTTTCTGTTATTTTGGGAATTCCTATAGGTATTTTTGGGGGATATTTCCCAAGATTTTATGTTTTTTTAAAACCTATTCTAGATTTAATGCAAGCTATGCCTCCATTTATTTATTTGATTCCCGCTATTCCTTTTTTTGGAATGGGTACAGCTTCTGCTATTTTTGCTACAATAATTTTTGCTATGCCTCCTGTTATTAGATATACAAGGTTGGGAATTGTTCAAGTCTCAGATGAAGTAATAGAAGCGGCCAAGTCTTTTGGCAGTAGTAATTTACGTATTCTTTTGCAGGTTCAGCTTCCTCTTTCTCTTCAGAGTATAATTGAAGGTATTAATCAGTCAATAATGATGGCGATATCTATGATAGTAATTGCTGCAATGGTTGGATCGTCCGGTTTGGGTAGGACTGTGATTTACTCTATAGAAAGATTAAATTTTGGTGAAGGGTTAATATCTGGATTAGCAGTTGTTATTATAGCTATTATTTTAGATAGGATTATGCAGTCTATCTTTATTAAATTTAGTTATTTGAATACAGATCATTATGGAGGAAAGAGAGAAAATAAATTTAAAAGATTTTTAGAAATATATAATAAATAAATGGAGGATATTTTATGAACTTTATACATAAATTATTCATTGGATTTTGTATTTTTCTTATTTTTTTGTCTTGTGATGAAAAAAAGAGTTCAAAAAATTTAAAATCGGTAAAAATTGGATATGTAAATTGGGGTGGGGAAACAGCAGCTACAAATGTATTGAAGGTTGTTTTTGAAAAAATGGGTTACAATGCAGAAATATTTTCAGTTACCACATCCGTAATGTATCAATATTTAGCGTCTGGAAAAGTAGATGGTACGGTATCTTCTTGGGTTCCTACAGCTGATAAATTTTATTACGAAAAACTGAAAACAAAATTTGTTGATCTTGGTGCAAATTATGAAGGAACCATTCAGGGGTTTGTGGTGCCAAGTTATGTTCCAATTTCTAGTATTAGTGAGCTTAAGGGTAAAGGGGCTAATTTCAAGAACAAGATGATTGGCATAGATGCTGGTGCGGGAACTCAGATTGTTACAGAACAAGCACTTAATTATTATGGATTAAGTAAAGAGTATGAATTAGTTCCCTCAAGTGAGAGTGTTATGCTTGCAAGTTTAGATTCTTCAATAAAGAGAAACGAGTGGATTTTAGTGCCTTTATGGAAACCTCATTGGGCCTTTTCTAGGTATGATATTAAGTTTCTCGATGATCCTGATTTAATTATGGGGGGGATTGAGAGTGTGCACACTCTTGTTAGACTTGGTCTTGAAAATGATGATATTGATGCATATTATGTTTTTGATCATTTTTATTGGAATGATGATTTAATATTGCCTTTAATGGATAGAAATGATAAAGAGCCTGGCAATGAGTATCGCAATGCAGTTGAATTTGTTGAAAAGAATAAAGAAATTGTAAAAATGTGGGTTCCAGAAAAATATAAGGCTTTATTTGATTAATCTTTTTTGAAATTCTTTTAAAGATGTTGAAATAGGATTGTATTTAGGAATAAAATCATTTCCCCCTTTAAATAATGCATTACACCTTATTATTCTTAGCGTCATTAATATTAAAGCTGTTGGAAAATTGTATTTTTTAAGGCATTCAATTGAATATTTTGAGCAAGTAGGTTTGTATATACATTGTAGTCCAAATACTTTAGAAAAAGTGTTTTGGTAAATTTTTATTAAAAAAATAAGAGTATAATTTAAGATAAAGAAAATCTTGAAAATGTTCATATTTAGAATTGTATTGTATTATAATAATTAATCAAACAGATTGAAAATATTAATTAAGTTTTAAACTTTTAAACTTTTAATTTTTATTATAAAGGTGGTTTCAAATTAAAAAAATTTTTTTGATCTTTGTAATTGTCCCTTTTTCTTTTGCTGAAATTATTCAAATATCACCCGAACAAGCTGTAAATATGGCCTTAGAAAACAGCTTGGATTCAAAAAATGCTTTATATAAGGAAAATATAAAAAAGCTTTATAAAAATAATGCATGGAATGCTTTTGTTCCAAATGTTAACCTTAGCTCGACACTTAGCAGAAATCCTTCTGCTTTAAGCGAGCTTGAGAGAGATTATTGGGGTTTGGGGTTTGGAGTTGCGATTAGTCTTTCTTTGTCACCTTCTGTTTTAAAGAGAATTGAACTTATTATGTTGGAGTATGAAAATGCAAAAATAGAAAGGGAGAGTGCTGTTCGTAATATTAAGCTAAATGTTCTTAAATCTTACAATAAATTAATAGCGCTAAAGAGTACATTGAAAGTTTTTGAGAGTCAAATACAAAATAGTAAACTTAAATTTGAACAAGCTAGAATTGCTTATAACAATGGACTAATATCAGAAATAGATTTTCTTGATGCACAGCTTAAGCATAAAAAATCGCAACCAGATTTAGATGGTCAGATTATTAATTTTGAAAAATCAAAAGAAATTTTCAAATTATTAATAGGATTGGATCCGGATCAAGATTTTGAAATTATTGGAGAATTGCCAGACGAGACAATAGATTTTTCTTTATTTAATGAGGCGTTAAATTTTAATGAATCATTAGAGATTAAAGAGTTAAATATGCGCTTAAAAATGGCAGAGCAACTTATTGGTTCGCTTTGGTTAGATACTTTTTTGCCAACTCTTTCGTTGTCGTTTTCTTATTCTCCTTACAGATCATTTCATGAAAATTCTAAAGGTTTTTCAAGTGGGTTTTTGGCATCTTTTAGCTTGAATTATGGTTTAACTGAAATATTTCCATTTTCAAAAAGTTTCACAAAAATACAAGACAACAACTACCAACTAAAAATATTGCAAAACAATATTGAGAGCAAAATTAGAAATTTAAAATCTAGTATTGTGCAAAAAAGAAAGGATATTAGAAGATATAAAGCGATTCTTGATGCTTCTAAAATTAATGTAGAATTAGCTAATAAAAATTATCAAATGGCATTTAATGCTTTTAATTCCGGTGTCATGGATCTTTCTAAATTGAATGATATTGAGCTTGTTTATAAGCAGAGCGATTTGAAATTCATTGAAGATAAATTAAATTATTCCAATTCTATACTTGAATATAAGGATTTAATAAATTCATTAGATTAAGAAGCATTAAGAGGTATTTTTATGAATTTGATTTTTAATATTAACTTATATTTAAAAAAATATTTTTTACTCTTCTCCTTAGGCTTAGTTTTAATTTTAGTTGCGTGTGTGGGTAAGAATAAGCTAGATGACAAAAATATTAATAAGGAGAAGGAAAGTTCTTATAGATTTCCAGTAATTGCCATAAAAGTCAAAAAGGGAATATTGAGTGATTATTTGTCTTTAAATGGAGATGTAGATACAAAAGTTAAGGCAGATATTTTCCCAGATGCTGCGGGTAAAATAACCTCTTTGCAAATAAAGCTTGGGACTTATGTTCAAAAGGGACAAATAGTTGCAACTCTCGATCCTTCAAGGCCCGGTTCTGTATATTTGAAAAGTCCAGTAAGAGCGCCAATCTCAGGATATATTTTAAATATTAGAAAAAAAATTGGTGAAACGGTTAATCCTCAGTCTAGCATAGCAGTAGTAGGAAGAATAGATGCAAAGCAAATTTTAACTTATGTGTCTGAGAAATACATTTCAAATATTAAAGTTGGAAATGATGCTATTATTGAGGTTGGAGCTTATCCTAATGAAAAGTTTAAAGCTAGAGTTTCAGAGATATCTCCTATTTTAGATTCTAAAAGTCGCACTATTGAGGTATATCTTACACCTATTGGTAGCAATTTAGACAAACTGATTATTGGTATGTTTTCTAAAATTAAACTTATCACTAAACGTTTTAGAGATGTAATTAAGATTCCAAGAGAGGCTGTTGTTGAGAGAGAAGGTAATAATTTTGTATTTAAGCTTGATTTAGAAGGTAAAAGTGTTCAAATGTTACCCGTTAGAGTACTTTTTGAAATAGATAACATTGTAGCTCTTTCAGGTGAGATTAAAGAGAATGATTTAATTGTAGTAGAAGGAATGTCTACTCTTTCTGATGGGACTCTAATAAATTTGGTAGATACAAGAGAAGGTCTTTCGGCTGAAAGCAATATTTAATTTATTGGGAGATGTGTTATGTTGGTAAAGAGAATAGTTGGCAAACCAATAACAATGTTAATTTTATTTTCATTGTTAATGATGATAAGTTTGTATACCTTTTCAAGATTGAAAGTAGACCTTTTGCCTGGAATTGATATTCCTCAAATAAGTATCAACACTGTTTATCCCGGTGCTTCTCCTAGAGAAGTTGAAGAGAGTGTTTCTAGAGTTCTTGAAAGTGGTTTGAGTTCAGTAAAGAATTTAAAAAATATATATAGCAATTCTTCTAAGGGAAATAGCACTGTTTCGCTTGAATTTTATCATGGAACTGATTTGGACTTGGTTCTAAATGAAATTCGAGATGCTCTTGAATTGGTAAAATCCTCATTGCCCAGTAAATCGCAGACACCCAGAATTTTTAGATACAATCTTAAAAATATTCCTGTAATGAATATTATTATTAATTCTGTAAGGCCAATTTCTGAGCTTAAAAGATATGCTGAAGAGATCATTAAACCTGGGCTTGAAAGGCTTGATGGGGTCGCAATTGTTACTGTTAATGGCGGAAGCAAGAAACGTGTTTTAATTGAAGTTTCTCAAAATAGATTAGAGTCTTATGGGCTTTCTTTGTCAAGAATATCTTCGATTATAGCATCTCAAAATTTTGAACTTTCAGCTGGTAATATATTGGAGAACAACTTAGAATATTTGGTTCAAGTGTCTGGAAAATTTAAATCAATTGAAGAGATAGGTAATGTGGTCATAGCTTATAAGATGCCCGACATTTCTTCTGGCATAAATTCATCTGCTATTGAGATAAAACTTAAAGATATTGCTAATATTAAGACCGATTTTGAAGATTTGTCAGAATATGTTGAATATAATGGTTTGCCTTCAATTTCTTTATCGGTTCAAAAACGTAGTGATGCTAATTCTATTGCAGTTTCTAATGTTGTTATGAATGAAATAGAAAAATTTAAATTATCTATGCCTAAAGATATGAGATTGGAAATCACTTATGATAGTACTAATTTTATTAAAGCGTCCATTTCAACTGTTGTAAATTCAGCCTATTTTGGGGCCGTACTAGCAATATTTGTTATTTTTTTCTTTTTAAGAAGCTTTAGAGCCACAATAATTATTGGAATTTCTATTCCAATAGCAATTGTTTTGACCTTTTGTTTAATGTATTTTGTAAATATTTCTCTTAATATTATGAGTCTTGCAGGTCTTGCACTTGGGATTGGAATGGTTGTTGACTGCTCAATTGTTGTAATAGATAATATATACAAATATAGGCAAAAAGGAGCAAAGCTTATTTCATCTTCTATTCTTGGAGCCCAAGAGATGATGCTGCCTATTACATCTTCAACTTTTACTTCTATTTGCGTTTTTGGTCCATTTCTTATTTTCAAATCAGAACTTGGAGTATATGGAGATTTTTTTAAAGACTTTTCATTTACAATTGTTATTTCTTTGGGAGTTTCTCTTTTAGTTGCGATTTTTTTGGTTCCCGTTTTATCAAGTCATTATGTAGGTTTATACACAAGTTTTCAAAAAAATATTAAGAGTTCTTTTATTAGGAAAATTGATGCTTTTTTTGCTAGTATTTATTATTTTCTAGAATTTTTGTATATCAATTTATTAAATATAGTGTTGAATCGTAAATTGATTTTTGGGCTGATTGTTTTTTTTAGTTTTATTGGCAGTCTACTTTTAGGATTATTGCTAGATGTGACAACTTTTGATAGAGGGAAAGACAACTCAATTTTTATTAATTTAAATTTTCCCCATAAAACTAATTTGGAATATGCAAAATTTTATTCTAATAGATTTTTAGAAATTGTAAAAAGTGAAGCTAAAGGATATAAAAGTATTATTTCTACTATGAATGCCGAAAGAATAACCTTTAATGTATTGTTTCCTCTTAAGGAAGAGTCAAGAGACAAGTTGATTAAAAGTATAGATTACGATGCTATTAAGTATAAAATTATGAATCGTATTGGGAATCTTTATCCCGAATTTAATATTGAGTCTTCCAGTGGTAATGCTTTGGGTGGTGGAGATTCTATTAAAATTAAAATTTCAGCAAATGATTTTGAATATATAAAAGATTATGGAAAAACTTTAGTTTCTATGTTGAAAAAGGAAATTCCGGAACTTGTAAATCCAAGACTTAGTGTAAGTGATTTTCAACTTCAAATTAGTGTTGAGATAGATAGAGCACTAGCTTACAATTATGGTATTGACATGAATACCATTTTAAATGAGTTAAAGGCCAATGTTAATGGTGTTGTTGCTGGGCAATATGTAGAAAATGGACTTAATTATGATATTGTTCTTAAGCTTGATAGAATGGATGTTAAAAATTTAAAAGATTTGGAAAAAATATTTATTACAAGTCCATCTGGAGTTAAGATTCCTTTTTCATCAATAGCCACATTTGAAAAAACCAATAAAGAGGAATCTATTTACAGAGAAAATCAAGCTTTGACTATTTATCTTAATGCGGGCATTTCTCCAGATGATAATTTAACTCAAGTCACTGCAAAAGTTATAGATTTTGTTAATAATAAGGTCCCCCATAAAGAAGGAACAGTGCTTAAGGTTGAAGGAGAATATAATGAATTTTCAAATATTATGAATCAGTTTAAAATAATCATTATTATGGCTATTATTGTTGTGTTTGGTATTATGGCTTCTCAATTTGAATCTTTTTTAAAGCCCTTTATTATTATTTTTACAATTCCTTTAACGACAATAGGGGTTGTACTCATACATTTTTTTGCAGGAGAAAAACTTTCTATTTTTGCTGCGATTGGAATGCTTATGCTTGTTGGTGTTGTTGTTAATACGGGAATTGTTCTTGTAGACTATACCGGTTTATTGATCAAGAGAGGGTTTGGCCTAAGAGAAGCAATTATTGAATCTTGCCGCTCAAGATTTAGACCAATTTTAATGTCTTCTTTGACTTCAATAATAGGACTTATTCCAATGGCATTTTCTAGTGGGAGTGGGAATGAGCTTTTAAAGCCGATCGCATTCACTTTTATTGGCGGAATGACAGCTAGTACATTTCTTACTTTGTTTTTTATTCCTATGCTTTTTGAAATTTTTTCCAATATTGTTTCAAGTTTCAAGCTTAGGTTAAAAAGAGTGGCGTCTAATGTAGATGTTGAAAAATCATTCGAAATTAATAATTCAACTAAAAGTAGTTATGATAATCTATTTGAAGAAGATAGGGATTGATATGACTAAATTTTATAGATATAGGATTGAAATAATTTCTAACTTATCTTTAGAGCTTGATGTTCTTGAATGTATGGAAAAAGTAGAACAAGAGCTAGGAGAGCCTATATATTATTCTAAGATAGAAAATGTTTATGGAAAGGGCAAGAAAGGGGAAAAACATGGCAATGGTGTTTGGCCTGAAGAAAATTTTATTCTGATTATTTATACTTCCAATCAATCTATTGTTAATAGATTGAAGGATATTGTAGATCATTTGAATCATTCTTACCCCACAGAGGGGATTAATTTTTTTGTTTTGAAAAATTAATGCTTAAGGATAAAATTTTATGTGCTGTTTTGGGTAGTAAATTTTTGAATAATAGAAATTATGTTTTAAGATTTGGGCATAAAAATATAAGTTTTAAAAGAGGCTTAATATTTGCTGCTAGGTTTGGAAAAATTTTTACCTAAAAAAATATTCTATTTATCCAAGAATATTTAATGGTTTTTTGAAGCATTAATGCGAAAAAATTATATTTCTTGTATTACTAAAAAAATAAGGAGGTTCTTCAAAAAGAGTGACTGATTATCTTAAAGGTGATAAAATAAATCCTAATAATAACATTGTTTTTATATTTATGAAAATAATTTGATGTTTTAGGTATTTTTAGGAAAAATATTATTTGTGAAAACATTAAAACGGAAATTTATTTTTAGATTCCGAATTAATTTTTATTAAGTATTTTTAAACTTTGTTTTGATTTTTTAAGTTTTTATTTTTGTTAGCTTTCTGTATGTTTTTTGCAGTAGGAGGCTTTGTAAATAATTTTTTATGAATTTATGGTTAATAATGGTATAATAAACCATGTTAATTTCGTTAAAAGGAGGATTGTATGTCAATAGCAAAGGCATTCTTTGAAGTGGCTGATCAACAAAAGGATAAGATTGCTCAAATATATAAAGTTTGCAATGGATATGCCCATGTTACTTATGGCGACTTAAAAAACAATGTTTTAAAGCTTGCTTCCTTTTTAAAGTCAATAAATGTTAAACATCAAGATAAAATATTTATTTGCTCTGAAAATAGGGCCGAGTGGGCTGTGATAGATTTTGCAATTTTATCTTTGGGTGCCGTTGATATTCCAAAAGGCTCTGATGTTACTCTTTTTGAAGCTGAAATTATTTTTAACTCTGTTCTTCCATGTGTAGTTATTTTAGAAAATTTAAATCTTCTTGATATGTTTGTTCAAATTCAATTCACAGTAAAACCTATATTTATTATTATTGAAAATTTAAACAAAGAAGATAGACTAAAGTATAGTGATTTTGAAATTTATACTTATAGCGATTGTATTTCATTTGGAGACAATTTAAGAAAAGATTCAGAAATTATTGACATTGCAAGTAAAGTTGATTCTAATGATATGGCAACAATAATATATACTTCTGGAACAACAGGTCATCCAAAAGGGGTAATGCTTAGTCATGCTAACCTTCTTTATCAAGTTTCTAGTTTTAGTTTAATGGTTGATACGCAATTGGGTCAAATATTTATGTGCATTTTGCCAATTTGGCATTCCTTTCAAAGATCTTTTTCTTACAATATTTTTCTCAAGGGTATGGTTTGTTTATTTTCTACCATTGTTCCAAGGGCAATGCTTGATGACATTAAAAATATTAATCCCCATTATATTGCAGCTGTTCCTAGGCTTTGGATTGCAATAAGGCAAAATATTTACAAAGAAGTTTCTAAGAAGCCGTTTATTTCTAGAATAATCTTCCATTTTTTTATCAAATTGGCATTTCTTAATGATATTTGCTATAGAGCGGTAATGGGGTTTTATCCGGACAGTGGGTTTAGTTTGTTTTTCCCTATAAAGAAAATTTTGGGAATGTTTGGGTTAATCTTCTTATTTCCTTTTAAAGCTTTGGGAAATATTTTAATTTTTAATAAAATAAATAAAATCTTAGGCAATAATTTTGTTGTTGGAATTACTGGTGGTGGGAGTATGCCTATATCTGTTGTTAGATTTTTTAATGCAATTGGTATTGAACTTGCTAACGCTTATGGATTGACAGAAACTTCTCCCGGAGTGGCTTCTAATAAGCATAAAAAAGTGATTATTGGAACTTGTGGTAAAATTTTGCCTGGAACTGTTGCTGAGATTAGAGATGCTGATGGAAATAAACTTAAAAAGCCTGGAAAGGGAATTTTGTTTGTAAAAGGACCTCAAGTAATGCTTGGATATTATAAGGATAGAGAGGCAACTTGCAGGATTATTGGTTCTGATGGTTTTTTAAATACGGGTGATATTGTAAAATTATCTAAGGACAATGTTGTTCAAATTATTGGTCGAGAAAAAGATACAATTGTTTTGAATAATGGGGAGAATGTTGAGCCTGCTCCAATTGAGATTAAGCTTGAAGAATCAATATTAATAGAAAAGGCGGTTGTTGTAGGGCAAGATCAAAAATTTTTAGGCGCTCTTATTCTTCCAAATTTTGAAGAAATAAATAAATATCTAGAAAGTGTTGGGCAAAAAATTTTTGATGCTAGTAATAGACGTCAAATTATTGCAAATAATATTGTTCTTAAGGCTATAAATGATGAAATAAAAAAATTAATCAATAGAACTAATGGATTTAAACCTTTTGAGCAGATATTAAAGTTTACTCTTTTAGAAAAACCATTTGAAGTTGGGAAAGAGATGTCAATTAAAATGGATATTAAACGAAACTATATTTTAAATTTTTATAAAAATGAAATTAAAAATTTATTTATCTGATTATTTTAAATATAATTCAAGCTCTGCTATATCTTCTAATTTTGTATTGGGGGATATGCTTTGCTTGTAAACAAATCCGTCGCCATTTATTTTTATTTTTATAGTATTTTTATAGTATTTTAGTATGTCTATTATTTCTCTTTTGGAAAGGTTTATAAAATTTGGTAAGTGTGTGTCGTTTTTATAATTAGCGGTGATTTTAGGGATCTTGATTTTTGATGGCATTTTGATTTTTTTATATGCGCTTGTATTTTGTTGGTATTCAATAAATTCTATTATTTCTTTTGCCATTGGAGCTGCTATTCTTGTTCCATATATTATTTTTTTTGGATATCTGTACACAATATAAATAATATATTTTGGTTGTTCTGTGGGGTATATTGCCAAGATAGAGGATGTATAGTCTTCTTCTGAGTATTTGCCTGTTTTTTTGTCAATAGCTTGCGATGTTCCGCTTTTTGCAGAAATGTCAAGATTTTTAATTTTAAGATTTGGAATTCCACCCTTATTTACAACTTCTCTCATCATTTTTAAAACTTTTTGTGCTGAATTTTTTGATATTACTCTTTTTATTTCTTCTTTATCAAATTCTTTAATGCTTTCTTCTTTATTGTTGCTTATTTTTTTTATTATTCTAGGTTTTAACATTATTCCATTGTTGCCTAGTATGCTTGCAGCTTGTAATATTTGAACTGCTGATACCCCTATTTCTTGTCCAAATCCAATTGTAGCTTTGCTTCGTCCTGACCATTTTGAATAATGATTCAAGAGCCCTTTTGTTTCTCCAGGAAATGGAAATCCAACTTTTTTCCCAAATCCAAAATCTAAAAGTTTTTTGTAAAAGTATTCATTGCTAACTTTGTCAGTAATGTAAGCTATTCCTACATTTGATGAATAAATTAAAATCTCTGTAGAGTCGATATATTTATAGGGAGGATTTAAGGTTTTGATTGTAATTTTCTCTCCCGATGGAAATTGTTTTTGATATATTCCGTTGTCTAAAAATTTTTCTTCTAAATTTAATTTTCCACTTTCTAATATTATTGCAACTGTAAAAATTTTATTGATGCTTCCAGGTTCATAGGTTAACGAAGAAGAAAGGTTTTTTCGTATTTCTTCAGGATATTCAGAATAAAAGTTTGCATCATATTGAGGAAATTGAACCATGGACAATATTTCCCCATTTTGGGAGTTCATTACTAAAGTAATTAAACTTTCAGGATTATTTTCTTCAAAGTATTTTTTAGCTATTTTGCTTACACCTTGTTGTATATTCATGTCTATTGTTAAGTAGATGTTGTTTGTTTCTAATTCTTCATTTAGAAATTGTTGTTTGGTTTTATCTTTTCCTAATATACTATTTAGAGAAAATTCAATGCCCTCAAGGCCAAGATTATCTGTTCCTACAAAGCCTGTAATATTACTTGTAGTATTACGAAAAGGATAAATTCTTGTGTAATCAGGATATAAAGCAATGTTTGAGAGCCTGCCTTCGGCTTGAATTCTTTTGATTAAATCCGATTCTTCCCTTTTTATTTTTCTTTTTATATATAAAAATCCTTTATTGGAAGAGAGCTTTTCCTTCAAAATTCTTGAATCAATTTGGAGTATTGCGCCAAGAGTTTCAGATGTGCTGACAATATTTTCTATTTTTTGAGGATTTGTTCCGATTGAGTAGGATTTTGAAGAGAATGCTATTGGTTTGCCATTTCTATCATAAATTGTCCCTCTTCTGGCAATATCATTTGACTTTAAAGATATCATGTTATCTGGAGTGTTGTTAAAGACCATTAGTGTGAAATATTTGTAAATAGTTAGCAAAGTTATACCCAAAAATATTGTTAATATTGTTTTTATTCGATAATTGTTATTAAGCATCCTTTTGGTCATGAATTTTGGACCTCTTAAATTATTTTATGACTATATGAAATAAAAAATTATTCATTTTTTTTTGTATCTATATTATTATATGTTATTATATTCTGAAAAAGTAGATACTATATAGCAGAGGGCATAATGTAATGGATATTAAAACTTTAAAAGGCTTTAAAGATTATTTGCCTAAGGATTCTTTGATTCGAATTCATATTGTTAGGCAGATATTTAGCATTCTTAATTCTTATAATTTTGATTTAATAGATACTCCGGTCCTTGAATATTCAGAGTTGCTTTTAAAAAAGGGTGGGGATGAGGCTGAAAAGCAAATTTATAGGTTTAAAGACAATGGGGGTAGAGATGTTTCCATGCGATTTGATTTAACCGTTCCTTTTGCTAGATTTATTGCCACAAATATTTCTAGTTTAAAATTTCCTTTCAGACGTTCTCAATTTGGAAAAGTTTTCAGAGGAGAAAATTCTCAAAAGGGTAGATACAGAGAATTTATGCAATTCGATTTTGATATAGTTGGAGAGGATAGTTTTAGAGGTGATGCCGAAATTCTTTCTGTTGTGTATTATGGACTTGAAGAGATTTTTTTAAATTTTATAGAAGGCATTAATAAAAAATTTATTATCCATTATTCTCATCTTGGTATATTAAATTCTTTTTTTGAACAGTTAGGAATTAAAGAAAAATCCCTTTTTATTTTAAGAAATATTGACAAAATAGATAGAATAGGAATTGATAAGGTTAAAGAGGAATTGCTTCTTGAGATCGAAGAAGAAGCTGTAGATTTAATCTTAAGTTTAATGGATTTGCAAGGTACTTTTAAAGATAAAATACAAACCTTAAAAAGTATTTTGGGCGATAACAACGAATCTATTAAGAGAGTAGAAGATGTTTTCAAGCATCTTAGTTTATTGAAAATTCAGGATTCTTTTAACTTAAATCTTAAAATAGCTCGTGGGCTTGATTATTATACAGGGATTGTTTTTGAATCTGAGGTATTTGGTAGTAATATGGGTAGTGTTTGTAGTGGGGGAAGATATGATAATTTAGTTTCTTCGTTCTCAAACTCTATTCAAAAGGTTTCAGGAGTTGGGGGATCTTTTGGTGTTGACAGAATAAAGGATATAATTGATCTTGAAAAGTTTAGTTATATTAAAATATTTGTAACTAAGGCCAGATCTAAAGTTTTAATTGTAAACTTAGATAGTGCTTTGCAAAATTATTATTATGAACTTGCTACTAGGTTTAGGAATCATGATTATTCTAAAATTAAAAATATTTCTTGTGAAGTGTATTTTAAAAATAAAAATGGTAAAAACATTAAAGAGCAAATAGAATATGCTTTAAGTAAAGAGATAAGATTTTTAGTTTTTGTTGGTCAAGAAGAATACAAAGAAAATAAAATGAAAGTAAGAGATTTGACAAAAAAAGAAGAGTTGCTACTTACTTTTGAGGAGTCAATAAATCTTATCAAGTGTAATGAAAAGTTGCTGTGCACCCCTTTTTAATCTTGAATGTTGATTGTATTGAAAATTTTGGAAAGATATTAGTATTAATTTGCATTTCTATCTATTTTTCTAATTGTTATTGCATTTAAGGTAAGTTTATTCTTTTTATATTCTATTTGTCCAAGTATTTCAACATTGTCTTTAAAATCAATATCGATATCAAAGGTTGTTTTTGTTGGGATAATTCCTGAAAGTACATTTTTATTGTATCCTACATAAAAGTCGAATTGAATTATATTGTCTTTTTTTTCGACATTATTTACTACGCCTTCCCATTTTACATATACGTTTGAATAGATTGATGGATCTTTTTTAATATCTTTTAAGCTTAGGTATTCATTAAAGCTAATAAAATCTGGTCTTGAGATAAAACTTGCAAGGTTTTTGGCTTTTAGTTTTATGGATTCTGATGCATTTGAATTTAATATTTTATTTATTTCTACTCTTGCAAAATTATCTTTTCCTGTTTTTAAATAAACTTTTATTTTTTCAAAAGAATTTTTAATTTCTTCGCTGGTTAGTATTAATATAAATTGACCCTCTTCATTTTTTATTTTTTCTTTGTTATTTATTTTAATGTCGTCAATGTAAGCAGCAATATTGTTTAAATTTTTGTTTATTTCTGCTTTTCGATTTGTAGATATTGTTATTTTTTGTTCATAAAAAATAAAATAGATTGCTAACATTGAAATAAATACAATTCCCCCAATAGCAATTATTATGATTAGCTTTGTTAGATTTTTATTAGGTATTGTTTTAATTATTGGAAACAATTTTTCATATAGATTGCTATTTTTTAAAAAAACAGATCCTTTGATTGGATTTTTTCGAATAATTTCAAGAGACAGCTCTGATCGATCTACTTCTTGATTTTCTTCTATCATTTTAAGCCATATCTGAATAGCTTTTTCTTCTTTACCTTGGCTTACTAAAAGTATAGCAATAGCTTGTTTTATATTTGGTTCGCTAGGGTTTAAAGTGTAAGCTTTTTTAAGATATGTTTGAGCATTGCCAAGGTTCCCAACACGAAGATAAGACATTCCTAAGACATAGTGATACAAATAGTAATTTTTATAGAAAAAAATTTCTTTTTCTAGAAGCTTTATTGCTTGTGAATATTTTTTTGAATTATAGTAATAAATAGCCTTGTTAATAATTTTATTAGGTTCCATATAGATAGAATTTGACCCCACAATTTTCTTTTTAATATTATAATATTAGATTTTATTTTAAAAGGATAATAAATAGAATATTGTTATTTTGCTTTAAGTTCTTGTTTGACTAAAAATTGATAAATGATATAATTACAATAAGTGTAACGGGGGTTTTTGTATATTTTTAAAATGGTGGGGATGTGTCATCAGAAAGAGTCGTTGAATTGATCAAAGAGATTTATTTAGATTTTAGAAAAGGCAATTTTAAAGAGGCTTTAGTAAAATCCGAAGAAGCTCATTCTCTTGATTTTGATAATATTGAAATTTTAACAGCTTTGAAAAGCTCTGTGTATTGGAATGGCCAAGTTGAAAGTCTTGATAGAATAGGTCAAGATTATGAAAAGGCAGAATTTTTAATAAGAGAGTGGAATAGTTTTGCAGGTCGATATTTGAAAAAAATGGGTTGTAATTTTTTGCAAGGTCGTAATTCTATAAAATATTTTGTATTTCAGACTTGTCTTTACATATATAAAAATATATACAAACTGCATCCAGAAAATTTGGATCTTTTAATAAAAATTGCTAAGTCTTATAAGGGTATGGGAAATTACGAGAGGGCAATTAATGTCTTTTTGCAAATATTAGGAGATGCTAAAGAAAACTCAGATGTTGTTGCAGAGCTTGCTGATTCTTATGCACTTATTGATGAAATTAAAGAAGCTAAAGTCTTGTTCAGAGAGGCTTTTTTTATCAATCCTCAAAAGATAGATATATATTCTCTTGAGTCTGATATGATTTTAAGATTAATAGATCTTATTAAGTCTGACAGAAACATTTCAGATGATCTTATAAAAGAATGGATTCCTGTTTATGGTTCTCTTAATGGTGTTTTTAATGTTAAAAGAGAATTAAGGCCTATAGAACTTGGACAGCTAAAGCAGTCTGTTTACAGTTTGCGCAATGAACTTAAAGAAAAGTCTTATAGATCAATAAATGAGAGCATATTACTTCCAAGGCTTATTAATAAGTATTTTTGGCTTATTGATCATTATGTAAGGATAAAAGAGGATAGAGCTCGCATTGATGAGATTTTGTTATACATAAAAGAAATAGACTTGGGAATTTATCAACAGTATGTAAATTAGTTGCTTGACACTAAAAATCAATGTTAGGAGAGTTTAATGTCTAATGTTACCATAGAAAAATTAGATAGTATTTTGCAAGAAGATAAATGGACAAGAATAGTTGTTAATAACTATTCTCTTGCTAAAATAAAAGAATTGGATGATTTGATAGATAATATAATTGATGAAGGGTTAACAGAGGATGTGCTTGATATTTGTGGCAAACATTTAAAGGATGTTAAAAAAAGTATAGCAGGTCTTTATATTTCTGGAATGCTTATATATAGTAGGCGCCCTTTAAATGATATGAATTTGCTTGCTGTTATTGATTTATTTTCTCAAAATTTAAAATGGACTCTTGTTGAGCATATATGTAATGAAATGCTTTTTATTTCTGAAAATAAGCACGCTCTTTATACTCTTGCAAAAATATATGCCCAAAATAATGAAAATGATAAGCTTCCAAGTATTTGGACTAGAATTGTTGAAGCAGATATTAATGATACTGTGTTTGTAAGACAACTTGCTACTTATTATGAAACTGTTGATTTGCAAAAATCAATTTTTTATTTTAGAAAGGCTATTTATCGTTTTATTGATAAAAAACAAATGTCAGGAATTAGAGAAGTATGGGCAAAGCTTATTCATTATGTCTCAGATGATTTTGATTCTTTTTTACTTATTTTACAAAAAATTGAAAAAGATCTTGGATTTAAAAAGGCTATAGTTCTTTATGAAGATTTATTTGATCATTATTCTTTGACTGATAATATTGATGAAACAATAGAAATTTTAAAAGGTATTTTAAAACTTGACAATAAAAATCATAAAGCAAGAGAAAATTTAGTTAAATTTTTAAGAGAAAGATATAAAGATGTAAAGAATATTGAGGATTATCTTGTAAAGTCTGATATTGAAAACTTAGATAAAAATTTTGTTGACGTATATTCAGATTTTGAAAAATATTTGTTTTTTGCAAAAGGCAACTTTGTTTATCATCAGACTTGGTCTGTTGGAATAGTAAGGGATGTAAATGATCATGGCATTACTGTTGATTTTGTTTCCAAAAGGGGTCATTTTATTGGCTTTGATATGGCAATGTCGGCTCTTTCTCCCCTTAGCAGAGAGGATATTAGGGTATTAAAGGCTATAACACCCAAAGAGGAACTTGCAGATAGAGTGAAAAAAGATATTGAGTGGGCTATAAAAGTTATTATAAAAAGTTATAAAGCCATTGATTTAAAGGGAATAAAAAAAGAGTTAGTGCCAAGCTTGATGACTCAAAGTTCATGGAATTCATGGAGCTTGAAAGCAAAGCAAATTTTAAAGGATAACCCCCATTTTGTTATGGATTCTGGGAAGCTTGATTGTTATGTATATAATGAGAGATCTTCCAATTTGAATGAAAAAATGTATGATAAATTTAAAATTGAGAAAGATTTTTATAAAAGATACGAGATATTTATAAACTATTGTAATGTTAAAGGAATTGTTAAGGATTTACATATTGAAGAAGAGATGCTCAACTATTTTTTAATTTATGTTAACAATTTTACAAAGGTTGATCATCATGTTATAAGTTCTTACGTTATTCTTAAATCTTTAGGTAATTTTTCTGAAGAGTTGTCATCAAAAGTTAATATAGAAAAAAATGTTAATTTGGAATCCCTTTTAAAGGAGTATCCAAAAGGAATAGTAGATCTTTTTGATTCAATTTTGAATGCAGAAATTAAAAAAGAATTGGTTATTTTAATTAAAAAAGAACTTAGTAATTGGATTTTGTACTATAAGGAACTTTTTCCTCATTCTGTTAATAAGAAATTGGTTGAATCACTTTACAAAGAAGATCCTAAAGAAGTGGGAAAATTATTTAATTATGTTATAAAAAATTATAAGATCTATAAAGATGCTTATATTTGGATTTTGAAGCACTATAAAACCTATTCTATTGAGCTGAGTTATTCGGATTCGGATCTTTTAGCTAATTTGATTAAGATTTTAACAGATAGTGTTATTAAAATTAATAATAAAAATAATTCTGTTGCAAGTAAAAGAATTTATAAAATGGTAATTAATCTTTTAGTTAAAGATGAATATCTTAAATCGGTCTTGGGGTATGTTAAAGATGAAGAGCTTGCAAAGAGAGTTTATATGACCTGTTTTTATGTAAAAGATTTTCCGCCAAAGGATCTTTTAGAGATTAAATCTATAATAAGGCAATTATTTGATTCAGTTGAGTTTGAAGATGAAAAAATGCAACTTACAGGCGAGAGAATGGAAATTGGATTTTTAACCATATTAAGCTCTTTGAATAAAAAGCAAAAAGAGCTTAAATATTTAAAGGAAGTTGAAATTCCAGAAAATTCAAAAGAAATTGGGAAAGCTCGTGAACTTGGTGATTTAAAAGAAAATGCTGAATATCATTCTGCTAAGGAAAAACAACAGTTTTTGACAAAAAGATTAAACTCTTTAATGTTGGAAATAGAGAATGCAAAAGTTATAGATACTAAAGATCTTCAAAGTTCTGTTGTTGGTTTTGGGACTAAGGTTATCATTTTAAATGAGGCTACAGGTAAAGATGAATCTTATTTAATACTTGGACCCTGGGAATCAAACCCTGATGAAGGCATTATTTCATATAAATCACCTTTTGGAGAAAATTTACTTGATTCTAAGGAAGGAGATAGTCTCAATTTTGTTATAAATAATACTAATTTTAGATATTTTGTAAAAAAAATAGAGCCCATAAAATTTAGCTAGGAAAAATTAAGAATGTCAAAGTTAAAGGAAAAAAGAGAAAAGGTTGTTAGTATAGAGAGAGCAAACAAAGAGGAAGCTATTGAACTTGCAAGAGTTCAAATAGAAAAAACTTTTGGAAAAGGAAGTCTTATTAAGATGGGAGAATCTCCTGTTGGAAAAGGCATAATTAGCATATCAAGTGGATCTATTGTGTTAGATGAAGCTCTTGGTATTGGTGGATATCCTAGAGGTCGCATAATAGAAATCTTTGGTCCTGAGTCGTCTGGTAAGACTACTTTGACTCTTCAAGCGATTGCTGAGGTTCAAAAAGAAGGTGGTATAGCTGCTTTTATTGATGCTGAGCATGCTCTTGATCCTGTTTATGCAAAAGCTTTGGGAGTTAATGTTGCAGAACTTTGGCTTAGTCAGCCTGACACCGGAGAGCAAGCTCTTGAGATTGCTGAGCATTTAATCAGAAGCGGTGGTATTGATTTGATAGTAGTTGATTCTGTAGCAGCTTTAACCCCTAAATTAGAGATAGATGGAGAAATGGGAGATTCTCAGATTGGTCTTCAAGCTAGGCTAATGAGTAAGGCGCTTCGAAAGATTACGGGTATACTTTCTAAATCTAATACTTGCATTATGTTTATCAATCAAATAAGAATGAGGATTGGTATTATGTTTGGCAATCCTGAGACTACTACTGGTGGTCATGCTTTAAAGTTTTATGCATCTCTTAGACTTGAGGTTAGAAAAATCGAACAAGTAACCAGATCAGGCTCAAGTGATGACGTTATTGGCAATAAGATTAGAGTTAAGATTGTGAAAAATAAGGTTGCCCCACCTTTTCGTAAGGTAGAATTAGTAATTTATTTTGGGAAAGGTATTTCAAGAGAAGCTGGTATTTTAGATGCTGCTATTAAACATAATTTAATACAAAAAACAGGGTCTTGGTATTCATTAGGAGATAATAAGTTGGGACAGGGGAGAGAGAGTGTTATTGAATATCTTAGCAAAGAAGTAGAACTTACAAATGATTTGGACAAGAGGCTTAGAAAAATAATTTTTAATAATTTTGATAAAGAAAATGTTAATTCTATTGAATTTAAGGAAAATGAATATGAGTAGTAGGGAAAGTTTAAATGTCAGAATTAAGTAGCTATTCCATCAGTCTTGATAATTTTACAGGTGGAATAGAGCTTTTTTTTGAATATGTTAACATGAATAGACGTGTCTTAAGAACTTTAAGTTTAAATCAAATAATTGAAGAGTTCATAAATGTTTCAAGCGATCTTAATATAAGTATTAGGGGACTTATTGATTTTTTTTATCTTGCTAACAATTTATTTTATTGGAAAACTCAAATTTTATTTCCATTAAAGCTTGAATACAAAGATAAAGTAGAACGCAAAATTGTAGAAAAGTTAATAGTTCATAGCAAGAATAGAGAAAATGAAAAATTACAATTAAATCAAATAAAGAATTTTAAATTTTATGACTCAAAAATGATTGAAGATTTTATTTTTGGCTATAGTGGTAATTTTGTTAAAAATATTAATACTATTGCTAATGATAAAAATAAAAATAAAAATAAAAATAAAAATTTAAAGAGAAGGCCTAGTGTATTGAAGAAAAAAGTTATTAATAAAAATTTTTTGTGCAATAAAAAATTTAAGGCTATTTGTAATAAATATGAATTGAAAATTTTTGAGAAAAAAATGAAAATTATTTCTATTTTAAATAAAGAGAGTAGTGTAATTTTTGATTCTCTTTTAGATTTTAATGCTGATAATTATTCTTTTGAGAGATTTTCTTATTTTTTAGTATCTCTTGAGTGTAATATGCTTAATATTGTGAATTTAGGATATCTAAATAATAAATTAGTATTGTATCGAGGTTGTAAAATTAATGATTGCACTTAAAACCCCTAGAGTTCAAGTGTTTTTAGCTGAAAAGGGAGTAGGGTCAAGAAGGTTTTGCGAAGAGTTGATAAAAAAGAAGCTCGTAAGAGTTAATGGCTCTATTGCTAAGCTTGGTGATAAAGTAGCTTTAGGGGACAGAATAACTTATAAGAAACAGATTTATGTTTTTACAGACTTTCAAAGTAAAAGTAAAATTTATCTGGCTCTTAACAAGCCTAAAAATTATTTATGTTCCAATTTTGATGTTAATGGAAGAAAGTTAGCAATATCTTTAGTCCAGCCTTTGTTTAAAGAGCGTATATTTTCAATTGGTAGGCTTGATTTTAAAAGCTCTGGACTTTTATTATTCACTAATGATGGTAAATTTGCAAATTATATTATTCATCCAAAAGGAAAAGTTGAAAGAGAATATATTATTGAATCAAAAAAAGATATTGATGAAAATTTGCTTATTTCTTTTAAGTCGGGTATAAAGATAAAAAAAGAATTTTTTAAATTAAAATCTTATGAAATTTTAAATAAAAATTCTGCTAGATTGATTTTAGATGAGGGGAAAAATAGAGAAATAAGAAAAGTGTTTTTAAGCAAAAATGTTTTTTTAAAAAAAATTCATAGAATTAGAATTGGCAATATTAATTTGGATAGTTTAAGGGAAGGTCAAGTAAAAATTGTTCCTTTAGTTAAGATAAATAAGTTGAAATCCAGGTTGGAGAATTCAAATGATAATAGCAATTGATGGACCTTCGGCATCAGGAAAAAGTTCAATTGCAAGAGAGCTTGGTGTAAAACTGGGCTATAAATTTATAAGCTCTGGTTATCTTTATAGGATAATAACTTTAATTGCCCAAAGATCTTCCATGAGTAGTAGCTGCGATTTTATTAGCGAGAATAGACTTTTGAATTTAATTCTTGAGAATGATATAAGTTTTAATAATTCCAGCTTTTTGCTTAATGGAGAGAATGTTGAAAATCAAATTTTAAACGATAAGATTGATTTTCAAGTTTCTTTTTATTCTTCTTATATTGGAATAAGAAATATTGTGAATAAAAAGTTAAGAGAGATTGTTAAATTTAGCGATGATAATTATATAATAGAAGGTAGAGATATTACTACTATTGTTTTTCCAGAATCTGAATTCAAAATATATCTTGATGCTTCCGTTAAAGTTAGAGCTTTGAGGCGATATAAGCAAAGAAATGGGAATGAAACTTTAGAAGAATTAGAGCGTACTCTAGAAATAAGAGATAATGTTGACAAGAGAAAACAATATGGTAAATTAAAATTATCAAAAGGGGTTTTTTACCTTGATACAAGCTACAAAGGATTAGACGATGTATGTAATATTATAATAGAAAAGTTTAATTTGAAAAAAGTAAGAGAGAGGTGAGAATGGAAAATCAAAAAGATTTACAAGAAAATTATTTGAAAGTACTTGAAAGAGTAGAGCTTGGAAGTCGTGTTTCTGGTACTATTGTTAATATTATGAAGGATTATGTTCTAGTAGATATTGGTTATAAATCAGAAGGCTTTATCAAGATTGAAGAATTTGAAAATATTCCCAAAATTGGTGATAAACTTGAAGCAATTGTTGTAAGAATAGGTGGAGAATTAGGTCTGATTTTAAGTGTTGAAAAACTTGAATCTTTAAATTTCCAAGATAAAGTAAATGAATATATTCAAAATAAAAAAATAATCAAAGGTAAAGTTTTGGCTGAACTTTCGAATGGTTATAAGATTCAAATTAATGAAAATGTTTCTGGCTTTATGCCTTTTTATTTAAGCTCTAAATCTAAGGATGAGAAATTAAAAAGAGGTCTTATTGTTGAATTTTATATTCTTGAAGCAAGTGAATCGGACGGTTTGAGGCTTATTCTTGATAGGCGTACTTTAGAAAGAGAAAGAGAGCTTGTTAAGAGAATAGAGCTAGTAAGTTCTTACAATGAAGAAGATGTGGTTGATGGCGTGGTTGATCGTATTACAGAATATGGTGCAATTGTAAAAATTAAAAATTTTGTTACAGGAATTTTACATAAAAGAAATATTGCCTTTAATCAAGTTGAAAATATTGAAGATTTTGTTAGAGTTGGCGATAAGTTAAAGTTGAAAATTATTAAAATAAATCCACAAACAGGCAAAATGGAATTGTCTCTTAAGGCCTTAAAGGCAAATCCTTGGGATTCTGTAGATGTTAAATATAAAATTGATAGCATTGTAAAAGGGAAAGTTGTAAAAATTTTACCCTTTGGAGCTGTTATTGAGCTTGACAGCGAATTGTCGGGGTTTTTGCATATAAGTAATTTTTCTTGGATAAGAGTAATAAAGAGTCCTCAAGAATTAATAAAGCTTGGTCAGATAGTAGAAGTTAAGATTTTAGAGATAGACAAAGAAAATCAAAGAATATCACTGGGTATTAAACAGATCAATGAGAATCCTTGGGAGAGATTAACTGAGAAATATCCTATTGGAAAGGTTATTCAAGGTGTTGTTACTAATATTACAAAAACGGGTGCTTTTGTAAATATTGAAGAAGGTATAGATGCTTATGTGAGTAAGTTTGATATTTCTTGGCTTGAAGAGATTGATCCTGAAGAATATTTCAAGATAGGCGATTTAGTGAATGGGAAAGTACTTGAGGTTGACAGACGTAAGAGAAATGTTAGATTAGGAATCAAGCAGTTAGAAGAGAGCCCTTGGGAAGATTTTTCTAAAAGCTATAAAAAAGGTGATGCTATTGAGGTTGAGATTGTAGAGAAAAAGTCAAAAGGCTTTCAAGTAAGAGTTTATAATAAAATAATGGGATTTATTAGTAAAATTCAACTAGGAGATACAAAAGAATCTAGTTTAGAAACTTTTGAAAAATTAAACATTGGAGATAAGCTTAAAGTGGTAATAACAAGTATTGATTCTAAAGACAAATCGGTGTTGCTTTCTTATCGGGAGTATGAAAATCAAAGATCAAGAGAAGAGATTTCTTCTTATTTATTTAAGGGCAATGATGAGGAATCTTATAAGCCATTTGAAAATTTGCTAAAGAGGGATGAATAATGGCTAAGAATGGTCTTTTAGTTTTTTTTATTGCTATTATTTTTGTGTTTGTATCTATTGTTGTTGTTGTTTTTTATAATTCTTTAGGCAAAGATTATGTAAAGAGTGGTGGAGAAATAGTAGAAAATCTTGAAAAGGATTTACATGACTATTTAAAAGAAAATGATGCTAAAGAGAGAGAAAAAATATCTCTTAAGATAAAGGAACTTATTTCAAAGGAAAAAGAAATTTCATCTTATTTTATTTCAAGGTTTTATTTAGCTAGAGCTATTTACTTGCAAAGTCAAGCACAGTATGATGAGGCTATTAAAGATTTGGATATTGTTATTAAGGCAAAAGGTATTGAAAGCGAAATTGCTTT
Organism: Borreliella valaisiana VS116; assembly: GCF_000170955.2. Taxonomy (NCBI): domain Bacteria; kingdom Pseudomonadati; phylum Spirochaetota; class Spirochaetia; order Spirochaetales; family Borreliaceae; genus Borreliella; species Borreliella valaisiana. The sequence goes on along the minus strand of NZ_ABCY02000001.1, from coordinate 122,741 downwards.
TATTAATAAAGCTGCAGTTTATGAAAAAATGGGATTAAAAGAAGATGCTTTATTGGTTTATGAGGATCTTATTAATAGTACCAGTTTAGGTTTTTTAAAGGTGAGAGCTCTTTTGAGTAAGGCAGTATTGATAGAGGAAAAAGATAAAGATCTTGCTTTAAAAGTGTATGAAGAGATTGTTAAATTTCCTTATGAAAATAATTTATATATAAATATAGCAAATAATAAAATTTTAGAACTTAAGCAAAATTAATTTGTATTTTTGGAGGGAGGTTTTATAATTTTTTTTATCTTATATTTTATATTGTGCCTAGAGTTTTTTGGATGTGGTCTTGATAATGTTTTAATACTTCCTTCGCCAGAAAAGATTGATAATCGAATTTCTAGAGATTCTTTAGCCTTTTTTTTGCCGGCAGGCTATTTTTCTAATCAAGCAGCTGAAAATCTAAGGGGTTTTGATATATATTATAAGTTTTATCCAGAAGGCGCTAATTATCATATAAGTAGTTTTCGAAAAAGCGTGGAAAAAGATTTTGAAGCTTTAAAGGGTGTTTTTGACAATGTTAGTGCATTTAATAATAGAGGGTTTTATAAAATAAATTTGAGCTCTAATACTTATTCGGGTAAACCTGTTTTTAGATTAAATAAAGAGTGGGTCGATAGAAAATTGCCTTTATATTTTGAAATAAATTTTGGAGAATTAAGAAAAAATGTTCCTGGTGAGGCTTTTATTATTGTAAGAAATGGAAGTACTTCTTCGTCTCCCGTGATTCTTGAGAAGAAAAACATATATAGGTCCTACATTGACAAAGGGGAATATATAGGTTTTTCAAAATCTATTAAAAAGTCTAATTTTTTAGACAAAGATAAAAGACCAATTGATCTAAAGCATATAAATGACGATTTTTTTACAAAAGATATTGCCCCCAAATATAATTTGGCAATTTTTGTTATGGGTGTAGGCAGTATTGTTGACGATGCTTACAGTGTTCTTATCGATCTTGGGGATTTATCGGGATTTAGTTTATCTGACTAGTTAGTTTTAGGGGGAATTATGATAGTATTTTTTTCTCATTTAATTTTAACAAACATTGTTATTTCTTTTTTAGTAAGCTTTTTTGTTATGTTTTTAAATATATTGAATTTTAAGTTTGTAGTAGTTTATTTAATAAGTTTTTTAGGTGGCATTGTATTTTTATTTTTTATTCCTTTTTTCTATTCTGATTATTATGAAAGGCAAATAGATCTAGTTCTTTATTTATTTCCTATTTTAGGTTCAGTTGTTTTAATAGGTTTGATTAAATTCTCTGAAAGAAATAAGAACGATTTGTAAAAGAATGATTTTTAAAAGAATTAGGTAGAGTTATATATCAACTTAGCTTTTAGTATTTTTTATTAATGTGGTTTGTTGATAATTTTATTAAAGAGAAAGATGTTTGTTTTGATTTAGTGGACTTATTAATTGGATTGTTTTATTATATTCATATAAAAGATTGTATAATTTCCGCTATGTGTTGTCATAGTGAGTAAAAGAGAAGGATAATAGGAGGTTGATTTGGCAATTATTACGATGAAGAGCTTATTGGAAGCTGGGGTACATTTTGGTCATCAGGTAAAAAGGCTTGATCCTAGAATGAAAAGATTTATTTTTTCTGAGAGAAATGAAATACATATATTAGATCTTCAAAAAACTTTACAGGGGATTAAAGATTCTTATGAGCTTGTTCAAAGGGTGATAAAGGATGGTAAAAAGGTACTTTTTATTGGGACCAAAAAGCAAGCTAGTGAGATAATTGAACAAGAAGCAAGAAGAAGTGATATGCCATATGTTAACAATAGATGGCTTGGGGGTATGCTTTCTAATTTTAATACAATTAGAAAATCTGTTCAAAAATTAAAAAAGCTAGAAAAGATGGAAGTTGATGGAACTTTTGATATGATAAGTAAGAAAGAGATTTCACAACTCAATCGTGAAAAATTAAAATTAGCTAAAAATTTAACAGGTATCAAAGACATGGAGACACTTCCAGGTGCTATTTTTATCATTGATCCTAAGCGAGAACAAATAGCTATTAATGAGGCTAGAAAATTAAAAATTCCTATTATTTCTGTGGTTGATACAAATTGTAATCCGGATGTTATTGATTGCCCAATTCCCGGCAATGATGATGCTATTCGTTCTGTTGCTTTGTTTACCAAAATAATATCTGATGCTATTTTAGAAAGTGATAAAGAGGTCGGTATTCAAATAATTGAAAATTTGAATGAAGAAGATTTGATGAAAGAAATTGAAATTAAAAATGATAAAAGTGATTCTATTGAAGAGGGAGAGAGTAATTTATGATCATTATTAGTCCTCAAGATGTAAAAAAGCTTAGAGAAGAAACTAATGCTGGTTTTGGAGATTGTAAAAAAGCGTTGTCTGCTGCTGGTGGAGACTTTGAATTGGCTAAAAAAAAACTTAGAGAAATGGGAATTGCATCTGCCGAGAAAAGACTTGATCGAGACGCAAAAGAAGGCAGAGTATTCTCATATTCAAACAATATTCATGCTGGACTTTTACTTGTTTCTTGTGAAACAGACTTTGTTGCTTTAAATCATAATTTTGTTAATTTGGGCAATTCTTTAATTAAAGAATTAGTAGAGAACGGAAGAAATTCTTTAACTACTTCTCAAGAGTCAGAGCTTAAAAATTTAGCAGCTACGATAAAAGAAAATATTCAGGTTAAAAAAATTTTTATTACCGAAATTCAATCTAATGAATTTGTAAAAATTTATTTGCATGGTGAACAATCTAAGATAGGCGTTTTAGTTAAATTGAAAGTAGATGATTTTTCTAAAACTGAAGATAAAATTTTACAAAATTTTGCTATGGATTTGGCTTTGCATGTGGCTGCGTTTGCTCCTATTTATTTGAGAAGTGATAATGTTTGTCCAAGTTATATTAAAGAGCAAGAAGAAATATTTGCTAAACAATTAGAATTTAGTGGTAAGTCAGAAAGCATAGTCAAAGGTATAGTTGCTGGAAAAGTAAAAAAACATCTTGCTGAAATTTCTCTTCTTGAACAAAGTTTTGTAAAAAATGATAAAATCACTGTTAGGGAAATGTTGGAAGAAATTTCAAAAGCAATTTCAAGCAAGGTAGAAATAGTTGAGTTTAAGTATTTAGGAATAGGGTAGATAATGATGTACTGCTTTTTATCAGCAAGGAGGAGTTTATATGGAAGATTATAAGGCTTTTCTAGATGAAAAGATGAGCAAAGTTCTTTTATCGCTTGATAATGAATATAAAACTTTAAGAACAGGTAGAATTAGTAGTAATATTTTTGATAAAATTTTTATTCAATACCATGGCCAAAGAACGCCTATAACTCAAGTGTCAAGTATTAGAATTCCTGAAGCAAGGCTTGTTGTCATTCAACCTTGGGATAAAAGTATATTGAATAAGATAGAACAAGCCATACTTAATTCTGACCTTTCTATGAACCCCTCAAGTGATGGTTCGGTTATTAGAATTAAGGTTCCAGCTTTAACTAGCGAAAGACGGCAAGATATTGTAAAGCATGCTAAAAAAATAGCGGAGGAACATAAAATTTCAACTAGAAATATACGACAGGATTTAAACAATAAGGTTAAAAAGCAAGAAAAAGAATCAGAAATAACAGAGGACAGTTTAAAAAGAATTTTAGATGATATTCAGAAATCCACAGATATTTATATTAAAAAGATAGATACGATTTTAGAATCTAAAATTCAAGAAATAATGGAAGTTTAAAACCGTGAATAAAAATTCTCTTCCAAGGCACGTTGGAATCATCATGGATGGCAATAGAAGGTGGGCTTTAGGTAAGGGATTGTCTTTTTTGGAAGGTTATAAAGAAGGTCTTAAAAGAGCAAAAGAAATAGTTAAACATTCTTTAAAGGTAGGTATCAAATATTTATCCTTTTATGTATTTTCTACTGAAAATTGGAAAAGAAATGATTGTGAAATAGAAAAGTTAATGTTTTTAATTGCTAGCTATTTGAGAGCCGAATTTAATTTTTACAAAAAAAATGGGATAAAAATAATAGTTTCAGGAGATATTGATTCTTTAAGTGAAGAAGTAAAAAGTTCTATAAAAGATTCTACTAGTTTTTCTAAAAATTTTAACAACCTTATTTTAAATTTAGCAATTAATTATGGGGGTCGCAATGAAATACTTAGAGCTATTAAAAAATTTGTTTCAAGCGATTTTGATTTAGAGTCTTTAGATGAAAATACTTTTTCCAATTTTTTGGATAATCCAGAACTGCCCGATCTTGATCTTTTAATACGTACAGGTGGAAATATTAGAATAAGTAATTTTTTCTTATGGAGGATCGCTTATTCTGAATTAATTTTTTCAAATGTTTTGTGGCCTGAATATTATGGCAATGAGTATAGTAAAGATTTGGAATGTTTTCAATTTAGAATAAGAAATTTTGGGAGATGATTTATTGAGTAAGGTTACTAGATTCACTTTTTTTGCAAGGTTGGGAACATTTTTATTTTTTGTTCCTTTAATTTTATTTTTAATATTTTTAGATTTTAAAAATTATTTATTTCTTAATGTTTTAATTTTTATATTTAGTGGTTTTGCTGCAAAAGAAGTTAATGATTTATTAAGATTTAAATCGTCAGGACTTTCAGGCATATTATCTTTTTTTTTAGGGATTGTGCCCCCAATTTTAACGTATATTCATTTTAATGTTTTTTATTTAGGCATGAATGTGGTATATTACTTGGTTATAGCATTAGTGTTTAGTAATTGGATTGTTAATTTGGTTTTTATCAAAGAACATGAGATTGGAAATTTTTTGTCTCAAGCAACGTCAATACTTTTTATACTTATATATCCCGGTGTATTAATGTCTTTTATAGTTTCTATTACAACTTTGCCCAAGGCCCCATTTTTAATGTTAATACTTTTTGCTATGGTAAGTGGAAACGATACTTTTGCATATCTTTTTGGATATTTTTTGGGTAAAAACAGCTATCGTCCCACTATTATTAGTCCAAATAAAACATTAATGGGTTTTTTTGGGGGTATTTTGTTTTCTGTGTTTACTGCTATATTTGCGGTAGTTTTTAGATTAATAAATTTAAGCTATGGAGAATCTATTATTTTGGGCATTTTGATTGGAGTTTTCACCATTATTGGTGATTTATTTGAATCTGGATTAAAACGAAGTGCTGGAGTAAAAGATTCTGGAAAAATCATTCCTGGTAGAGGTGGGGCTCTTGACTCGATTGACTCTTTTCTTTTGACGGGTCCCATATTTTATTTATACTTATCTTAGTGATTTTTGGAGGAAATTATGTATATTCTTTTTAGTGTACTTGCTCTTAGTTTTATAATATTTATTCATGAGCTGGGGCACTTTTTATTTGCTAAACTTTTTAAAGTTAAGGTTGAAGCTTTTTCTGTGGGCATAGGTCCTAGCATATTAAAGTTTAAAATTAATAATACTGAGTATAGACTTTCACCGATCCTTTTAGGAGGATATTGCAAACTTAAAGGATTTGATCACTTAGAAAAAGAACTTAAGGCAAATAAAGAATTAGAAGCAGATAAAGATTCTTTGTTTGGAATTTCGCATTTTAAAAAAATTTTAATATATTTTGCAGGCCCTTTGTTTAATTTGATCTTTTCATTTATTGTTTTCATTTTTATAAGCATGATGGGTGTTACATATTTCGATCATCCTTCAAAGATTAATATTTTAAATAAAAATTCTTTTTTGAAAGATAAATTTAGAGATGGCGATGTCATATTAAAGGTTAATAATAAAAAAATTGAATATTTTTCTGATTTGAAAAATATTATTCCGGAGGAAAGATCCACAGTTACATTTGATGTTTTAAGGGAAAAAGAAAATATTTCTTTTGAAAAGACTGTTAATTTGCAAGATTTTTTAAAAGAAATTGGCCCTTGGATTGACCTTGTGGTAGCAGATGTAGTTTTAAATTCTCCTGCTGAGATTGCGGGAATGAAATCGGGTGACCAAATAATTAGCATTGATAATATTTTTTTGAAAAATAAGAGAGATTTAGATGATTTGCTTAAGAATTTAAATTCGGATGTTGTGGAGATTAAGTTTGCTAGGAATGGAGAAATTTTTTCTTCAAAATTAGTATTTCAGGATAAAAATAAAATTATCGGCATATATTTTTCACCACCTTTAAAAAGGATAATTAAAGTAGAGAATGTTTCAAGTGCTGTTAAAAATTCTTTTTTTAAGGTTGTAAATGCTTTGCAAGATATTTTATATTCTATTTTTTTATTGATAACAAATTTTTTAAATACTTCTAAGAGTGTATCAGGCCCTGTTGGAATTGTAAACATTCTCTCTTCATCATATTCTTTAGGGATATTGTATTGGATTAATAGTATTTCTTTTTTAAGCTTGATTCTTGCTGGTATGAATCTGTTTTTTATTTTAATACCTGTTTTTGATGGAGGACAAATTTTTATAACCTTTATTGAACTTTTACGTGGAAAAAGATTTAAGGCCAAAACCATTTATTCTTTTTATAGCTTTGGTATTTTTTTGGCGCTGTTTCTTTTTGGCTTAGGCCTTTTTAACGATTTGAAGGGTCTTTTACATATATTTAATTAAAATTAGAAATATATTTTAGCATGAGCCAAAAGTGAGATACTGATCCTATTATTATCAATATATGAAATACATCATGCATTTTCATGTTGATTTTTGGGTTAAATTTTTTACTTAAAATGTATACTATTCCGCCTATTGTATATACGATTCCACCAAAAACTAGCCAAAAAAATCCTTTTCCATTAAGAGCCTTATAAATGGGTTTAATTTTAAAAAGTATGATCCATCCCATGATTATAAATATAGATCCATTAAACCACCCAGGGCTATTTGTAAATATTGCTTTAAAAATGATTCCTATTATAGCTAGACCCCATACTATACATAAGATTATTAGTCCTGATTTGTTTGGTACAAGAATTGCGCATGCAGGAGTATATGTTCCTGCTATTAGAATAAATATTGAAATATGATCAAATTTTCTAAATATTTTTTTTATCTTGCTTCCTTTCGGAAATATGTGGTAAAGAGTGCTCATTGCATATAATAGAGTTGTTGAAAATCCATAAATAAAGAATACAAGTATATGTAAATCTTTTTTCTTAAGAGCGGATATTGTAATAAGAATTGTTGTTCCAATTATAGACAAAATAATTCCAAAAAGGTGGGATATAGAACTAAAAAGTTCATTTTTTGGTATTTTACTTGTGTTAACATCACTTAATGAGTAATTTTTAAGTTTGGTTTCTGTAAGCACAATTTTGCCTCCGTTTAATCATTTATTTATGAAAAATATATAATACATTACTTTAATTGTAAGTTTTTCTCAAGATTAAATTAAATCTTAAATGAATTATTAAATCTTATTATTTGGTTTGTTTTATAAGTAAAGTTTTTTTTTGCAAAAAAAGCTTTATAATAGATAGTGTTTGCTTGAATTAGCATTGGGAGAGGCTTAGCATGATTAATTTTATTAAAATAATTAACTTTTCAAGTTTGCAAAAATTTTCTAAAGCACTACGAGTGCCTATTTCTGTTTTACCAGTTTCATGTTTATTGATTGGTATTGGATCTGTATTTTCAAATTCTTCTAATATTGTTTATGTTGATAAATTTTTTTTTCAAGATATTTTAGGCCTAATGAAGGCTATAGGCAATGCTATTCTTCTCAATATGCCTTTAATTTTTTCTATTGGAATTTCTATTGGGGTTGCAAGAATAGGACAAGGAACAGCTGCTTTAGCAGGCCTTATTGGTTATTTGACATTTAATATTACTGAAAATTATTTTATTGAGACTTTCTCAGGGCTTGTTGAAGCAGATGCAATGTCTTCTATGGGGCGCATAAATTTTTTGGGCGTTCAAACTTTAAATACGGGAATTGCAGGATCTTTAGTGGTAGGTCTTGTAGTTGGTTATTTGCATAACAAATTTTATAACATAAAGCTTCCAAAGCCTTTTATTTTTTTTTCAGAGTGCCATTTTGTGCCTGTAGTAATAATTATGCCTTTTTGCGTTATTTTGGCTATATTTTTTTGTTTGATTTGGTCAAGTTTTGACAAATTAATTGCATCTTTAGGTATTTTTGTTTTTAGATTTGATTATTTAGGCAGTTTTCTTTATGGATTTTTAAATAGGCTGTTATTGCCTTTGGGATTGCATTCTATTTTATCTTTTCCCTTTGAATTTACTTCTTTAGGGGGAGTGGAAATGATTAATGGTGAGACATTTAGAGGTCTTAAGAATATATTTTACGCTCAGTTGATAGACCCATCACTTAGTAAATTTTCATCAGGCTTTGCTAAGATTAGTAGTGGATTTTATATCTCTATTATGTTTGGACTGCCTGGAGCGGCGTTAGGAGTTTACAAGGGAATTGTTCATGAAGATAAAAGTAAGGTTGCAGCTCTTCTTTTTTCTGGAGCTTTGACAGCTTTTTTGACAGGAATAACTGAACCTTTAGAATTTTTATTTATTTTCACAGCGCCATTACTTTATTTTGTTCATTCCATTTATTCGGGACTTGCATTGTTGCTTGCTAATTTTTTTGATGTTACGATTGGCAGTACTTTTTCTAATGGGTTTTTAGATTTTTTTATGTTTGGAATACTTCAAGGGAATTCTAAGACAAATTGGATTAATGTTGTGCCTTTAGGAGTAATCTTTTTTGCCCTTTATTATTTTACTTTTAGTTGGCTTTATAGATATTTTGATTTTCAGATATTTGTTGCAGACGATCCATTTTTTGAAGGTCAAGAAGGCAAGCTAGAGAGCCTTGGGATTGCGCATCTTTTAATTCAAGGTCTTGGCGGATTTGATAATATTACAAAGCTTGATGTTTGTTCTACAAGGTTGCATATAGATGTTGTTAATACTGAGCTTGTTGATAATAATTTACTTAAAGAGGCCGGGGTTTTAAAGATAGGGTTTGTTAATGGCAAGGTGCAGCTTTTTTATGGTTCTAATGCATATTATATTAAAAAGGCTATTGATACCTATTCTCCAAAAAGTCTTTTTGAGACTAGTGTTATGGTTGCGGTTGATAATGTAAAAAAGGGCTTTAAGACTTATGTTGATATGAGAGAAGACAAAAAACTTGAGAAGCAAGGCAAGTTGGGAAAAACCTATAAGCTTAGCGAATCAGAAGAAGATTAAGGTTGAGATTATTTTTTAATTACTTCTTTTGCGTTATAAATAAAGTTTTTCTTGTTGAAAAAAATTAATCTCTTTTATATACTAACTAGTAACCTTTGTTGCAAATTTTGTAATGCGATAGACCATAAGGAGTTTTAATAATGATTAAAAGATATGAGGCATGTTTTTTGTTTAAAAGTGAAGAAATTGAGTATAAAGGTTCTTTAGAAGAGGTTAAAAAATCTTTAGAATTTTTTGGTGCAACTGATATTGTTAGTAATTTTATTGGGGAGAGAGCCTTAGAATATCCTATCAAAAAGCAAGCTAGAGGTCGTTACGAAATAATAGAATTTAGTATGGAAGGTAATAATTTAAAAGAACTTGAATCAAGGCTTAAGTTAATTAAAAATTTGCTTAGGTATATGATTTTGGTCAAAATAGTTAGAAAAATCAATACTAAAAAAATTAAAAGAAGAAATTTTAGGGAATTTAGAGACAATATTGACAAAGACAAAGACAGTCTTAAAGGTGGTTCTAAAATTGAAACACCAACAGACTCTGAAAACTCAGATATTCAGGGAAAATAAGAGGGTTTTTAATGGCTGATATTAATTCATTAGTATTATCTGGTAGACTTACAAGAGATTCTGAGCTTTCTTATACAGAAAGTGGTATGGCTGTTCTTAGGTTTTCTTTAGCTAATAATAGAAGAATGAAGAAAAATGATGAATGGATTGATTATCCACAATATTTTGATTGTGTTATTTTTTCAAAAAGAGCCGAAAGTCTTAATGAGTATTTAAAAAAGGGTAAACAAGTTGTAGTAAGTGGATCTCTTAAATATGAAAGTTGGCAAGATAGGAATACGGGCGATAAGAAAAGTAAAGTGAATATATTTGTAGATAATTTACAAATGTTTAGTTCAGGTTCTAATACTTTTCAAATGCAAGATTCAGATATTAATAGTTTGTCAAGCTATAAAAAAGAAGATGCAAGTAAAGATGTTGATATTGTTGATGATAAATTTAGCGAAGATATACCTTTTTAATGGAGTTTAAGTTTATGTATAAAGATAGAGATGTAAATCAAAGAGATTCAAGATTTGAAAATCAGCAAGATGGTTTCAAAAAAAATTCAAATTTTAGATTTTTTAAGAGAAAGTCATGTAAATTTTGTGATTCTGGCAAGCATCCTGATTATAAAGATTTTGATTTTCTTAAAAAGTTTATTACCGAGCAAGGTAAAATTTTACCTAAAAGAATTACTGGAACTTCTGCTAAGCATCAAAGACGTTTGGCATTAGAAATTAAGCGGGCAAGATATATGGCCTTGTTGCCTTTTGTAAAAAAATAGTTGTTTGGGGTAATTATGAAAGTTATATTAAAGGAAGATTTTATTAACCTTGGAAGAGAGGGAGATACCGTAGAAGTAAAAGATGGATTTGCAAGAAATTATTTACTACCCAAAGGTTTTGCAGTTTTTTCAAATAAACATAATGTTGAAATTTTTAATCAAAAAAGAAGGTCAATATTAAAAAAGCAAGAGGCAAAAAAACAAGTTGCCAATGATCTGAAATCTAAGCTTGATCTTGTTAAATTAGAATTTTTTATGAAATCTAATGATTCTGGCAAATTGTTTCATAGCATTAACAGTTTGAATATTGCTGATGAACTTTTTAAACTTGGTTTTGATATAGAGAGAAAAAAAATAGATATACATCATGGAACTTTAAAGACTTTTGGAACTTATGATGTGACAATTAAGCTTTATGAAGGCATTAGTTCTATTATTAAAGTAGAGATAAAAAAAGAAAAAAAACAAGAGGATAAAAAGTCTTTAAATAAAAAGTTAAATAAGGTAGATGAGTAATCTGGAAGAGAAAGGGTGTAGTTTGTGGCTTTAGCAGCTTTTTCGAATTCTGCACTTCTTTTTAATGATGGTGCAGAAAAAGCGGTAATTTCTAGTATATTTTATAATTCAGATAAATTAGAGCAAATTGCTTTTCATGTGAGAGCTGATGATTTTTACAATGAGACCCACAAGTTGATTTTCAAAGCAATGGTTTCGCTTTATGAAAAAAGAGAAAATATTGACCCTATTACTGTTTTTGAAGAAGTGTCTAAGAACATCCCAAAAACACAGCTTTTGGTTAAAAAAGATTTAATTAATTTGCCAGATTATTTAGATTCACTTTCAGTTTATTTGCCAACAGATAGAACTATAAATGTTTATGCAAAAATTGTAAAAGAACAGAGTGTTCGTAGAAGCATTTTAAATGTTTCTAAAGAACTTAATGATTATATCAATGATTCTACGAAAACTATTAATGAGATTGTTGAAGAATCTCAACAAAAGATTCTTTCAATTGAGTTGGATTATTCTAGTAAAAACCTCTATCATGCTAAAGTTATTGCAGAACGTGTTCATAATGAGATATATGAACGTAGTATGAAAAAAAAGGAAGCAAATTTTGGCATTCCAAGTGGATTTAAAAAGGTCGACTCTCTTATTGGAGGTTTTAGAAATAGCGATTTTATTATAGTTGGTGCTCGCCCTAGTATTGGTAAAACGGCATTTGCTTTAAATATTGCGTCTGCTATAGCATTGAGAAAAGAAGGAAAGAAAAAAGTAGGATTTTTTTCGCTTGAAATGACAGCGGATGCTTTAATAAAAAGAATAATATCGTCTCAATCTTGTATTGATAGCTTTAAAGTTCAAAATAGTATTTTATCTGGACAAGAAATAAAATCATTAAATGATATTGTAAATGAGATTAGTGATTCTGAGCTTTATATTGAAGATACTCCAAATATTAGTTTACTAACTTTAGCAACTCAAGCTAGAAAGCTTAAGCGATTTTATAGTATAGATATAATATTTGTTGATTATATCAGTCTGATTTCTTTTGAAACAAAAAATCTTCCAAGGCATGAACAAGTTGCTTCGATTAGTAAATCTCTCAAAGAGCTTGCTAGAGAGCTTGAAATTCCTATTGTTGCATTATCTCAGCTTACAAGAGATACAGAGGGGCGTGAACCTAATCTTGCTAGTCTAAGGGAATCGGGAGCATTAGAGCAAGATGCTGATATTGTAATTTTACTTCATAGAGATAAAGATTTTAAATTTGAGTCTTCTACTGAGATAGAACCAATAGAAACTAAGGTTATTGTAGCAAAACATAGAAATGGTCCTACAGGTAGGGCAGATATATTATTTTTACCGCACATTACTAAGTTTGTTAACAAAGACCACCATTATTGATTAATGTTGTTATTTAATGATTACTCCAATTCCTAAATAATTAAAGTTAATAGAATGTTTTTCTAATTTTTTTTCATCCAGGCTATAGGCTAGAGGAACATAACTGATTTTTGAATATATTTTGAAAGCATACTCGGTGTTTTGGTATTTTAGCATTTTGAACAAAAATCCCAATTCGTTTTCAATTCCAGCTTGAAGAACGTTGTTTATTCTTATTGGTCTGAAGATGCTTTTAATATCTCGGTTATTTTGATTATAGGCAAAAAATAAACCCGAAATGATGTAAGGATTGAATGTTCTTTGGGGTAAAAATTCATACATGATTCCCGACGATAATCGATTTGTAAAACTATTAGTTTCATTATAATTGGTGTAATAATTTGTTGATAATGAAAAGTAATGGTTGATGTTTTCAGTTATTTTATAAAATATTAAATTTCTTATTTTAAATGGAATCATAATATCAAATCCAAAGTAAAAATTATTACTTACAATATTAAATTCATTTTTCGATTCTGATATTTTCATGTATTCTTCAGGTGTAATGATTATTCCAAATCCTCCAACACTTAAGAAATTTTCTTTGGTTGAAAAATTTTTAATATTTAAATTATTTGTTATGAAAAAATTTTTAGAGTAAAATTGATAATTTATTCCAATTCCTGTTTCTGCTTCTTGTATTTTTGAATATGTTTTAAGGCTGTTAATTTGATTTTGAATTTGTGTGTAAAATTTTATATCAAATCCAATATTTTCATTTTTCAAGGTAATTCCAATACTATTTTTGATAAAATAATCTGCAAAATAAGATAAATCCATATAATTTTCTAAATTTAAAAACCTCATGTAAGAATAATTTAGAGCAAAGCTTAGAAATCCTCTGTAATTGTAGCTATCATAGCTTTTTATACTTGGAATTGGACGGTGTTGATTTAAGATGAGGTGAATTATGCTTTGCATTAAGTGCCCTCCCCAGTCTCCAAATAATAAGTTTTTAATTCCAATCCCCAAGTCTATTTCTCCGAAATTTTTTCCATTAATTAGCAATAAAATTGGAAAGTAATACATGAAACCTATTTCAATTAAGTCTGTTCTACTAATTAAAGATTTTGGCGAGTCTTTATAGCCTCTGAAAGTTAACATATGTGCTTCTAAATTTACTATAAAATTGTATTTTGAAGTGTAGGTAAAAATTAAAGAACCACTTCTTGAGTCATCAAAAAAATCGCTTAATGAAAATCCAAATCCATCATTTAGTATTTCAAAATAATACTTATCAACACCTTCATTTTTATATTGGATTGAATGATTATAAGAGTAAGCCTTTAAAGTAGAAATTATAAATATTATGAATATTATTTTTTTAAAACGCACTACAAAATTATAACACTTTAGCTTTTTTATTAAACAATTTAGGTTAAGTAGTTTACTTTTTTTATTTAATAAACTTAGTTTTTATAGCTAGCTATTGTATAATTCAATGAAGCTTGCTAAGACTTTAAGGAGTAGTTGTAATGAAAAAGGTAGCTATTATTGATGGACTTAGAACACCTAATGCCAAATTTGGAGGTTCTTTTAGGGGTTTAAATATTATTGATGAATCTTCAAAAGTTGTTAAAGCTTTACTTGGAAGAAATAAGTTATGCAAAGTGGATGAGGTTATTATTGGAAATGTAATATCTGCGGGACTTGGTCAAAATGTTGCAAGGCAAATTGCTTTAAAGTCTGGTTTGGGCGACAGTGTGCCTGCATTTAGTGTTAACAAAGTTTGTGGTTCTGGTCTTAAAGCTTTGGAGCTTGCATTTAATTCTATTGTTCTTGGAGACAATGATATTGTTTTAGCTGGAGGAGTGGAAGATTTGACCAATTCTCCTTATTTATTACCCAGAAAGATTAGATTTGATGGTCTTAAATTTGGTAATTTTGGACTTGAAGATTCAATCCAAAAAGATGCCTTAATAGATTCTTTAAATTTTATTTCCATGGGACTTACAGCTGAAAATCTTTCAGAAAAATATAAAATAACAAGAGAGATGCAAGATGCATTTGCATATAATTCTCATTTAAAGGCATTAAAGGCAAGAGAACTTGGATATTTTGAAGATGAAATTTATCCTTTGACTGTTTTTGATAAAAAGACTAATTCTAGTAGAGTTGTCTCAAGTGATGAAGAAATAAGAGATAATTTAACTCTAAATAAGCTAGCATCTCTTAATCCTGTTTTTAAAGAATCCGGCACAATAACCGCTGGAAATTCTTCTAGTTTGAATGATGGGGCTTGTTTTTTGATTTTAGCAAATGAGGATAAAGTAAAAAGCTTAGAGGTAAAGCCATTAGCTTATATTGGAGGATTTAAAAGTGTGGGGCTTGATCCGCTTTATATGGGTTTTGGAGCTTATGTTGCTATTGAAGGTATTATTAGTAAATTAAATTTAAATCCTAGAGAAATAGATTTGATTGAGGTGAATGAGGCATTTGCAGCTCAAGCATTAAGTGTTGAAAAGACTTTGTTTAAAAAATACAATATAACTAGCGATATTATTAATGTAAATGGCGGAGCTATTGCTTTGGGGCATCCATTTGCAGTTAGTGGTTCAAGAATTTTATTAACACTTTCTCGTTCTATGAAAATGAAAAATAAAACAAAAGGAATAGCATCTGTTTGTATTGGTGGCGGGCAAGGAATTTCTAGTTTTTTGTATAGATGAAAATATTTTATTAACTAGATTTAAATGTAAAATTTTGTTAAATTAGTGTGTAAGTGATTCTTTAATAAGAGGTTATGTTATGAAGAGTTTTTTATTTTTGATAATATTAGGAACTGTAGGGATTAACTCTTTTGCCCAAAATACTCCCGTTGCTATTATTAATTTATATAAAAATGAAATTATTACTAAAACCGGTTTTGACTCTAAGGTTGATATATTTAAAAAGACCCAAGGACGAGATTTGACTGTTGCTGAGAAAAAGCAAGTTTTGCAAGTTTTAATAGCAGATGTTCTTTTTAGTCAAGAGGCTTCAAAACAAGGAATTAAAATTTCAGATGATGAGGTTATGCAAACAATTAGAACTCAATTTGGACTTGTAAATCTTACTGATGAGCAAATAAAGCAGATGATAGAAAAACAAGGTACAAATTGGGGAGAGCTTTTGTCTTCAATGAAAAGATCTCTGTCTTCTCAAAAACTTGTTTTAAAGCAAGCTCAGCCTAAGTTTTCTGAAGTCAAAACTCCTAGCGAGAAAGAAATTATTGAGTATTATGAGGCCAATAAAACTAAATTTGTAAATCCCGATATTGCAAGAGTTAGTCATGTATTTTTTTCTACTAAAGATAAAAAAAGATCAGATGTTTTAGATCAAGCAAAAAATATTTTAAGCCAAATAAGATCAAAAAAAATTACTTTTGAAGAAGCTGTAAGAAAATATTCAAATGATGAGTCTTCTAAAGCCAAAAATGGAGATCTTGGTTTTTTGTCAAGGGGCGATCAAAATGCTCAAAATCTTCTTGGGGCTGATTTTATGAAAGAGGTTTTTAATTTTAATAAGGGCGATATATCTTCGCCTATTGCTTCAAAGGAAGGATTTCATATTATTAAAGTTACGGAAAAATATGCTCAGAGATTTTTAGGCTTGAATGATAAAGTATCGCCTACTACAGATTTGATTGTTAAAGATGCAATAAGAAATAACATGATTAATGTTCAACAACAGCAAATTGTTGTTCAAGTGCAGCAAGATGTGTATGGTAAGCTTAATAAGTCTGCAAATATACAAATTTTGGATTCTAGTCTAAAATAAAACATATTTTTATTTAGATAATTTTTTGGGTATGGATTTAATGCATGAAGTTAGAGTTTTGGCTTTTCAAAAGATTTATAGTATCGATATTAATCAAAGCGCAATGGACGACATTTTTGATATTTTTAATATTGAGGATAAAGGGTTAGATATAGAAAATGAATCTATTAAGTCGTTTTATTCTTCTTTAGTAAATGGTACCTTTAATAATTTAGAACATATTGATAACTTGATTAGAGATATTTCTTTGAATTGGTCCTTAGATCGAATGGATAAGGTTGATCTTGCAATACTTAGAATGGGCGTCTATTCTTTGAAGTTCCAAAATTTTGAAAATTCAAAGCGTGCTGTAATTGATGAGGCAATTTTGATTGCCAAAAAATATGGCAGTAAAAACTCTTACAAATTTATAAATGGCATACTTGATGCTTTATTGAAAAATATGGAGAATTGTATTGAAAAAAAATAAAACTTTAGTGTTCATTTTATTATTCTTATTAACGGGTTTTTTAGGTGGTTTTTATTTCTATTTCAATCCCAATATTTTATATTTTTTTAAGGGTGAAAAAGATTTTAGCAAGCTTATTATAGAAATTGATTTTTATATTGATAGAAAAAAATTTGCTGGTGCTAAAAAAGCAATACAATTTTCATCATATTATGCTAATACTGAATTTAAATGGCTAGCTCTTATTAAAAGGGCTAAGGTTTGGGCTTTAAATACGGGCGACTTTCGTCTTATGGGGGATATAGTAGATCTTAGTGTTAAAGCTTTGCCGGGTAATTTGAAGCTGAGAGCTTTAGAAGTTTATTCTAAACTTAAAATTGGGTCTTTAAAAGACGCTTACAAAATTGCAAATAACTATCTTTTAGATAGTGAAGAATATCGGGGTCTTTATAATGAAGTTTTTATTAAAAATTTAAGTGCAGATAATCAGATTTTAGATTTTAATAAATTTATTGATAAAATCTATAGAGAAAAGGATGCTAGTGTTTTTGAAGAGATCGGTTTAAACCTTAAAAATAATGCATTTTTAGTAAATGCAATGCTTTTGTATATAGAGAAAAAAAACATGGAGGCTGCCAAGCGCATACTTTCTAAAATTAAAGAAGACAAAAACTTTTTCAAAGAGCTTGCATATATTTCTTACAATCTTAATGATTTAGATTTTACAATTTCCAATCTTAAGTTCATTGAAAATGGAAATGACCCCACTTTACTTTTTTTGCTTGCTGATGCTTATTTTAAAAAAGGAGATGTTAAGAATGCTAAAAATGAATATTTAAAGCTTTATACAAAATTTCCTGATTATAATGTTCTTGTTTATTTAAATCTTGCACTTATAGCTAATAATGAAAATGATTCTAAAAGAGCAATTTCTTATTTAAATAAGGCTAATGAGGTATTTAAAGACAATAAGATAATAAGTTATTATTTAGCAAACATCTACTTTAGAATTAAAAATTATTCTAAAGCTAATGAAATTATAGCTAATTACAAAGAAGATCCTTTATTTTTTAAAATTTATTTTGCATTAAATTATGCAAATTCTGAGTATGAGGCAAAAAAATCTTATTTGTGGCGAATATTTTACAAAACAGAGTACAATTCTAATATTGCTCAATTTTTGGCTTGGAATTTGTTGCTTTATTCAGATTTAAAGGACTTGGATTTATTTTTTAGAATTTATAGTTTTTCTGAGAATAAGCAAGATTGGTATGATTTTTATAAATTTTATTATTATTTTCTTAAAAGAGATTTTATTAGTGCAAAAAGGGTAATTCTTGATAATAAAGCTCAAAAATATATGTTTGGAAGTTATTATAATCTTGGAGTTTTGAGCTTTTCTGAAAAAAATTATAAAGAAGCAGAAAGATATTTTAATGAAGTCATATCTTTATTACCTAGCAGTTTTTATGATAAAGATGCTAGTACTCGTTATGAGCTTGAACTTGTATCAAGAATTTACTTAAAGCAAGGTATTAATTATCTTTATTTGGGTAAAATGGAAAAAGGCAAAGAAGCTATTTTAGCTTCTTATTCTTTTTACGAAACTGATGAAGGAAGGCTTTATAAAAATATGATAGATACACTTAGAGAAAGGAAGTTAAATTTTGACTAAACTGAGATTGAAATCTAAAGATGAGATTAAAAAAATAAAAGCTTCAGCTAGCTTGTTAGCGCTTACTTTGTTAGAAGTCGAAAGAAATATTGTTCCTGGTATTAGCACCAAGGAACTTGATTTGATAGCCTATGATTTTATTATTAAAAATAGAGCTAAGCCCGCTTTTAAAGGATATCATGGGTTTAAGGGTACTATTTGTGCATCTGTTAATGAAGAGGTTATTCACGGTATTCCCGGAAAAAGAAAGCTAGCTGATGGAGATATTGTTAGTATTGATTGTGGAGTTATTCTTGATGGGTTTTATAGCGATATGGCAAAGACTTTTAAAGTGGGAAATGTGGATTCTAGTATCGACAAACTTTTAGAAGTTACAAATACTGCACTTTACAAAGGCATTGCTGAGATGAAAGTGGGAAATAGAATTTTAAATATATCAAAAGCAATAGAAGAATATATAAAACCATTTGGTTTTGGAATAGTTAGAGAATATACGGGGCATGGTGTTGGATTTCAACTTCACGAAGAACCAAGTGTGCCAAATTATTATGCCCCTTTTTTTAAAAATATTAGAATTCAAGAGGGTATGGTTTTGGCTATTGAGCCTATGGTAAACTTAAAAGGGCATAAGGTTTCAATAAAAAGTGATGGTTGGACTGTTTTTGCATCTGATCTTAGTTATTCTGCACATTTTGAACACACTGTTGCTGTTGTTGATGGATTGCCTTTAATTTTAAGTGAGGTTTAAATTTTAAATTAATCAAATATTAAAATTTTGTTTATAAAATTAAGTAATTATTTGGAGGTTATAAAAGTGGAAAAAAAGTTTTTTTCTGGATTTATTCTCAGTTTTTTGGCTTTGGGTATTGGGTTTTTTATTGGAATGCATTATTTAGATTCTAATAGAAGTAACATTGTTTTTGCAGAGGAAAAAGACAATACAGTACAAGCTTTGCAAGATTCTTTTAGAGAAGTTTCCAAGAAAATTTTACCATCGTCTGTAGAAGTTCATGCAACAGGGGTAATTAAGCAGAGTTTCCCTATTCCATTTTTCTTTTTTGATATGCCAGAATTTGATTCTGAGAGAAAAAGCAATTGGGCAGGGTCTGGAGTAATAATTGGTAGAGATTCCCAAAAAAAATCATTATTTTATGTGGTTACAAATAGTCATGTAGTAGATAAGGCAACCGAACTTGAAGTTGTATCTTATGATAAGAAAAAGCACAAGGCTAAGTTAATTGGCAAAGATGAAAAAAAAGATATTGCTCTTATTAGCTTTGAAAGTGATGATGCAACTATTAAAGTAGCTGATCTTGGAGATAGTGATAAGCTTGAAATAGGCGATTGGGTTATGGCAGTAGGTAGTCCTTTCCAATTTAGTTTTACAGTTACAGCGGGTATTGTAAGTGGATTGCAACGTTCTGCAAATCCTAATTTACAATCAAGAAATTTATTTATTCAAACTGATGCTGCAATCAACAGAGGTAATTCAGGCGGTCCTCTTGTAAATATAAAAGGCGAAGTTATTGGAATTAACGCTTGGATAGCTTCAAATTCTGGTGGAAATATTGGGTTAGGTTTTGCAATTCCTGTTAACAATATTAAAAGTACTGTAGATTTTTTCCTTAAAGGTAAAAAAATTGAATCAGCATGGCTTGGAATTTCTTTTTATCCGTTAAAGACAAGAGATTCTGAAGTGCTAAAAAGCTTAGGAGTTGAAGGTAGTGATGTTTCAGCGGCAATTATTGCCTCTCTTTATCCAGGTTCACCTGCTATTAAGTCAGGGCTTAGAGCGGGCGACATTATTGTGAAGGTTAATGGGGTTTCCATGAGTGTGTTTCAAGACGTCACATCATATATTAGTGATTTTTATGCTGGTGAGAAAGTAAATGTAGAAGTTTTAAGGGGGGGTAATGTCAAAAAAAATATTGAGATTACTCTTGCTGTTAGACCTAAGGATAAAGAACTTTCTTCTTCAAAAATGCTTCCAGGCTTTGTTGTGTATCCATTAGTTGAGGATATTAAAGCTCAGCTTAATTTAAGAAATTGGATTAAAGGTGTTGTTGTTGATTATATTGATAAAAATTTAGCATCAAGTATTAAGATGAAATCAGGAGATGTAATTATTTCTGTAAATTCAAAAAGTGTTTCTAATTTAAGAGAATTTTATGATGCTCTTGAGATTGGAAAAAATACTTATAAAATTTTAAGAGGAAACGATTCTTTTAAAATTTCGTTTTAGTAAATTTTAGTTTTGGGTTAAGAGTTTGATCTTAACCCTTTTTTGTTTTATGTATAATTTGTTAAGCTTTGTTTTAGATTGTAATGTATTTATTTTGTGCAAATATTTGTGTATTTATTTTTTGAATAAAATTTTTAATCAAAATAAAATTTATTGTTATAGAAAGGAATAAGTTTGAATTATGAAAAAATATGTTTCTTATGAGGAGATAAGAATTAATGGGTTTAAGCTTGCTTATAAAATTTATAAAGATGGTTTTATTCCAGATATTATGTATGTCTCTTTGAGGGGAGGGGCCTATCTTGGTAATATTATTAGCGAATTTTTTAAATTTGTAAAAGTAGATAAACCTCTTTTATATGCGGCTGTTGTTGCTAGATCTTATGATATTTTTAATGAGCAAAAAAAAATAATGATAGATGGTTGGACTTATGATCCAAAATATTTAAGGGCAGGCGATAAAGTTTTATTTGTTGATGATATTTTTGATACAGGTCGTACTATTGTTTATTTAAGAGGTGAAGTTTTAAAAAAGGGTATAGATAATAAAAATGTTAAAATAGCAGTTTATGATTATAAGGATCATGGATTTGTAGATTATATTCCCGATTATTATGTTAATAAATATTCTAGCCAAGAAGAATTAAATACGTGGATTCATTATGGAAATCATGAGTTGACAGGATTGAATGAAAGTGAATATAAGAATAGTTTTAAATATATAGATGATGAGCTTAATGAGGTTTTAAAGTTTTTGGCAAAAAATAAATCTTAATTATTGTCCTCTATATATTCTATTAAAGTATATCCTTTTGTTTTTAATATTTTAATTATTATTCCTAGGTTATCCTTTAATATTGGGCCGATTAGCGCATGAGTTTTTTCATTTTTAACTGAAAATTTATTAATATTTGTAATTGCCTCAAAGTTATCATTTTGATAGCTAGGATAAACTTTAACATAATGATTTGTTATATAACCCCCATTATTTGCAGTTTTTTGATTGATGTTATTGTTTAAATTCCTGTCAGGGTAATTAATTTTTTTTGATTTTTGTATGTATATATTGGAATTTGTATTTTTTGTATCTTTTAAAATCGATTCTTTTTGGGTATTTTTGAGGTTTGAATTTGGAGCGTAAGTCTTAGATTTCTTTTTTATTTTTGTTTCTACGTTTGAAAATAATTCTAATTTATTGTTGAATTTTTCATCTTTTACTGGAAATATTCTTGTTGCAAAAAGAAAGAGTAATATTAATCCGTAGAGTTTTGTTAATCTCATTTCCTTGTTTCCTTTCTGTTGATTAAAAATAAAGGTTTTTAGGAGTCCTTGGGAATGGTATTGAATCTCTTATATTAGATATTCCTGTTGAGTATTGTACCAATCTTTCAAGTCCAAGTCCAAAACCAGAATGAGGAGTGGAGCCAAATCTTCTTAGATCAAGATACCAGTTTAGATGCTCAATGTTTAGATTTAATTCTTTTATTCTATTTTCTAATTTTTGTAAGTTATCTTCTCTTTCGCTTCCTCCTATAATCTCTCCAATTCTTGGAACAAGTATGTCCATTCCTTTAACGGTTTTATTGTCTTTGTTTATTTTCATGTAAAATGCTTTGAAATTTTTTGGATAATCAATAATCACTACTGGTTTTTTAAAAGTCTCTTCTGTTAAGTATCTCTCGTGATCTGTTTGCAAATCTATTCCCCAGTAAGGTTTTATTTCAAAATTTTTTTTTGATTTTTCAAGAATTTCAATTGCTTTAGTATAGGTAATAACCTCAAAATTTGAATTTATTACGTTTTCTAGTTTTTTAATTAAACCTTTTTCAATGTAATTTTCTAAAAAATCCATATCTTGCGAGCATTCGTTTAAAATTGAACTTAAAAGATATTTTAAAAGATTTTCTGCTAGGATAATATTGTCGTTAAGTTTGTAAAAAGCCATTTCTGGTTCTATCATCCAAAATTCTGAAGCGTGACGTGTGGTGTTGGAATTTTCTGCTCTAAATGTTGGGCCAAATGTATATATTTTAGATAAAGCCATTGCGTATGCTTCTCCGTGCAATTGACCGGTGACTGAGAGGAAAGCCTCTTTTCCAAAAAAATCGTCTTTAAAATCAATATTGCTAAGTGAATTGTTTGGTTTATTAAATTTTAGTGTGGAAACTCTAAACATTTCCCCCGCACCTTCCCCATCATTTGATGTAATTATTGGTGTGTTAATATAAAAAAACCCATTTTTTTGAAAATATTCATGAATTTTGTATGAAATTTTATTTCTTACCCTAGCAATAGCTCCAAATGTATTGGTTCGTATTCTTAAATGAGGTATTTCTCTTAAAAATTCAAAAGTATGTCTTTTTTTTTGTAATGGATAAGTTTTTGGATCTGTATCTCCGATTACATTAAAACTATATGTTTTTATTTCATAATTTTGTCCTTTTGCAGGACTTTCTACTAATAGGCCCGTTAACGATATACTTGCCCCTGTTGTTAGTTTTTTTAGGTCTTTTTCACTAAATTGATTTTCTTCTTCGTTTATTACAGCTTGAATGCCCTTAAGTGTTGAGCCATCATTAATTTCTATAAATCCAATCTTACCATTACTTCTTGTAGTTCTGATCCAACCGTTTATTGTAACATTACTGTTTAAAATTGGATTTTCTAAAATATCTTTAATGCTTGCAAACATTTTATTTATCATCCTAAATACTTATTAATATTGTTAAATCAATTTTATTATAGCTTAAAACTTTTTTTAAAAAAAACATTCAACAATTTTTATTTTTTTAATTCTTGAAATTAACCTTATTAATATTTATACTTTACTTTTTAGAGGTGATTATTATTTTGTAATGAAAAATTTCAAAGAAGTAATAATTGTTTTTGATTCGGGAATAGGGGGACTTTCTTATTTTAAATATATTAAAAGTAAAATAGAGGGTTACCAATATGTTTATGTTGCCGATAATAAAAATTTTCCTTATGGAGAAAAGAGCTCAGACTATCTTTTACAATCAGTTTTGTTTTTAATTGAGAAACTTAAAAAAATCTATAATATTATCGCATTAGTTTTGGCTTGCAATACAATTTCTGTTAGTGTATACAATAAGTTAAATTTTGTTTTTCCGGTGATCTATACTTTGCCAGAGGTAAGTTCAGTTTCAGAGCTTGCTTTAAAAAAAGTTCTTTTGATAGCAACAAATACTACCCTTGAAAGCAAATTTGTTAAGGATCAAGTAAATATACATGATGACTTGATTGTAAAAGCTGCTGGCGAGCTTGTTAATTTTGTTGAATATGGGGAAAAGTTCAGAAAAGACGCTCTTAGATGTTTGGAAGCTTTAAAATTTGAAGTTGTACACACCGGTAGAGAAATTGTTTTTCTTGGGTGTACCCATTATTTGCATCTTAAGGCAATGATAGAAGATTTTTTAAAAATTCCTGTTTATGAAAATCGTGAATTAGTGGTGCAAAGCCTTATTAGATCAATAAATTTTTTTGAATGTAAAGGTAACTATCATAAAAATGATGTTAATTTTGTAGATGAGTTTTACTTAACTAAAAATGAAAATTTGACTTTTTATCAAAATTTTTGCAAAAAATATAATCTCCACTTTAAAGGAATGATAATTTGAATTATCTTGAATTTGAAGTTATTTGGGGAGTTAATAATATATATTCTGTTTTAGAACTTAGTAGTAAATTAATTTATGAAGGAATTTTTAAAGGTAAGGTATTAGAAACAGGTTGTAAAGAGTACAGTCCTTTAGTTCCAGGAGATATAGTCTTGGGGTATATTTATGGTTCTCGCAAGGTATATATTGATAAGCGGTTAAACAGGAAAAATATTCTTTGGCGTTATAACAAAAAAGCAGATCTTAGACAAACAATTGTTTCTAATATTGATAATGTTTTGATTATAAATTCTGCCAACTTTCCTGAGATGAAAAATTTTTTTATTGACAGAGTTATTGTTGTTGCAGAAGAGCAAGACATTGTTCCCGTTATTGTTATTAATAAAATTGATAAAGGAATAAGCCAAAGGGTTGAAGAATTTTCTGAAATTTATAAAAATCTAGGATACAAGGTTTTAAAAACTTCCGTTAAAACTTTTGAGGGCATTAAGGAAATAAAAGAGGTTTTAAGAAATTCAAGAACTTCTTTTATTGGCCAATCTGGTGTTGGTAAATCTTCTTTAATAAATTTGATTGATTCAAGAGCTTCGCAATCAGTAAATGAAATTTCAAATAGGTATTCTAGAGGAAAACATACTACTGTTTATTCAATATCATTTCATTCTGAGAGCGGAATAATAGTTGATACTCCCGGAATAAAAGAGTTTGGAGTTGAAACATTGCCTTTTGAGAATCTTAAGTATTATTTTAAAGAGTTTGAAAATTTTGCTAGTTTTTGTAAATATAAATCTTGCTTACATGTTTGCGAACCCGGTTGTTTTGTTATGAGTTCTTTAGGTAATGGTATTTCTAAGCTTAGATACGAAAGCTATTTAAAGATTTTATCAGAGCTTAAAAATTATAAAAATTATGCAAGATAAATATTTAAAAAATATTGATTTTTATGAAATTTTATCTTTAGTATCTGAATACGTTTCTAATCCGGACACTGTTAATTTACTAAATAATCAAAAAATATTAAAAACAAGAGAAAGTTTAGAGAAAATGTTTTCCTTTGTAAATCTCATTAGAATGCTTTTTGAGAGTTGTAAAGGATATCCAAACTCTTTTATAAATAGCTTGGAATATTCCATGTCATTGTTATCAAAAGAAAATTCAAGAGTTTCTATTGAAGATTTAAGAGATATTGTAGGGTTTTTAGATGAAGTTTTGAAAATAAATTTATTTTTGCATAAAAATAGTGATACCAAACATTTTGATGTTCAAATTTTAACCGATTTATTATTTTTAAGTCCAGAGTTAAAAAAATTGCTTAGTGAATTGAAAGAATATATAGATTTCGATGCTCTTGAATTGAAAAGTGGCGTTATAAAAGAATATGATTCGGTTGAATTTGAAATTAAAAATTTAAATAGACGAGTTGAAAATCAGATAAAAAGAATAATTAGCTTAAATATAGAATATTTGGCTTCTAATTTTGTTTATTATAAATCGAATAAACATACTCTTGCTCTTAAGTCTAATTTTAAAGGTAAAATTAAGGGAAATATTATTTCTGTTTCGTCATCAGGTGAAACGTTTTATATTGAACCAAATGATATTGTAAATGATAATAATAGGTTAAATTATTTGAATTTAGAAAAAAAAAGAATAATTTTAAAAATTTTACAGAATCTTTCTGGTAAAGTTCATAGCAACATTGTTCTTTTAGATAATCTTTATAATAATTTTTTGTATTATGATTCTTTAAAAGCACGAGCAATTTATGGAATCAAAACTAAAGGAATATTTCCTGAGATCTCAGATGTATTAAATATTTTTGATGCACATCATCCTTTGTTAAAGGATCCAAAGGTAATAACTTTTACTCCTGCTGAAAGTCGTGTTGTAATTATTACTGGACCTAATGCTGGTGGAAAAACGGTAACTTTAAAGACAATTGGGCTACTTAGTGCAATGTTCCAATTTGGGATTCCTATTGTTGTTGGTGAGTCTAGTACTTTTAAAATTTTTGATAACATTTTTATTGACATTGGCGATGAGCAGTCAATTTCTAATTCTCTTTCAACTTTTTCAAGTCATATGAGTAATATTTCCTATATTTTAAAACATGCTACAAAAAATAGTCTTGTAATATTTGATGAATTTTGCTCAGGAACAGACATTGATCAAGGGCAGGCGCTTGCTATTTCAATTCTTGAATATTTAATTGATATTAATTCTTATGTTTTAATATCAACTCATTATAATGCTCTTAAATATTTTGCATATACTCATGAGGGCGTTGTTAATGCTTCTATGCGTATGGATTTAGAGACAATGCAACCCAATTATAATTTAATTTTTTCTATTCCTGGTGAAAGTTATGCGTTTAATGTTGCTAGTAAGGTTTTGATTGACAGTAGTATAGTAATTCGTGCTAATGAAATTTATTCATCCCAAAAAACAGAAGTTAATAAAATTTTAGAAAGATTAATAGAGAAAGAGAAAAATTTACTTTCAATTAAAGAAAGCATGGATAAAAAATTAATCCAAATAGAATTGCAAGAAAAAGAAATAGAAAATATTTATCAAAATCTTTTATTAAAAGAAAAAAATATTGAAATAGAGCTTTTAAATGAGCAGAATGAATTTTTAAAAAATTCAAGAAAAATTTTGGAAAATTTAGTTAGGGAAATAAAAGAGGGTAATATTGATGTTTCAAAAAATAAAGCTTTTATATCAGATTTGGAAAAAAATTTAGATCTCAAGTTAAATAAAGTAGATTCTCTTAACAATAAGAGAAATATGTTGAGAGATTTTAAAATAGGTGACAGGGTTAGAATAGTTAATTCTAATGCGAAAGGAAGAATAGTTGGGATGTCTAAAAAGAAGATTATTGTTAATGTGGGTGCTTTTAATGTTAGCGTTTCTAGCTCAGAGATATCTTTGGAGAACGTTATAGACCAGAAAAAAGAAGGTGGTAAAAATTTTAGCTTCTCAATTGATTATAATAAGGAAAGCCCGTTAAGTTTTACCGTTGATATTAGGGGTATGAGGGCTGTTGATGCTCTAGACTTTTTGAATAAGAAAATAGATAATATTATATTAAATGGCATTAATAAATTCGAGATTATTCATGGAAAAGGGGAGGGTCATCTTATGAGGGAAGTTCACAAATTGTTAAAAGAGTTGAAGTTTGTTAAAAAATATTATTTTGCTCATCCTAGTGATGGGGGGGCTGGAAAAACTATAGTTGAGATTTAATTTAAGTGAATATAGAAAAATTTAATGAATTTGAAAATGTATTGTTTCACATTTGTCTTGATGTTGATTTTGTGCTTGAAGATGAATTTGGTAGTTCGTACGATATTCATCCCAATAGACCTTTTAGGGGCAAGGCTGCAAACGGCCTATTGGATGGTCTTTTTAGTGTTACAACAACTTTTACATCAGGCTATGGATCTAAGTTTGGAAGGGGTTATTTGATTATTATTGAAATATTAACTTTAAATTTTGTTGATAGTGAATTTTGGGATAAGATAAATAGAAGAGGTATTGAAATCTTTAGAGAGGGGCTTAAAAATAAATTTCCAAGTAAAAATCTCGATATAGTGCTTGATGGTAATGTTTATAAAATTGTTGGCCCATTTTTTTAATGGTTGTATTATTTCTATTAATTGAGAATAAATATACTTTTTCAAAAAAAGTATTAGTGTGCTAATTTGATATACCTCATTAATATTATTAAATTTTTGGTATTAAGAATTTATTGTATGCTTTTTTAAAGTTTTGTTTACTAATAAGTGTTAAGTTAGTATTTGATGTTATATGTGTCAAGGAGTTTTAATGCAATTTGAAGTAAAGGATCTGATAAATAAAATTAAAAAAGATGGTCTTGAAGAAGCCGAGAGAGTATCTAATGATATTATTTTGAAGGCTAAAAGAGAGGCAGAAGAAATAGTTGCTAAAGCAGAAGAAGCTGCTAGAGTATTAAAGGCAAAATCAGAAAAAGAGGTTAATGACTATAAAAGTCATGCTCTTGAAGCTTCTAGGCAAGCAATCAGAGACTTAATTATTGGCGTTGAGAAGAATCTTAAATCTCTTTTTGAAAATACTCTAAAAGATAATGTGACGGAAGTTTTTAGTGATAATAATTTCTTAGCAGAGCTTATAATTAAAATAACGGATTCTTGGCTTAAAGAAGAAAAATTAGTTATTCAATTAAATGAATCTGATTTTTCTAGCTTAGAACAGATATTAAGACTAAAACTTAAAAATAAGCTTAAAGAAGGAATAGAAATTAAGCCTTTTAAAGGTATAAATAAAGGTTTTAAGATTCAAAAAAAGAATATTGGTTTGTATTATGATTTTTCAGTGGAAACTATTGCAGACATTCTTTTTGATTATCTTAATCCAAGATTTAAGGAAGTTATAAAAGTGGTCTAGGAGACTTTTGTGTTGGATTCATATTATTATGTTTTATCTTCTTTACCTTATATTGATTTAAAATCTTTAAAAGATTATAACGTTTCAGATTTTTTAAGTAATGTCGAAATTTCTTTAAGCAAAAAAGACTTCAATTTTTTAAAAGGGTTGCTAGAATTTAGGGTAGATAAGGGTAAATCAAGATCTGTTGATCTTTTTCTTGATTTTGAAGATACAATAAGATATACACTTGCAGCTTTAAGGGCAGAAAAGTTTGGGCTATCTAAGGATATTTATATAGAATCTTCTTATTTCTCTAGTTATTATCTGAATATTTTGAAAAATATTTGCTTAAAAGAAAATTCTTTTGAAATAGAATTGGGTTTTGACCTTCTTAAGTGGCAATTTTTGACTGATCTTGAAGTTGGGCATGAATTTGATTTTGAGAAAGTAATAATTTACTTTTTAAAGTTAAGGTTATTTTTAAGACATAATTTATTTAAAGAAAAACTGGGTATTCAAAATTTTGACAATATTTGTCAAAATTTAATTGATAAAACCAATCAAAAAGTTTAGAAAAGGAATTTTATGAGGACAAAAGGAAAAGTCGTTGGAGTGAATGGAAACTTAGTTACTATTGAAGTAGAAGGTTCAGTTTCTATGAATGAAGTTTTATTTGTAAAAACCGCTGGTAAAAATTTAAAAGCAGAAGTAATTCGTATTAGGGGCAATGAAGTTGATGCACAAGTTTTTGAATTGACAAAAGGGATATCTGTTGGAGATGAAGTTGAATTTACGGATAAGCTCTTAACAGTTGAATTAGGACCAGGTCTTTTAACTCAAGTGTATGATGGACTTCAAAATCCTTTGCCTGAACTGGCTATTCAATGTGGATTTTTTTTAGAAAGGGGGGTATATTTAAGGCCCTTGAATAAAGATAAAAAATGGAATTTTAAAAAAACCTCCAAAGTTGGAGACGTTGTTATTGCAGGAGATTTTTTAGGTTTTGTAATTGAAGGAACTGTCCATCATCAAATAATGGTTCCATTTTATAAAAGAGATTCTTATAAAATTGTGGAAATTGTAAGTGATGGTGACTATTCGATTGATGATCGAATTGCTGTAATCGAAGATGATTCTGGTATGAGACATAATATTACAATGTCTTTTCATTGGCCTGTTAAAATTCCTATTACTAATTATAAAGAGAGACTTATTCCTAGTGAACCTATGTTGACTCAAACTAGAATTATAGATACATTTTTTCCAGTTGCTAAAGGGGGAACTTTTTGCATTCCAGGCCCTTTTGGAGCTGGAAAAACGGTTCTTCAGCAGGTTACAAGTCGAAATGCTGATGTTGATGTAGTGATTATTGCAGCCTGTGGTGAACGAGCAGGAGAAGTTGTAGAAACTCTTAAGGAGTTTCCCGAGTTGACAGATCCCAAAACAGGTAAATCTTTAATGGATAGGACTTGTATTATTTGTAATACATCTTCAATGCCAGTTGCAGCTAGAGAAGCCTCTGTTTATACCGCTATTACTATTGGTGAATATTATAGACAGATGGGCCTTGATATTCTTCTTTTGGCAGATTCAACTTCAAGATGGGCTCAAGCTATGAGAGAAATGTCTGGTCGTCTTGAAGAAATTCCTGGTGAGGAGGCTTTTCCAGCTTATCTTGAGTCTGTTATTGCTTCCTTTTATGAAAGGGCAGGCATTGTAGTTCTTAATAATGGTGACATTGGATCTGTAACAGTTGGTGGTTCTGTAAGCCCTGCTGGTGGTAATTTCGAAGAGCCAGTTACTCAAGCAACTTTAAAGGTTGTTGGAGCATTTCATGGACTTACAAGAGAAAGGTCTGATGCTAGAAAATTTCCAGCTATTAGCCCTCTTGAATCTTGGAGCAAATATAAAGGTGTTATTGATTCTAAAAAGACAGAATATGCAAGATCTTTTTTAGTAAAAGGTAACGAAATTAATCAAATGATGAAAGTTGTTGGGGAAGAGGGCATAAGTAATAGTGATTTTTTAATTTATTTGAAATCTGAACTGCTTGATTCATGCTATTTACAACAAAATTCATTTGATTCTATTGATGCTGCTGTTAATTCAGAGCGTCAAAATTATATGTTTGATATAGTTTATAACATTCTTAAGACTGACTTTGAATTTTCCGATAAGCTTCAAGCAAGAGATTTCATAAATGAATTAAGACAAAATCTTTTAGACATGAATCTTTCTTCTTTTAAAGATTATAAATTTAATAAATTGGAGCTCACCTTGAGTGAGTTGGTAAATTTTAAAAAGGTAATTTAGGGGGTTTGGAGAAATATATATATGAAAAGAGTCTATAGTAAAATAGAGTCTATAGCAGGCAATGTAATAACTGTTACAGCTCAAGGTATTAAGTACGGTGAGCTTGCTATTGTGAAAGCAAAAGATACAAGTTCTCTAGCCGAAGTAATTAAACTTGATCGAGAAAAAGTTTCTCTTCAAGTTTATGGAGGTACAAGAGGTGTTTCCACGTCAGATGAGATAAAGTTTTTAGGGCATTCAATGCAAGTTTCATTTTCTGACAATTTGTTAGGTAGAATTTTTGATGGTTCTGGAAATCCTAGAGATGGAGGTCCTTCTCTTGATGATAGTTTGATTGAAATTGGAGGACCATCTGCAAATCCCACAAAACGCATTGTTCCTAGAAATATGATAAGGACAGGGCTTCCAATGATAGATGTTTTTAACACTCTTGTTGAATCTCAAAAATTACCAATCTTTTCTGTTTCTGGCGAGCCTTATAATGAGCTTCTTGTGAGAATTGCACTTCAAGCAGAGGTTGATTTGATAATTCTTGGTGGAATGGGACTGAAGCATGATGATTATTTAACTTTTAAAGATTCTTTAGAAAAAGGAGGTGCCTTAAGTAGAGCAATTTTTTTTGTTCATACTGCTAACGATTCTGTTGTTGAATCTTTAACTGTTCCTGATATTTCGCTTTCTGTTGCTGAAAAGTTTGCCCTAAAGGGTAAAAAAGTTTTAGTGCTTCTTACAGACATGACAAATTTTGCTGATGCAATGAAAGAAATATCTATAACGATGGAACAAGTACCTTCTAACAGAGGGTATCCTGGAGATTTATATTCTCAGCTTGCATATCGTTATGAGAAAGCTATTGATTTTGAAGGTGCAGGGTCGGTTACAATACTTACGGTTACAACTATGCCGGGTGATGATGTTACTCATCCTGTTCCTGATAATACTGGGTATATAACAGAAGGTCAGTACTATTTAAAGGGCGGCAGAATAGAACCTTTCGGATCGCTTTCAAGACTTAAGCAAATGGTAAATAACAAGACTAGAGACGATCACAGGACTATAATGGATTCAATGATTAAACTTTATGCATCTTCAAAAGAGTCTGTAGAAAAGAAGGCTATGGGATTTAATATGACCAAGTGGGATGAAAAATTGCTTAAGTATAGCAACATGTTTGAAAGTAAGATGATGGATTTATCTGTTAATATTCCCTTAGAAGAGGCTTTGGATTTGGGTTGGGACATTCTTGCTAGTTGTTTTAGTCCAAAAGAAACAGGAATAAAAACAGACCTTATTGAAAAATATTGGCCTAAGAAAGAGACCTATTGATTATGCCTAAAATTAAATTGACCAAAAATGATCTTAAAAAGCAAAAAGATGAACTTAAAATGTTTAAAAGATATTTGCCTACTTTGCAGCTTAAGAAACAACAGCTTTATATGGAAATTGTTAGAATTGAAAATGCTTACAGAATTAAAAATCTTGAGCAACAAAAACTTAAAGATAGTATTTTTAATTGGATTTCTCTTTTTAGCGAAAAATTTCCTTTTGAAAGTTGGATTCAAGTAAAAACAGTGGTCAAAAAGTCTGTAAATATTGCAGGTGTTGCAATTCCTATATTTGATTATATTGAATATGAAAATATAAAGCACGATTTGCTTTATACTCCTTATTGGGTGGATAAGGGGATTGAAATTCTCAAAATTGTGATTCAAATTGATGTAGAGCTTAAAATTTTAAAAAAACAGATTGATTTGCTTTCAAAAGAATTTCGAGTAACATCTCAGAGAGTTAATTTATTTGAGAAAGTTATGATACCAACAGCTAAGGCTAATATAAAAAAAATTAATGTGTATCTTGGAGATCAGCAAACTGCAGCTGTTGTAAGAGGTAAAATTGCTAAGTCTAGTTTGATGAAAAAAAAATAGGAACAAGCTTATGATTGTAAAAATGAAAAAAGTTTTACTTTTGACTTTATCAAAATATAAAAAAGAATCATTGGAGATTTTAAGAGATTTTGGAGTAGTTCATATTAATTCTTGCAATAAAAATTCAGATTCTTTAAAAAAAAGCATTGATAATCGGCGAATTTTAATACAAGCTTTTTCGTTACTTAAAGAAGATGGGGGTGTTAAGGCTTTGAAGTCTTCTAATGGAAATTTTTTAGATATTGCAAAAAGCATAGTCAATTTAGGCAATGAGATCAAAGAATTTCAAGACATTAAACGATCTTTACTACATGAAAAGAATTTGATTTCAGTTTGGGGAAATTTTTCTTTAGAATATATTAACAAATTGAAAGAATCTAACATTTATATTAACTTTTTTAAAATCCAAAAAAGTGAATATAAAAATTTATTAAGAGACCCTAATGTTAATGTGTTTTTGATTAAAAATGTAAAAAACACTTCTTATTTTGTTAGTGTAGGTGAGTTTGAGCAAAAAATTGAAATTGCTGATGAATTTAAGTTTAATTTTGATCTTGATTATATTAATAATAAGTTGAAAGTTGTTGATGAGATTCTAGATCAAAAATTGACCCAAATTTCTCTTTTTAATAAATACATTGATATTTTAAGAGATGAGATAAAAAATTACGATCAAATTGTAGAGTTTGAGCAGGTTTTAGCTGATATGCAAACCGATTTTGAAGATTTTTCGTATATTACGGGATTTGTTCCAGCTGAAAGTCAAGAATCTCTTAAAAGTTCAATTTTAAAAGCAGGTTTTGCAGTGCAATTTGCAGATCCTGAAGAAAATGATATTATTCCAACTTATATAAAAAGGAAAGGAATTGCCAATTTAGCTACACCTATTTTTAATATTTTAGAAACAATTCCTGGATATAAAGAAAGGGATATAAGTTTTATTTTTATGTTATTTTTCTTTGTGTTTTTTGGTATGATAATAGGTGATGCGGCTTATGGAGTGATATTTTTTTTGATAGGAATTTTGCTTAGCTTGAGTTTTATTCTTAAAGGGAAGCCTTTAACTTCATTTCATGGGTTAATATTTTATCTTAGTGTATCATCGATACTTTATGGTTCTATGACTGGGACTTGGTTTGGTAGTCCTTTAATTCTTGAAATGTTTCCTATTTTGAATTCATTTAAAGTTAGTTATTTGACAGATAAAAATAGTATGCAAAATATTATCTTTATCTGCTTTTCAATAGGAGTTTTGCAAATTTCATTGGCTCATGCTTGGAATTTTTTCAGGCAAGTAAAAGAAAAGCCCCATATTCATTCAATTGCACAGATTGGTTGGCTCATAGGTATAGTTGGTCTTTATTACCTTGTTTTGAATTTAATACTTGGCCAATTTCGATTTCCTATGTATAATGCTGTTTATAATACAATATATTTTGGCATTGCACTTGTATTTATTTTTGGAAAGCAAGATGGTTCGAATTTTTTTAAGTGTATATTGAAAAGTTTTGGAGGTATTATAGAGCAATTTTTAACCACCGTGTCAGGATTTGCAGATATAATATCTTATATTAGACTTTTTGCAGTTGGACTTGCTGGACTTTCAATCTCAGCAAGTTTTAATGCCATGTCAATGCCTTTGTTAAAATCTTCTAATATTGGTCTTATAGTAGTTGGAATTATTGTTATACTTTTTGGGCATGTTTTAAATATAATGTTATCTTTACTTTCAGTAATTGTTCATGGAGTAAGGCTTAATATGCTTGAATTTTCAAACCATTTAGGGCAAGAATGGAGTGGATATGCTTATAAGCCTTTTAAAAAAATAAAAAAATAAAATAAAAAAAAGGAGTACTTATGGATATAGGTTTAATAGGAGTTAATTCAGCTTTGACAATCTCAGCAATAGGTTCTGCGTTGGGCATGGGAGCAGCAGGTAGTGCTGCTATTGGAGCATGGAAGAGATGTTATATGCAAGGAAAGCCAGCACCATTTTTATTGATTGTTTTTGTTTCAGCACCATTGACTCAAATAATATATGGATATATTTTAATGAACACGTTATATGAGGTAATGATGCAGACAAATCCATGGTTGTTACTTGGAGCTGGTCTTGGCGGTGGGTTTGCGATTGCTGTTTCTGGATTTGCTCAAGGTAAAGCAGCAGCAGGCGCTTGTGATGCTTTTTCTGAGACTGGGAAAGGATTTGCTACATACCTACTAGTTTTAGGATTAATAGAATCTGTTGCTCTTTTTGTAATGGTATTTTTAATGATATTCAAGTTTGTTTAATTTTGATTATTGTTTTTTTTAACATTAAATTTTCTCGTAATTTATGAGTTAATTTAATATATTTGTTATTATGAGAAATTGGATTTTATTGTTTTTTGCTCTGCCTTTTTCTATTTTTTTGAATTCTTCAAGTAATAAAAATTTTCCGTATTGGATTTTACTTGAAAAAGGTAGGCAATTTCTTTATTCTAAATCTGAGTTTAGTAAGTCTAATCTTACGCATGCTATTAATTATTTGCAGGAAGCTTTACTTAGAAAAGGTGTTTATCCCGAAGCTAGTTATTATTTGTCCGTAGCTTATGGGATGTCTGGAAATGCTGTTCTTGAAAAATTAAACCTTTACAAGTCTTTCGAAGACAAAGATTATTTACTAGATAAATCTTTTGAAAAAAAAATACTTTTTTCTTTAGCCAAAATGGCCGAACTTGAGAATAATTATGTTGATACAATTGATTATTTAAACGAAATATTAAATAAGTTTTCAACTAAAAAAGATTATTATAGTTATCATGATTATGCTCAAAATGAAAATAACATATTAAACGATAAATTTAATGTTTCATTTTATTTGACTTCTTATTTAAAACAAGTAAGAGGGGCTTTTGGTATTGATTTTACTTTTAATCTTTACAGATTTAAGAACTACAATGTTATCGATACTCATCAATTATTGTCAAAAGTTTATTTACGCCTAAAGGCTTACAAACTTTCAATTACTCATGGACTTATAGCTGTAGTAGGGATTTTAACAAGAATGTATGATTATGTTTGTTATTATGAACCTGTGTATCAGTTTAAAAATTTAAGGTCTTTTGTTCAAAAAATTAATGAATATAAGGCAATAAAAAATGCTTTTGAATCTACAGATTTTTGGGAAATAGTTTATAATGTTGCTGTTGCTACTTATGCATATTCTAATGGCAATTATAAATTTAGGGCAATAGATACTTGGAAATTAATAGTGGATCTTGCACCAAGATTTTCTCCTTATATTGCTAAATCACGAAGTCAAATTAAAAATTCTGTATTTAAAAAAAAGGTAAATTTTTAAATCTTGATTTGTGGTTCAGGGGGAGCAAGTATTAGTATTCGTAAGAAAAATTTTTGCATTATTGCACACATTGATCATGGTAAATCAACATTAGCTGATCGATTTATTCAAAAGGCTAAAATAATATCTGATCGTGATTTTAAAAGTCAAATGCTTGACAGTATGGAGATTGAGCGAGAAAGAGGAATTACAATAAAAAGTCAAGCAGTAACAATTACTTATAAAAGTAATGACGGCAATCTTTATGAATTAAATTTTGTAGATACTCCAGGTCATGTTGATTTTTCTTATGAAGTATCAAGAGCAATTTCATCTTGTGAAGGTGCTCTTTTATTAATTGATGCAAGTCAGGGAATACAAGCTCAGACAGTTTCTAATTTTTATATGGCTTTTGAGCATGATTTAGAAATTATTCCTGTTATTAATAAAATAGATCTTCCAAATGCTAATATTGACTTTGTAAAAAAGCAAATAAAAAATGATTTAGGATTAAATGAAGAAATTGCTATTTTGATTTCTGCTAAGAATGGAATAGGAATTGATGACTTGCTTGAAGCTATTTGTAAGTATGTGCCATCTCCTAAAGGAAATATTAAGGATCCATTAAGGGCATTAATTTTTGATTCACATTACGATTCTTATAGAGGAGTTATTGTTCACTTTAGGATTTTCGAAGGACAAATAAAGACAGGTGATAAGATTAGGTTAATGCATACTGATAGTGAATATTTAATTGAGGAGATTGGAGTTTTTAAAATATCACTTGAAAGAAAAGATAGACTAGAAGTAGGAGATGTTGGATATTTTATTGCAGGAATTAAAAATATATCAGATGTGAAAATTGGAGATACAGTAACTCTTTGTGATTTTCCTGCATTATCTCCCCTTGAGGGATTTAAAGAAGTTAAGCCTGTAGTGTTTTCTTCGGTGTATCCTGTTGATGCTAATCAATATGATGATCTTTTAAAGGCAATGGATAGATTAAAACTTAATGATGCGTCGTTAACATTTGAAAAGGATTCATCGGCAGCTCTTGGGCATGGTTTTAAGTGTGGATTTCTTGGTCTTTTGCATTTAGAGGTTATTCAAGAACGCATTGAGCGTGAATTTGATTTAAATGTGATATTGACTTCTCCTTCTGTTAGATACAAAATAATTCCTAAAAAGGGAGAATCTTATTTTATTGAAAGTCCCGAACAATTTCCTGGAAATGAAGCTATTGAAAGTATTCTTGAGCCTTATATTAGGGCTAATATTATTGTTCCTACAGAATTTTTAGGAAATATTATGAGTGTGTGTTTGTTGAAAAGAGGAGTGCAGACAAACTTAATTTATCTTGATACTAAGCGTGTTGAGCTTATTTATAAAATGCCTCTTTCTGAAATCCTTTTTGATTTTTATGATAAGATTAAATCTGTGAGTCGTGGATATGCTTCTTTTGATTATGAACTTTTAGATTATGAATATACAGATTTAGTAAGATTAGATATATTAGTCAATGGGGATAGGGTTGATGCACTGTCTCAATTGGTTTTTAAAGATAGTGCAAGAACTAAAGCCATTGGGATTTGTAAAAAATTGAAAGATGAAATAGCAAGACAACAATTCAAAATAGCTATTCAAGGTGCTATTGGCTCTAATGTTATTGCTCGAGAAACAATATCTCCTGTTAGAAAAGATGTTACTGCTAAGTGTTATGGTGGTGATATTACTCGTAAGCGAAAACTTTTGGAAAAGCAGAAAGAAGGTAAAAAGCGAATGAAGATGGTAGGAAATGTTGAGATTCCACAAAGTGCTTTTCTTGCAGTTTTGAAATCTAATGATAATTAAATGTGTTTTTAATTTTTAAAGACTTTTGTTGGCAAAGCTCTTAGAAATGCGATAAAATATTTTTATCATTGATTATTTAAAATTAGTTATATTTAGTTTAAATTTATATGGAGTTTTTATGCTTAAATCTAATAAAGTTGTTCTTATTGGAGCTGGTGGGGTGGGTTCAAGCTTTGCTTATGCTTTGACAATAGACAATTCGCTTGTACATGAACTTGTAATTATTGATGTTAATGAAAATAAAGCAAAAGGTGAGGTTATGGACCTTAATCATGGCCAAATGTTTTTAAAAAAGAATATTAATGTATCGTTTGGATCTTACAAAGATTGTGTTAATGCAGATATTGTTGTAATTACAGCGGGACTTAATCAAAAACCTGGTGAAACAAGGCTTGATTTGGTTGATAAAAATTCTAAAATTTTTAAAGATATTGTAACTAATATTGTAGCTAGTGGGTTTGATGGTATTTTTGTCATTGCAAGTAACCCTGTAGATATTATGACTTATGTTACAATGAAATATTCTAAATTTCCTATTCATAAGGTTATTGGTACTGGTACTATTCTTGATACTTCAAGACTTAGATATTTTTTAAGTGATCGTTTTAACGTGAACACTCAAAATATACATTCATATATTATGGGTGAGCATGGTGATAGTTCTTTTGCTACTTGGGATGAAACAAAAATAGCAATGAAGCCTTTATCAGAATACCTTTCTGAAGGCAAAATAACTGATCAGGAGCTTGATGAAATTCATAAAAAGGTTGTTAATGCTGCTTATGATGTAATTAAGTTTAAGGGAGCAACCTATTATGCTATTGGGCTTGGTATTAAGAATATTGTAAATGCAATAATTGGAGATCAAAATATTATTCTGCCAATATCTTCTTATATTAATGGTCAGTATGGGGGATCAATTAAAGATATTTACATTGGAGCACCTGCTATAGTTTGTAAAGAAGGAGTTAAAGAAGTTTTAAACTTTAAAATAAGTCCTAAAGAGCTTGAGAAGTTTAACAATTCAGCTAATCAGCTTAAAAGCTATATTGATAAAATAGAATTTTAGTTTTAAGACCCCAAATATTTTAGGGGTTTTTATTTTTCAAGCATATTTTCTCCGTTTTTTCTATGTTCAATTGCTTCAAGTAAGGCTTCTCTTGAAATATTTTTTTCTTCCTTTAAATCGGAGATTGTTCTTGCAATTTTTAGTATTGAATGTGTTGCTCTTGAAGATATGTTGAGTTTGTTTAGAATGTAAATTAAATCATTTTTTAAGATTGCACTTAATTCGCAAAATTTTTCAATGTGATCGGAATTAAGATCGGAGTTTTTATTTATGTTTGCAAAATTTTTGTATCTTATATTTTGAATATTTCTTGCTTTTATTATTCTTTTTTTTATTTCGCTTGAACTTTCGCTTGTTTCGCTGAGTAATTTTTCATTATTAATTGCTCTTGTTGGGACTCTAATATCAATTCTATCAAGCATTGCAGCTCCGAGTTTTTTCCAATAATTTGAAATTTCTTGTTGTGAGCAAAAACAATCTGTATTTTTTTTGCCAAGATTTCCACAAGGGCAAAGATTCATTGCAAGCATTAGTTGGAAATTGGCGGGGTATTTGAATAACTTAGAACTTGCTCTTGAGATTGAAATTGATTTGTCTTCAATAGGTTCACGTAAAGATTGTAAGATGGATTTTTTAAATTCTAAAGCTTCATCTAGAAATAATATTCCATTATGGGCAAGAGACACTTCTCCAGGTAAGGGATTTGGACCTCCTCCAATTATTCCTTCTTTACTAGCAGTATGGTGAGGATTCCTAAAAGGTCTTTGTTTTATTATTTTTCTGTCTATTAATTTTCCCGATATTGACCATATTCTATTTGTTTCTATCAGCTCTTTGTTTGTAAGTGGAGGTAGAATAGATTGGGCGCACTTAATACTAAGTGTTTTACCGCTTCCAGGTGGACCAA
The DNA here is from genome assembly GCF_000170955.2 of Borreliella valaisiana VS116. Classification (NCBI taxonomy): domain Bacteria; kingdom Pseudomonadati; phylum Spirochaetota; class Spirochaetia; order Spirochaetales; family Borreliaceae; genus Borreliella; species Borreliella valaisiana. The sequence continues at coordinate 82,669 of NZ_ABCY02000001.1, read as the reverse complement.
ATAACATTATGTTATGTCCCCCGGCAATTGCTATTTCAATTGCTCTTTTTGCTCTTTGTTGTCCTTTTATATTTTTAAAGTCATAATCTAAAATACAATCTTGTTCGATTTTTGGCTGTGGTTTAATGTTTGTTCTTGGGGGAAGTATATTGTCGTTTAATTGTTCTATTATTTTTACACTTTCTTTTAAATCTTTAACACCCCAAATATTCAAGCCGTCTATTAGGAGAGCTTCTTCTAAATTTTCAAAGGGAACTATTGCAAATTTTATTTCCTTTTCTTTGGCAAGAGCAATGGCTGGCAAAACCGCTTTTATTGATCTTATTTTGCCATCTAATTGTAATTCTCCCAATACTAAGATTTCTAAATTCTCATTATTTTTGCTTTCTTGGATTTTAATAATGCTAATAGCAATCGAAAGGTCAAAAGCTGTTCCAAGCTTTTTAATTCCAGCTGGTGCAAGGTTTATTAATATTCTATCTTTGAGAAGATGAAAATTTGAATTCTTGATAGCTGATTTTACTCTTTCTCTTGATTCTTTAATTTCGCTTCCAGCAAGCCCTACGATATCAATTCCAGAAATTCCTTTTTTAATATCTATTTCAATCTCAATTAGTTCTCCTTCATATCCGATTGATGAGTGTGAATAGATTTTCATCTAATAATTCTCCTTAGAGGCTTGTAGTTTTCCAAACTATCTTTTAATGATTTGTACGGCAATAAAAAACAATCTTTTCTATTTGTATTTGTAAATATGTTAAAAATTTTTAAACTTGCATCAATTTCATCTAGATTTGTAAAATCACCGTTTATCACTTTTTGCACTAAGTTTAGGATTTCGGGTTTTGGTTTATTATTGCACAATTTGTTTAAAGCGTTGGCGCTTGCAAGTAAAATCATACATCCAGATGCATGATGTTTAAAATTAAATTTTTCGTTATTTGCTTCTATTGTTTGGAATAAAATTTGATCCCCACATTTAGATTGATGTTTGAAATTTTGGGTTTTTTCTACTTCATTTATTATGTAATTATTTACTTTACTAAGCTTTAATAGTTTTTTTTTAGTTTCTTCAGTGAGCATAATTTAATTCTATTTTCTTTGATTTATTAAATCAATAATAAAAGATATTATGAAAATTTTTACGAGAGCTCTTTTATTACTTTTTTTAACCCCAATACGAAAATATCAATTTCTTCTTGTGTATTGTAAAAATAAAAGCTAGCTCTTAAAAGATGGTTTTTATTTAAATTTTCTGGAAAAAATGCTACATAGGAGCAAGTTTTTCCAGCTCTAGTTGCTATTCCCATTGTATCTAAATAGGTTTCAATATCGTGTGAATGAATATTTTTTACGGTAAATGATATTATTGAATTTCTTTTAAGATTTGTATTTAATAAGAACTCGACTTCATCAAGTTCTTGTAATTTTTTTACGCCATATTCGATTAATTGCTGATCATGTTCTAAAATAAAATCCATAGAAATATTATTGATATATTTTATTGCTTCTTTAAGTCCAATAATTCCCGCAATATTTGGGGTTCCCGATTCAAATTTATTAGGAGCATCGAATGATTTAAATTTAATTTTTTTATTTTCTATGAATATTTCTTCTACAGTATTTCCTCCTAATTTTGAGCTATTAAGCTTTTCAGCCATATTATTTGAAATATATAAAATTCCTATTCCTGTTGGAGCAAGCATTTTATGTCCAGAAAATACCAAAAAGTCACAGCCAATTTTTTTAACATCTATTTTTATATGAGGCGCCATTTGTGCAGCATCTATAAAAAGACTTATATTGTATTTTTTTGCGATTTTCCCAATAGATTCTAAATCATTAATGGTTCCCAAAGTATTATTTATTCCTGAAATACTTATGAGTTTTGTTTTTTCTGTAATAAGTTTTTCAATTTCTTCAGGGGTAATAATTCCCATTTCATTGAATTTAGCAAGCTTAATTGTTAGATTGGATAATTTTGCAAGATTTGCCCATGGCAGCAAATTACTATTATGTTCAAGAGTTGTAAGAATAATTTCATCTTTTTTTTTAAAGTATTTTGAGTAAAAAAATGAGTTTGCTATGATGTTAATTCCATCTGTAGTTCCAGAGGTAAATATTATATTTTTTGCAGATTCTGCATTAATGAAATTTTTTACAAGTTCTCTTGTTTTTTCTATTGTTATGCTAGATTGAATTGCAAATTTGTGACCGCTTCTATGTACATTTGCGTTGTAATTTTCATAATATTCTATGCTAGAGTAAATTACTTTTTTGGGTTTTTGCGAAGTTGCTGCATTGTCAAAATAAATTATATGCTTATTGTTAAATTTTTTATTTAAAATAGGAAAATCTTTTCTTAAAAACTTGACCTTTTCAGCGTTGCTTTTTATTTGTTTAAAGTCCATAATCCTTACAAGTTCCTTTGTTTTAATTTTTAGTTTTAATAATTATATCATTATTTTTTATTTCACAAAAAAATTTAAAATGATTATTAATTAATAATCATTTTTTTTAAATTAGAATTTATTTTTGTATGGATTTTGTTTATTGGCTATGTTTTTTGATTATGATATACTCGTTTATATGAAAGAAGTAATTTATAGGTTTGAAAAAGTTGAAGATTATAAATTGGTTCCTGTTAACAATATTTATGGGAATGTAACTAGCACGGGAGAGATTTTTTGTGATCTTGTTTTCGAGTCTACAGAGATTTCTGAAGAGATTGCTTACACAAAAACCAAAGAAGGTGTTTTAGAAGAGGCTTCAAAAGAATTAAAACGTGGAGAAGAGGGAAAAATAGTATTAATTAACTCTTTTATAGGAATTTCTATTACTAAGACTACTGCCAGAAATATTGCTTATTGGCTTTTAAAAAAAGTTGATGAATTAGAAGATAATGAATAGTAAAACGTCTGAAGATAGAATTAAGATTTATTTATCAAAACTTAGGAAGCATAGAAATAAAATTTTAACCAAAAAGAGTATTAAAAATATTATTGAAATATCAGGTATTTCTGATAATGATATTGAAAATATAGAACTTCATTTTAAAAGATCTTATACTCGAGTTAAAAGATTTTTTGATATGGGTAGGGTAGATGTTGCTTTTAGAGAGCTTGAATCTATTTATTTTTATTCTCTTCACGATAAATCGATGTTTAGTTCATTTTTTTTTCTTTTTAAAGAGATTACTGATAAGGTAAATACTAAAGAATCTAAAAAAAAAATGATTCATGTGAGTTTACAAGCAAAAGAATTTGGAATAAAAAACGATTTAGATTTAATCAACTATTATGAATTTAAAAAATCCAAGAACAGAATGTTAATATTAGCTTTGAGTTCTATCTTGATATTTTTTATTTCTTTGATCACTTACAGATCTTTTCAGAGTTTCATTGGTTTAAATGGGAATGGTAAAATGGCTTTAAAAGAAAAATTTACCCCTTCTTTTACATTACAAGGTCTTCCTCCTATTACTATGGCTACTGATTTAGTAGTTGAAGCTGCTAATCTTATTTCATATCCCAAAGACTTATATTACATAGAAATAGAGGACGCTAAAGTTTTAGTGTTTGAAGATGCACATTTGTATCAGCTTAAAGCAGGGGTTGTCTCAACAACGCATCCTGTTAAAAAGATTTCTTATAGAGTTACAGTTTATGATGATCTTGGCAAATCTGTGTTTAACCAAGTTTTTGACAAAGAAAGTGATTTTGCTGCAAAATGGGGTAAAAATGTTTATATTCCAATTGATGTTATATCAAGCATACCAAGAGCTATTGATGTTAATCCTAAAAAAATAGTATTAGATATTATTGAGATTGATTTTTTTGAGAATGTTGGTGATAAAATTGGTGTAGATCTTGACTCAGATTCTTTTATATTAAAATTTAAATATATTGGAAGTTATTTTAAAGAATCTTTTGGGATTTGTAAGGTAAATACTGTGATAGAAGTTTTCAATTCTTCAAAAGATGTTATTAAAAATTTGGAGATTGAAATTGGGTATATTGATAAGGAAGATAGAATTATTAGGTCTTTGAGACGTAAATTAATCTCTTCTGCAAATTCTTTTTTAAAATCTAAATCTAAACAGAGTTTCACAATTAGTACGATTTTCCCAAGTGAAATTTATCCCACTATTGAAAAGGATTTTTCATCTATTAAAATTTATAATGTTCTGATTAAATAGAGCTTTAAACTATCTTAAAATTTCTTTTTCTTTTAAATTTGAGATAATGCTAAGCGGAATCAGTGTGGTTAAAATGGTTATTAACATATATAAGCCAAGAAGTATTAAGTTAAAGCTCAGGCTTAAATTTATTTGAAATTCCGATACGTAGTATTCTGAGTTTAATATTTCAGAATTTTCTTCTCCAAATATTTTTAAAAATAGGTTTAAAACATTATCAACAAAGTTTATTAAATAGGATATTTTAAGTGTTAAATAATTTCCAATTATTATTCCAATTCCACAAAAGGTAGTGCTTAATGTGAGCGATATCAAAAGAAATATTATTTTTATGTTTAAATTATTCATTCCAATTGATTTTAGTATTGCAATTTTCTTTTTATTTTCAAAAATAAGCATTGAAAGAGACGAAGACATATTGATGCTTGCAAATATTATAATCAAAGCCATAATGAATATTAAAAGTTTTTTACTTATATCTAGATTATTATATTTATTTAAGTAAAGCTCATAGAATGTTTTTGTTTGGAATTCTTGAAATTCAGTTTCTAAATTTTGTTTCAAGATTTCATTGGTTTTTATGGAATTGGAATTTGTTTTAAGTCCAATTATGCTTTTTGAAAACTTTTTTGACATTAAATTTTCATTTTCAAAAGAAATTAACACTAAATTATTATCAATATCTTTTAGCCCGGTTTCAATTATTCCTGAGATATTAAACTTTTTTATTCTGGGCATTATTTTATTGTTTTTTGTATTTGGAATCAAAATCTCAATTTTTTCATTGAGATTTAAATTAAGTTTATTTTTTATTTGATTTGAAATGAGTATAGAATCCTTTTTTAAATTTTTAGTACCTTTTATTAATTTTATTGATTTGTTTTCCAATATGAATTCGTTTTCTATTGCTCTTATTAGTACACCTTGTTTTTTATTATTTCCAATAATTCCATAAGTTCTTTTTTCAAAAAAATAATTTAAATCTTTGTAATTATATTTTTTTTCAAATGAGTTTAATCTGTCTTTTAGGTAATGAGTTTTATTTGTGTCGTTGTATTCTATTTGTATGGAAAATCCCTCACTTTCAATATATTTATTAATAGTAGAAGTCATAATATTGCTAGACATATAGTAAACAATAATTAATGGAATCATCACTAAACTTAATGATATTCCAGAACCCATTAAAGCTATTTTATTTGTTGAATTTTTAAAAATTATATAAGCAATTTTTGTAATTTCTTTTAGTTTTAAAAGCATCATAGTTTTTTTAATGTCCTATCTTTGAATTCATATTTTGAATCTGCTTTGTTTGCAAATTGAGGGTTATGACTAACTAGTATTAATGTTTTTTTAAAATTTTTTGCGGTATTGATAAGTAGATTTTCTACGGTTTTAGCTGTGCTTAAGTCTAAATTTCCTGTAGGTTCATCACATAAGATTATATTAGGTTCATTGATTAACGCTCTAGCAATAGCGACCCTTTGTGATTCGCCTCCCGAGAGTTCTGAAGGGTAATGATTTGCTCTGTTTTCTATGTCTAGTATTTTCATTAGCTCTAAAGCTTTTTTATTTATTGTTTCTTTTGTTTCTTGGCCCAAGATAATTTTGGGTAAAATTATATTTTCAATTACACTGAACTCATTTATTAAATTATAGTTTTGAAATACTAAACCTATTTGTCTGTTTTTATATAAACTTAATGTTTTTTCATTTGCATTTTTCAAAGATATTCCACACGATATTATCTCTCCAGAATCTATTTTATCAATTCCTGAAATCATATTAAAAAGAGTTGATTTTCCACAACCACTTTTTCCTTGAATTGAAATAAATTCACCTTTTGTTACAGTTAAGTTTAAATTTTCTATTACTTGAATTTTTGTTTTATTTTTTTTGTATGCTTTGCAAAGATTTTTTATAATTAATATATTTTCCATTTTACGATCCATTTATAGTTTCAATGTTTTTTTGACTTCCAATTTTTTTTGTTGCTTTAACGCTTGAATATATTGTGGAAAAGCATGCAAAGCAGAAAGTAAATGCTAAATCGCTTAAAAATAATTTAGGAGTAATTATATTTTTTACTATTTGTATTTTAATGCCATCTATTTCTAAGGCCAATGTTTGATTTAAAAAATTTATTAAAGTGTTTACCAGATTGTCAATTATTTTTAAAATTTCATTTATATTTAAGGAAATTGAAATTCCTAGTATCAAGCCAAGAAGTCCTCCTATAGTGCAGATTATTACTGAGTGAATAAAAAAAATTTGCTTTATTTTGTTTATTCTAAGTCCCATGGCTAATAGTATCAAAATAGCTTTATTTTTATTTATTATTATTCTTTTTTGTAGATAATATGCATTAACGGCAATAACAATGAAAATACTTGTTAAGATAATTAACATTGTATTTCGTTCTATTTTTAATGCTTTATAGAATTCTTTATTGTATTCATTCCAAGTTTTTACTTTAATTTTTGGATTAATAGTTTTGATCTTTTTAATTAATTTGTTACTTGGATTTAATTTTTTTGTTTTTATTTGGTAATTAATGCTAGAATTATGCAAAAGTTTATTTTTAATGAAATAGTCTATATTCATAAAAATTAAAGTTTCATTTATTTTTGCATAATTACTTTTGAAAATTGATTTTATTTTAAATTTTTTTATATCATTTTCTAATGAGATAATGTTTTTTATTTCATCGGTGATTATTAATTCTAGGGTGTCATTTTCGAATAGGTTGAAATTGTAGGAGAGTATATTTCCAATAATGATCTCATTGTTTTTAAGATCCAGTTCAGCTTTTTCAAGTCCTGTAAATGAAATAAAATTTTGGTCTTTCTTGAGATCTGTAATATCAACTGCAAGGATGTTTAAAATAGTTGGATAGTAATAATTTTGAATTCCAATGCCTTGTGTTTCGTATATTTTATTTATATGTTTTATTCCTTCAATATTTTTAATTTCTTTGATTTCTTCTTGAGTAAGTTCGTTTTCTATTTTTAAATTTCCACTTTCTACATTTGTAATGCTAAGAAAAAAGTCATTTTGAAAACCATTCATGATTGATATTGTTAGGATAATTATTATTTCGCCTAAGGCAATGCTTAATATTATTACAATTGTAAGGGCTAGGCTATTTTTTTCTTCTAGTATTAATTTTTTAAGCAAAAAATTTCTTATATTCATTTAATTTGTTCCTATTGGTTTTTCTTCAATGACTTTTCCATTTTTGTGTTTTACTCTAAGAGCGGGTTTTTTATTGTAGTAAATTTCTTCTTCATATTCATTATCATTGTGGTATTCGGTTTTTAGATAAATTATATCGTTTTCATAAATTTTTTTGCTTTTTAATTGATTGTCTTGGTTATATTCGTATTCAATTTTAGTATTGGTGTATTGGTCTTTATCCTTTTCTTTAGTGTTTTGAAAAATTATCATATCAGATGAGTTGTATTGAAAATCATTTGTTTTTATAAGTTCATTATTTTTATATGTTTCTTCTTTAATTATGTTGTTTCCTTGATAGGTAGATATGATTTTTGTATTTTCTTCTTCAAAGATATTTACTGTTTTTTGTTCATCTAGATATTGGATTTTTTCTTTGGATTTTATTTTATTATTAACAATTATTATACCGTTTGAATTTCTTTTTTTGTCATCATATTTTATTACTTTTGTTGTTGATTTTTTGATGTCAAAATATGTAGATTTTATGTCGCCATTAATTCCATAGTTCCAAATTTGAAAATTTGATCCTGTTATTTTTAGTAATTTACCATTTTCGTCTTTAGAATAATATATTAATTTTGGTTTTTGGTTTATTGTTTTTAAGTTTTTGTATATTAAGTTGCCGTTTTCATAAAAGTAATTTGCTGTTTCAAGAATTTTTCCTTTGTTATCATATTCAATTTCTTGTATTTTGTTATATAAATTGTCGTAAACTTCTTCTTTTCTTTTTATATCTTTTGTATCGTAATATGTAATTTTTCTTGTGTTTTCTATGATTTGAATTGTTTTGTATTTTATTAAATCAGTTTCTTTATATAAGTAGAGTTTTTCGGTATCATCAGTAGAATGATACTCAATGTAAAACCCCGTTTTTGGTTTTTCGTTTAATTTTTGGTATTTATTGAAAAATGCATCAGATGCAAAATAGCTTTTTGCATAAATAATTTGTGGTATAAATAAAAGAAGTGTCAATCGGTTTTTTTTCATAGTAATTTATTAAGATATTCATTGATATCAAATTCTTTAATGTCTTCTAGTTTTTCTCCAAATGTAGTAAAGTATATAGGCTTTTTAAGAATTTTTGAAATATTTATTAGTGTACCTGCTCTGGAGGATGAATCAAGTTTAGTGATTATTATTCCATCTATTTCTATTGCGTTATTAAAAATTTCTGCTTGGTTGTTTGTATTTTTTCCAATAGTAGAATCGATTACAAGTATTTTTTGATAATTGATGTTGGTGTTTTTTATTTGCTTTAATATTACATTGTTTATCTTTTGAAGCTCTTTTATTAAATTTTCTTTATTTTGCAATCTTCCAGCTGTGTCAATAATTAATGCGTCGTAATTTTTAAGCTTAGCGCTTGATATGCTGTCGAATATGACAGCTGATGGATCGCTTCCTTGGTTTTGAGATATTATTCTGATTCCAATTTGTTTTCCATAAATTTTCATTTGTTCAATTGCAGCTGCTCTGAATGTATCAGCAGCCGATATTAATATATTTTTGCCTTCATTTTTTAATTTATTTGCAAGTTTTGCTATGCTTGATGTTTTCCCAATTCCATTTATTCCAACTATTAACAAAATGTTTAATTTGTTATTTTCTAGAGTAAATTTTTTTGTGTTAATATAATTACTTAAAAGTTCTTTTAGTTTTTCAATAATAATTTCTTCGTTTTTATTTTTTTCTTTTGTTAATTTGTTTATTATTTCTATTACAATTTCATTATTGATGTCTGATTCTAATAGAATTTCTTCTAAGTTTTCAATAACATTTTCTTGTTGATTACTTTTAAATAAATTTTTTATTTTTTCTAAAATGCCCAAAAGCCTGTTCTCCTGTTTATTAATTGTTAAATCTATTCTCCCAGATTTGCCTCTTTAATATATTCTACTAAATGAGTTATTAATGAAATAAAGCTACCAATAGTTAAAGTGATGCCTGCTCCAAATAGAAATGTTGCAGTCATTTGTTCTGCTTTTGCCATATAAACATCTTCAGCCGCTAATCTTTTATTGATAAAGTGATTTCCAGTTATTTTATAAAGTGTATCTGCATTGTTGTGTAATGTTCCTGCAAAAATGGTTCCTATTGTGCTTAATGTGAAAATAGCCAGATTGACATAAAATTTATCTCTTGCATTGCTAACTCTATTTTTGCTGGTTTTTATCATTTCTATTTCTACTTTATCTTCTTCCTTATTTATTAGCTTAAATCTATCTCTATATCCGTTAGATTTAAGCAAAATGATGTCTTGACTTTCTGGTTTTTCAATTTCAATTGGGGTTTCTCCTATAAATATACCTTTTTTAAAAACTTTAGATTTTACATTACTTGTAATTGCTACTTTTTTAGAGATTGTTCTTTTTAAATCAATATTTAATATTATTGAATCTGCATTTTTAACCTTTTTTTTAATAGAGTGATTTTCAAAATTTGTACTTGTAATTTGTATTTCAATTTCTTTGTTTGGGATTTTAGAAATGTCAAAAATATTATCGTAATAGATTCCTTTTGAAACAAATTTTTCATTTATGTAGATTTTTGCATCCGGGTTGTTTTTGACGTTAATATTGATTTTTAAAAATTCTCTACCCAATATTTCTTTTAAACTGTGCTTTGTTATTTTATCTGCAATTTCATTAATAGAGGATGATGTTTTAAATACTGCTTTTTCAGTCTCAATTTTTTCAGGGGTGATATTGCTGATTTCTAGCAAATAATAATTTTCTATTTTTTTCAGGTCAATATAGTTAATAAAAAATAATTCTTCTCTTATGAAAAATTCTTTGTTTAAATTTGATATGTTTGTTTGTTCTTCAATTTTTTTGTATTTTACTTTTAGTTTGTTTAAATTATTGAAATATTCTGCAAATTTTTTTTGTTTGCTGTTAATATTTTGAATGTCTTTTTTAAGCTCATCAATTTTGGTTTTGGTTTTATGCTTTTCTTTTGCGGTTATTATATTTTGAATTTTTTTTTTATCCATTTCTTTTTTTAATTTACTAATTTCAAGTTCTGTTTTTATTATATCTTGATTTATATAAATATCTTCAATGATATTCTTGTCAGCATTGTTTACAATATGTTCTGTTATTTTATCGTAGACTTTGTTCAATTGTTTTTCAATTCCTTTTTTAAGGTCAATATTTTCTGTTTTTGTATTAATGATATAGGAAAAGTTGTAAATTATATTGCTTTGAGAATTTATTTTGTGTATTGTAAATATTAGTAAGGGTATTACTAGCGTTAGTTTAAGCTTTTCCATTTTAAATACTCTTCTATGAAATTGTCTATATTGCCGTCCATAACCGAAGTGGTGTTTGAATTTTCAAATTTTGTTCTGTGATCTTTTACCAAATTGTAAGGTTGAAATACATAAGACCTTATTTGGTTTCCCCAAGAAATTTCTTTTTTTGTGTCTTGCTTGGATTTATTTTTTTCGTCTTCTTTATTCTTATAGTATTCGTAAAGTCTTGATTTTAAAACTTTCATTGCCATTTCTTTGTTTTTGTGCTGACTTCGGTCGCTTTGAGATTGAGTTACTATTCCTGTTTCAATGTGAGTTATTCTTACAGCAGAGGATGTTTTGTTGACGTGTTGTCCTCCGGCTCCTGATGCTCTGTATGTATCTATTCTTATATCTTCTGGTTTGATTATTATTTCTATTTTTTCATCAATAACAGGGTCAACAAATACTGATGCAAAAGAGGTATGTCTTTTTTTAGCAGCATCAAATGGAGAAATTCTTATAAGACGATGTATTCCGACTTCGCTTTTTAAAAGTCCATAAGCATACTCACCTTTGATTTCTATTGTAACAGACTTTATTCCACCTTCTGCTTCAAGTAAATCAATAAGTTCTGTTTTATATTTTTTCCTCTCAACATATCTTGAATACATTCTGTAAAGCATTGCAACCCAATCGCATGCTTCAGTTCCCCCAGCACCAGAATGAATAGTTAAAAACGCGCCGTTTGCATCAAGCTCTTCTTTAAAGTAAGAAATTGTGAGCAAATCTTTGTACTGTTTTTCAAGTATATTAAATTCGATTTCCAAGCTGCTAATATCTTTTTCATTTTCAATAATTTCGCACAGATCGCCTAAGTCTTTAATTTTGTTGATTAACTCTTCCCACGGATCAATTTTGTTTCTTAAGATACTTTGAGCTTTAATAACTTTTTGGGCTCTTTTAGGATCATTCCAAAAATTTTTCTGGTTTATTTCTTTTTCATATTTTTCAATTTTAGCTTGAATTTCTTTTTTGTCAAAGCTTCCTCCAAATATCTTCGGCTTGTTTAAACAATGTATTTATTTTTTCTTTCATTTTTATTTCTCACTATTATTGATTGTGTATTAATATAATTATATTTGGAATTAAAGATAAAATAAACATTATAAAAAAATATATTGGTTCGTTTTCTAATATTTCGATTTTAGGGTTTTTATCAAAGTTTTTTTTAATCGATGTTATTAAGATTAAAGCTATTAGTATGCCAAGTGCAGACAAAATAATCATTTCTAATCCTTCAAAAAATCCGTTGTTTTTATCAAGTGCAAAAAATGTTATTGCAATTAAGCTGCTATTTGAAAGCATGAAATCGTTTGAATAATTTGATTTTTTATTGTAAATAATAAATATATCATTTAATACTTTAAATGATAATATCAGCACGTAAATTAAAATTACATAAAAAATTGGTATTAAGAACAATAAATTGTTCTTTGCAATCAGTTTATAAAGATAAAATAATATTGAATATATTAATAAAGAGGTAATTGTTATTATTATGTATTTTTTTATTAAGATTGCATTATTTTTTATTTTTATATCCTCAAATCCAATGAAGTGTATTAAAGTTAAGTTGTTAATAATTAAGTATGTAATCAAATTATTAGTCATAGTTTTATTATATCCTTTTCATTCTCGAGAGGAATTTTGAGTGCTTTTTCTTTATTTGTTTTCAAAAAATGCATTATTTTTTTAATTTTTAAGGTTAAACTATATTTTTTTATTAAATTTGAGCTTGCTTGTAAGATAAAAATTGATATTATGACCGATAAAGTTTCAAAAGGAATATAGCTTAATGTTAAAAAGTATATAGATGCCAATAGTGATCCGTAAAGTATTTGCTCAAATTTGAAGTGAGGTGTTATTTGTACTTCTGTAGCTATTGTAAATATTAAGAGCATTGGTATTGGAGAAATAAGTAACGTCAACATATCTGAACTGATGTGGCTTAGTATTCCTATATTATGTGCTATGTACGAGATTGTCATTAAGCTTATATAGAATGACAATGGTATTAATTTATTAATTATATATTTGCCAACTATTAATAAGAGTCCAAAGTAAAGTAAGATAGGAGATATTTTTTTTTCATTATTAACTCCCAAAAGACTTTCAATATGAAATCTTGTCACAATTATGTTGAAAACGGAAAAAATGTTTTTATTTACAAAATTTTCAATTGCATCGATTTTTTTATTTTCATATCTTGTTAAGGTATTCAAACTTTTTAAATTTTTTATGCTTGGATTTGTTTTAATTATTTCGTTCCAGGTTGGAATTATTGATATTGAGTTTTTAAGCCCTTCTTGATAGTTTTGCTTAAAACTTATTGGAAAATTTAATACAAAAAACATAAAAGAAATTAGTATAGGATTTGCTAAAAATGCTGATAGCCTGAAAAAGTAAAAAAATACTAAAAAAGTAAATAATAAGGATGTTATTTTTAGTGTAATTCCTAAATTTAAAGGCAATATAATGCTTATTATTAAGGCATTGTAAACAAAAAAAGACAAACATTTGTAATTAATTTTTAGCATTATTGGTATATAGATTGCTATGCTAATAAATATTAACAGCAAAGTGTCTGTCATAAATTTTGTGTTGTTTAGGAAAGAAAATATTAAACTGGGCAATAATGATAATATGATAGTAAAGTATATATCTTTTAAGTTGTTTTCAGTGTATATTATTCCATTTATTAGATTTTCATTTAGAATTTTACCTTTAATTTCTTTTTTAACTTTATTTATTTCTTCTTCTACTTCTTTATCTGTATATTTAAATATTTTTAATTTGTTGTTATCATTTATTTTTTCATTCTTTAAGTATGAAAAAATAATATTTTCCATTTGCAATGGTGAAAAACTGGGTATAAATAATTCTCTAACTTTGTCATATATTGACTTTTTCTTTAATATGGTGATGCTATAAACATCCCTTGTTATTGGTATGTTTAATGTTTTGATTTTTATTTGGTTGGCTGGGTTGTTTAAAAAAATTTCATATTTTTTTGTATCAATTTTTTCGTTTATTATTTGGCTGAAAGAGGTTCCAATTTTTACTTTCAGTATTCTACTTTTTATTTTTTTATTTCCATTTATGGCTACAAATTTTTCTTTATAAGGATTGTTATTTTTTATAGCAAGATTTGTGTTATATAGATCTTCAATATTTACTAATAAAATATTATTATGAGGATTTATATCATCTTTTGTATTTTTACTGTTGTATAAAAAGTGCATTATCATTTCGTGATTTGTATAAGGATATGCATTTTCTAAATATTTAATTTGTATTTTTCTGTTTTTAAAAATATTTAATTTGTCCAATTCTTTTTTCAGTTCGTCTTTATTTGATATTATTGTTATTTCTTTGAATTTAAATATTTTGTCGATTATTTGGAATCCCGAAAGAATTTCTTCTAATTTTTCTGCCATCAATGCTTCTGAAATATTTGTAAACGCATCTTTTCCATTTGTTAATAAAATCATTTTGTCTATTTTTTTACATTTGTTTATGAATTGAAATAAAGAATTTTCGTTAAACCAAGGGATTCCCAGTTGAATTAATTTTTCTAGGGTTTTTTCTCTTGAAATTTCATCTTCAATTGCGGTTTTTTCGGTTTTTATTTTTCCTTGAAATTTGATTAATGCAGATTTTAATTTTTTCCCATCTGGAAAGTTGGCTGTGTATATTTTTTCTACTATTCCAGATATTGGAGAGTATGTGTACAGTTCTATGTTTGAATTTTTTGATAAAATTTGATTTTCTTCTATTTTTTGTTTTTCAATTATGTATATTATGGATTTTGAATTTTCTACTTCAAGGGGTATTAGTGCATATTCAGGTATTTGAATCTCGTCAATGCTTACTTCATATTTATTATATTTTTTTAAAATTGTTTTTACTTTTTCTAAGTCTAGCATTAGTTATTTATCCTTGAATGTATTTTCTATAGGTTTTTTCATTTATGTTTAAAAGAATTGTAAATCTTATTGCTTTAAATAGGAATAGCAATACAAAGAAAGGCAATGAGAATAAGAAGAGCATTTTGTAATTTTTTTTATCCGTGTTGATATTATTTTTGTTTTCTTTATATATTAGGATTGGGTTTTTATTTTTTAAAAACAGACTTGCAAGATCTTTTTTGAGCGTTTCATCAATAAATGATTTGTCTACTTCGTAAACAGTTTTAGGATTAATTTCTATCTTGTCATTTTTGATTTCAAAGTGATTTTCTTTTATATTTTTAGGAATTTTTCCATATTTAGCGTTAAAATTGTATTTTAGTTCGTTTTGATAAAGAATATGGGATAGGTATCCTACAATGTTGGGCATTTCTTTGTTATATCCTAGCATTATATAAATATTGTTAGGATTTAAATAATCAAAATAATTTAATTTTTTACTGTAAAGATAGTTTATGTTTTTATGAAAATTTAGCATATAGCTTGAATAAGCGAATGGCATTAATGAGAGTGTAAATAGCAGTAAATGTATTGTTATTTTTGATTTTAAAGCTTTTTTTTCTTCTTTTTTTCTCTCTTTAATTTCGATCGGGAATAAGAATGTATCTTTAAAATTGCTTTCTGTTTTGATCCAGCTGAAAATTAAAAAAATGCAAAGGGCTGGTATTGCAGCAAATACAATAAAAGTAGGATCAATATTTGTAGTAAAAAAGGTTATTATTGTAATGAAATACAGAGTTGTAAATATAAAGAAAAATAATAAGTGTTTTATTTTTGTTATTAGTGTTAAAAAATTTATTTCTTTTAGATATATTTTATTGTAATTTTTGTTAAAATTATTGATTACTGAAAATAACAAATAAGAGAGAACTGTAAATGGATAAAAATACAATATTTCTTTACTTATTATAAAAATAAGAGATGAAATTAGTAGAAAAATTAAAGTAAATATAGAATTTGCTGGGTCTAAAAAAATTAATAAAATTATTATGATTAAAAATATTATGCTTGAAATAAAATTAATTTTTGTTTTGTAGTCAAGAGAATGCATGTCAACATTAATATTGAGATCTTTTTTTAATTTTTTAAAATCTATAGTTTTGAATCTGTTTTCAACATAAAGAAGTTTTTTATGTTCTGTGTTGAAAAGATTGGGGAGTTTTTTTAAAAATATATTTTTCCTTAGGTCAAGATTGTTAAGTTTGTTCGTCTCATATATTGTGATTTTTTTATTTTCAGGAAAGTCTAAAATGTCAATTTTTGTTGTGTATTCTGAGATTGTTTTGTACCCCAGTGAATTTATATATTCATTAGCATTTTTTAGATCGGTTTCATTTGTAAAGTATAAGGGTTTGTAATCTCCAAATTGAGCGATATTGCAGGAACTTATAAGTGGTATTGTTGTAATTAAACACAAAAAACTTAAAAAACGCACCATTTATTTTTTCCTATGTTATAAATAGCACACAATATATGCAGAGACTATCCCTATTATTATGCCCGTTAGAACCTCTTTCTTTTTATGTCCTTTGACCACTTTTATTTTTGTTGTGTCAATTTTTATTTCTTTTTTTAATTTTTCTGATAATGCATTCAAATATTCTGCTTGAACCCCAGACATATATCTTACGCCGAAAGAATCTCTTATTGTAATAAGGGCAAAGGCAAGAGCTATTATAAAATTTGTACCTATTCCTTCAGTTAGTGCAATTGAAGTTGAAAGAGCAGTAACTGTTGATGAATGACTGCTTGGCATGCCCCCTGTTTCTAAAAAAATTTTTTTTAAAAGATGTGCTGGAGTTAGTTTTAACTTTCTTGTTTTTACGGTTTGGATACCATATTTAATTACTTGCGCAGAAATTCCTGATACAAGACAAGATAAAAAAAGATCATTGGTAAGCAATGCCATTATCATTATTAAGTCTCCTTTTTATATTGCAAATTTGCCAGCTTTTATTATTGTGTATTCTTTTCCATTTTTGTCTACTCCAATGACATTTAAGTCGTCGCTTCCGATCATTAAATCTGTGTGTATTAATGAAACGTTGCATCCGTAATTTAGTTTATCAGTGTCGGTTTTTAAATCTTCTTCGTTGCTTAAACAAGATGGATATGCAGCCCCTAGTGCTATGTGGCAACTTGCATTCTCATCGTATAATGTGCTGTAAAAAATAAGATTGCTTTGATAAATAGGAGAACTGCTGTCAACTAGCGCCACTTCTCCTATATATTTTGCTTGTATGTCGGTTTCGATGTGTGATTTTAATATTTCTTTTTGTTTCTCATCATCACAGCCAAAGTCAGCAACTTTTCCATTTTCGAATTTCAACCATATTCCAGATATTAGTGTTCCAAGCACCATTACAGGGCGAGTGGCATACACAATTCCTTTTGTTTTTTTGTAGTTTGGAGTTGTAAAAACTTCTTCTGTTGGCATGTTGGCGTTAAATTCTATTTCTGTCCCTTTGATTTTTTCGCTTCCGCCTGTCCATAGAGAAGTTTCAAGCAGATATACTTCCAAGTTTGTTTTTTCGTTTTTAAAAATTACCTTTTCTAGGTTAAGTTCATTTAATATTTTACATCTTTTGTGAAGTTTTTTTCCATGGGATTCCCATTCTTCTATTGGATTTTCATTGTCAAGTAACAGTATTTTCTTTTGTATTTTGAAAAATTCTTCTAAAGTTTTACTTTCTTCTTTTTTATTTAAAACTTTGGAAGCCCATTTTGGACCTGGCGAACAAATAACACACCAAGCTATTTCGTTGCTCATTATTGCTTGCGATAAAGTTTTGCTTGCCAGACTTAAGGCTTTTTGGTAAATTGACATTTTTTGACCAATGCTTTCTTTTAAGTCTTCAAAATTTTCTGTATCATCTACGCTTATTCTTGCCCATTTATCTTGAACCATTTCTTCTAAAAAGGCCTTTTCGGCATTTGGAAGAAATTCTAAGCTTTCTTTTTGTGAAAATTTTAATCTTGATTTTAAAATATCAATGTCTTTAATATTTAGCTTGACATATTTAGCCCCGTGTTCATAAGCTTTTTTTGCTAGTATCCTCAAAAAATTGTAATTTTCGATTGATCCTTGAATTAAAACACACTGATTTTTTTGTAAATTAATTCCTTTTAAAATTACAAGTTCTGCATATTTTATTAAATCTTTCTCCATTTATTCCTCCTAAATAGGTTCTTCTAAAACATTCTCATTAATGTAATTTGCAACAGCTTCTTCATCATTTGTTCCTATTACTTCTAAGTAAGGCAGTATTTCTTTTAATCTATAATTTGCATTTCCCATTAGTAATCCCTTTTTTACATTTTTTAGCATATCTGTATCATTAAATCCATCTCCAAAAGCTATGGTTTCGCTTAAATCAATATTGATAGTTTTAAGAACTTCTTTTAATGCATTTCCTTTTGAGACTTTATGATCTACAATTTCTAATGAATTTGGAGTAGAAAGGTATGCATTTATTTCTCCCTTGCATTTCTCTAAAATCATCATTTCATATTCTATTAGGCTTTCTTCTTTGCCAGCTAATATTATTTTTGCAACATTTTCAAAATTTTTAAGCTCGCTAAAGTCTTTAATCTCTTGAATTTTGCTGATTGGGCTGACTATTTCATGTCCGATGATATTGGATTCTTTTTTAAGCTTTTGGCATTGATTAATTGCAATTTTAGTCTTGATGTCAATATTTAATTGGTCGTCGTGTTGATCTGCTTTATGTAAAAAATGAGGTATGTGACTAAACTTCTTTTCTCTTAAATTTAAAATCTTCTTTACCACTTCAGGAGATAAATTATGACTTTTTATTAATTTCCATTCTTGGTTGTAAACTTTTGCTCCGTTTAATGTAATGAAAAATGCAACTTGCAGTTGATCTATTTTTTTTGTAATTTGAGTGATTTCATTTTTACTTCTTCCTGTTGCTATTATGAATTTCTTTTTTTCTTTTGTTAATTTTTTAATCACAAGTTCTGTAAAGGCTCCAACATAGCTTTTTGATAGTAAAAGAGTGCCATCAAGATCAGAGGCAACCGCTTTGATATTTTTCATATTTTATCCTTTAGGAGTTAATTTCAAGCTAAATTATATCAAATAATTTTTTTTTTTTAAATTGATAATTATTTGGTATACTAGTATTAGTAGACTGTATAAAGGGGATTTTTTTGAATATTAATAAAAGGTTAGCTTTGCTTAGAGATTATATGGGGAAAAATGGAGTTGATGCTTATTTGGTAGCAGGTTATGATCCTCATTTTAGTGAATATTCTCATGAAAGGTATAATACTCGTGAGTTTATTACAGGCTTTTCTGGTAGCTTTGGTATTGTAATTGTATCATTATCTAAAGCTGTTCTGTTTACAGATGGTAGGTATTTTTTACAGGCCGATCAAGAACTCAAGGGAACTGAAGTTGAATTAATAAAGCTTGGAGTAAAAGGATCCCCCGATATTTTTACGTATATAAATTTGAATTTTCAAGGATTAAAGCTTGGAATTTACTCTGATGAGAGCAGCATAAAGTTTTATAAAGAGCTGTCTGAAAAATGTAAAAATACATATATCAAGGTTTTAAATCAGGATCTAATTGATTTAATTTGGGAATCTAGACCCCAACTTGAGTTTAATCATATAGTTGAATTGGTTGATGCTGAGAAAAATAATAAAAGATCTAAAAAAATCGAATCTATTTATTTAATTTTAGAAAAGAATTTTGCAGATTTTTATGTTGTTGCTGCTCTTGATGAGATTGCTTGGGTATTGAATTTAAGAGGATCAGATGTTAAAAAATCAGCATTATTTTATTCTTTTCTTTTAATATCTAGGAATAAGGACAAGAAAAACGTTCTTTTTATTGATCCAAAAAAACTTGATTCTAGTGTTAAAGAAATGCTTGAAATGGAAAATTTTGAAATAGAGTCCTACAGTAATTTTTACTGTTTTCTGGATCTAATAAAGCATGAAGGTAAATTTTTTGTTTCATTTTATACTAATGTTAGGGTCTTAAAAGTTCTTGGTGAGGCTAATATTATTTTAGGAGAAAGCATTATAGGCAATCTTAAGGCAGTAAAAACTGATTATGAACTTCTTAAGATGAAAGAAGCACATGTTATTGATGCTATTGGCTTGATTAAATTTTTACGTAAATTTAAAAGTTTAAGTAATGTTGAATTGGCTGAATTAGATGAAATGGACATTGCTGATATGCTTTTGCATTTTAGAAAATTAAATAAAAATTTTTTTAGCTCTAGCTTTGATTCAATAGTTGGTTTTAAAGAAAATGGAGCTCTTCCGCACTATAAGCCTAAAAAGGGCAAAAAAATGAATTCCAATGGTCTTCTTTTGATTGATTCTGGGGGTTCGTATTTTGGACTTGGTACGACAGACGTTACAAGAGTTTTTTTAATAGGGAATGCTTCTGGCGAAGAAAAGCATGACTATACTTTGGTTCTTAAGGCTTTCATTAGCCTTGCTTCTTTAAAGTTTCCATATGGATCTTCCGGGGCTTTTCTTGATGGAATTTGTAGATTGCCGCTTTTAAAAAATGAATTGAATTTTATTCATGGCACAGGACATGGCGTTGGATTTTTTCTTAATGTTCATGAACTTCCAGTTTCGATTAGTCCCAATTCTAGTTATTCGTTTAAAGGATCTGAGGTGGCTTCAATTGAACCCGGACTTTATCGAACATTTAGTCATGGCATAAGGATTGAAAATTTAGTTTTTGTAAAGCAGGCTTTTATAAATGATTTTGGATCTTTTTTAGAGTTTGAGAATTTAACTCTTGTTCCTTTTGAAAAAGAATTAATAGTAAAAGAAATGCTCTCAGAAGATGAGTTAAATTATATTAATAATTATCATGAATGTGTATTTTTAACTTTAAAAGAGCATTTTAATGATGAAGGGGATTTGGAATTTTTAGCAAAGCTGACAAGTAAAATATGAGATTTATAATAGCATTTTTAATGATTTTAAATCAAGGATTTTTAGACTTGTTTTCTTTGCCGGGAGACATTATTTTTGAGAATTCTTATGAGATTGCAATTAAAAAGGCTCAAGAATTTGGTAAAAATGTTTTAATTTTGGTTGGCAGAGATATTAAAGAAAATCTAATAAAAGATTTTTTAAATTCTTTTAAAAATGATGAAATTATTCACACAGTATCTAGAAAGAATGTTTTTTTAGTTATTGACAAGGATAATAAAATTTTTAAGAAAATTAATCTACAAAAAAGCCCAACTATTTTTTTTGTAGATTCTAAGAATGAGCAAATAAAGGCAGCTTATGCGGGAACTGCTTTGAGCAGTATTCAATTTGATAAGAATTTTTTGAGCTATGTCATGGGTACTATAAAATCAACAGGTGTTCTAGAAAAGCAAAAAAATTATGAAATCAATACTATTGATGAGAGGACCTTTTTTTATAAAACATTAAAAGGTGATTGGCGATTAAAGTTTAATGGTAAAGACAGAAAGCTTGTTCTTTTTGATACAGATCTTAAAGAATTTTTAGTTTTTAAAGATATTGATGAAAACAAGCTTTATGCTGTTCCTAAGTCCAGGATTGGTAATATTTATTTTTCATTATTGGGAAATGAGGAGTGGAAGTTTTTTGGAAGAATAAAATAAATGTCTTTTTGTATTTGAAAAAGGGGATGAGTTTTTATGGAAATGGTATTTTATCCAAATGATTTGCTTCGTGTTAAGACAAAGCAAATTAATAATATTGATGATAAAATTAGAGATTATGCAAAAAAGATGATAGAATTGATGGATATTAGCGGTGGAGTTGGACTTGCTGCTCCCCAGGTAGGCCTTGATTTGTCACTTTTTGTAGTTAGAGAGAATAAAATGGCAAGGCCTTTGGTTTTTATTAATCCTTTAATTACAGAGACTTCTTATGAGCTTAATTCTTACAGAGAAGGATGTTTAAGTATTCCGGGAGTTTATTATGATTTAATGAGGCCTAAGGCTATTGTGGTAAGTTTTTATGACGAGAATGGAAAATCTTTTACTATAGAAAATTCTGATTTTTTAGCAAGAATTATTCAGCATGAAATGGATCATTTGAATGGAGTTCTTTTTATTGATTACTACGAAGAAAGGATAAAAAATAAATTGTTAAAGCCTTATATGAGAGAAAGAGGTCTTAAGGCAAAATGAGAATATTTTTTGTAAGCTCTTCTTCTATTGCTTTAGAAGTTTTTAAAGAGATTGTAAAGCATTATGAAGTGGTAGGAGTTTTAACCTTGCCAGATAAACCTAAAGGCAGGGGACAAAAGTTAAGTCAAAATGTAATAAAGATGGAGGCTATTGCTAGAGATATTAAAGTTTTTGATCCCCTGGTTCTTGATGATAATATATTAAATTTAATTAGAGCTTTAAATCCAGATTTAATGTTAGTTTTTTCTTATGGCAAGATATTTAAAAAAGAATTTTTGGATATCTTCCCAAAGGGGTGTATCAATGTTCATCCTTCTCTTTTGCCCAAATATAGAGGTGTTTCTCCGATTCAATCTGCAATTTTAAATGGTGACTCTGTTAGCGGTATTACTATTCAGAGTATGGCTTTGGAAATGGATAGTGGAAATATTTTAGTGCAAAAGAATTTTAAAATAAGATCTTATGATACAAGTTATGATATTTCAAAGCTTGTTTCAAATCTTAGTCCAAGTCTTGTGTTAGAAGCTTTGAAAAAAATTAGCAAAGGGTTTTTGGGAATTCCTCAAAAATCTAGCGAAGCTACTTTTTGTTCTTTTTTTAAAAAAGAAACGGGATTTATAGATTTTAATCTAAGTGCATTTGAGATTAAAAACAGGATTAATGCATGCAATCCTTGGCCACTTGTGAGAGCTAAGCTTGATTATAACGAAGTTATTTTTCATCGCGCCGATTTTTTAAAAATAGATTTATATAAAGAGAGAAAAGTAGGAGAAATTGTTGATTTTAATCCCGAAAGAGGATTATTTGTTAATACCAGAGAGGGGATTCTTTTGCTTTTAGAAATTCAAAGACCCGGAAGAAGGGTTTTGGATTTTAAGTCTTTTTATAATGGTAGTAGTAGGCAGTTAATAGGACAAGTGTTTTCTTCAATAGGAGGGATATATTAGCTTTAATAATAATGATAATCTAAAAAATAAGTTTTCTAATAAAGAGGAATTGTTTAAAAATAAATCAGATCTGATTCAGAGTGACAAAGATTATAATAATGAAATGCCAATTTTGCCTAAAACTACAATCAAGGCATTACTTTTAGTTATTTTTGGATCTTTAATTATTTCTTTTGCAATTTTCTTTATGGTTTTAGAAAATAAGGAGATTACAGTTGTTCCAAATCTTTATTCTCTTACTATTGAAGATGCTATTATTGAATTGCAGAGAAAAGATTTGATTCCGCACATTGAATTTAAATTTTCTTCAAGTGCTCTTGACAAGGGGAAGGTGATAGAACAGGGTCTAAAACCAGGAACTGTTTTAAGGCATGGCAATAAGGTTATAATTTTCATTAGCAAAGGGGCTATAATAAATAAAGTTGATAGTTTTATTGGTAAAAATATTGACGATGTTATCATTAATTTAAAGGCTAGTTCTTTTGGTAATTCTAAATTACTTTACCATATTGTTGAACCTCTTGAGGTTGAGAGTGAATTGCCAAAAGGTATAATAATTCGTCAAAATCCATTGCCAGGTAGTCAAATATCAAGTTTAACCGATCTTCAATTTTTAGTTAGTAAGGGTAAAGATCGTTTGGACAAACATGTTAAAAATTATGTTGGAATTTATTATAAAGATGCTATTGCCTCTCTTTTGGGTGATAATATTAACTTTGATATTGATTTGGCAAATACGGATGATTTTGGAAATATTGTTTTGCAGTCTATTCCGGCTGGAACTAAAATAAATGAATCAGATAAAATTTTAATTACTATTGCAAAGCCCAAGGTTGACAATAATATTGTTTTTGGAATTTTGACTTATAAATTAAAACAACATCCATCTTATGTTGATATATCCGTTAGGTTAAAAGGTTTGGGTGGTGAAAATTCTTTGATTTATTCCTTTAAGTCGAAAGGGGGGC
Organism: Borreliella valaisiana VS116; assembly: GCF_000170955.2. Taxonomy (NCBI): domain Bacteria; kingdom Pseudomonadati; phylum Spirochaetota; class Spirochaetia; order Spirochaetales; family Borreliaceae; genus Borreliella; species Borreliella valaisiana. Next base: position 58,887 of record NZ_ABCY02000001.1, on the reverse strand, counting down.
TTATTAAATTGCCCTATGAGGTTTATAAAGGTTCTATGATTGAACTTTATATTTATGATAAGCTTATCAATCAAACAGTTGTAAATTGATTGTGTTTGAACAGATTGACTTAAAATAATACAATAAAAAAATTTTTAACATAAAATCATATATTAATTAGTTTTGATACAGTGATAATAGATGCAGCAATTATGGCTGTTTCTGTTCTTAGAATATTTGAAGATATGTTGTAAGGGGAAAAATTATATTGTGTTATTAATTGTTTTTCTTTTTCTGTAAACCCCCTTTCGGGTCCTACAATAATGGTTGCATTGTTTATTTGTTCTATATCAATTAAGTTCTTTTTGCTATTTTTTTCAAGCAATATTTTTATTTCAAAATTTTCTTGTTTAATATATTGAAGACTGTCTTTTAAATTTTTCATAATTTTTATTTTGGGCAAGTACGTTACTCCCCCTTGCATTGCTCCTGCTATTAAATGTTTTTCGTAATCATTGTTTTTAAAGATTTTAGAATTTAAATATGATTTTTCAGTAAGCTCAGTGTTAAAAAAAATTATTTCGTATATTCCAATGCTAGCAAGTTCTTTTATAATTCTTCTGGCAACAATTGGTCTTATCATTCCAATTAGTACATTTAATTTTTTGAGTTTATTAGATTCTTCTATTTTAAAGATTTTTTTGAAAAATAGTTTTTTATCTTTTTTGTAAATGCAATGGTAAATATTTTTTTCCCCAAGAATGCCAAATTTAAATTTATCATTCTCTTTTAATTTTAAGATTTTAACAAGATGTTCTGCTCTAGCGTCATTTAGTGAAATTCCTGTTTTAAATTCATTAAAAGTTATTAACATTAGATTCATTTGTTATAATTCCTTATTATTAATATTGTATTTGTGATATAATTTTAAGTCGATAGGGGGGCATGTAAATGTATGGCTATTTCGTTAACCAAACAAGATTTTGTTAATAAAGTTTTTGATTATAAGAATAATAAAGAATGGAATTTTAAAGGCGAAAGGCCTGCAATAATTGATTTTTATGCTGATTGGTGTGGTCCATGTAAAATGCTTTCTCCAATTTTTGAAAAACTTTCTAAAAAATACGTCAATAGTATTGATTTTTACAAAGTAGATACAGATAAAGAGCAAGATATTGCTTCTGCGCTTGGAGTGCAAAGTCTTCCAACTATTCTTTTTATTCCTGTTGATGGCAAACCAAAGGTTTCTGTTGGATTTTTGCAAGAAGATGCTTTTGAGAATATAATTAAGGATTTTTTTGGTTTTTAGTTTTCAAAATAAAATAATTTAATTGCTGTAGTAATTAATGCATATTTGTAAGTTATATATGGATTATTTTAAGGTATAGTTAATTTGTCCAAATCCGATTTGAATTTATTGGTAGAAAATATTAAATTTGAACATCTTAGTGTTTTTTATGATTTTATTTTATCTGTTTTGAATGCTCTTTCTATTAGCGATTTTGAACTTTCAGTTATTCTTTGTGATAATATTTATATACAAAAATTGAACAATAAATTTAGAAACAAGAATGAGCCAACCGATGTTCTTTCTTTTAATTACAATGAACATAATGAACTTACCGGAGATTTGGTTGATGGTATAAATTATAAAATACAAGGAGATCTTATAATATCTTTTGAATATTTAAAATTTAGTGCTCAAGAGTTTAATGTTGAAATTTATGAAGAACTTCAACGTGTCACTATTCATGGGATTTTACATTTAATGGGATATAAACATGAAACTAATGATTTTAAAAAGGAAGGTATGTTGATTCTTCAAGAAAATATCTTAAGAAAAAATAAAAGGGTATTTTAAATGTTGGGATTTTTAAATTTTAAAAACAAAAAGAAGGAAAAAGGAAGCCCAAAAAATGATCTTGAAGATAAGTCGAATATTGAAACTTCTTTGATAAAAAATTTTAATTCCCTTAAAGAGACTATTGTAAAAGAGATTATGATTCCTAGGATAGGGGTTATATTTGTTGATTATGCTAAGAGCAAGGACGACCTTTTAAAGGTTGTAACATCTAGCACTCATTCAAGATTTCCTGTGTATCATGGTACTATTGATAATATTGTTGGAATAATTCACACAAGAGACATACTATTGCATATGTGTAAAAAGGATTTCTATGAAATAGATTTAAAAGATATTATGCGAAAGGTGATGTTTGTCCCCGAAAGCAAAAAAACAGATTCTCTTTTGAAAGAATTTCAAGAAAATCATGTTCATATTGCAATTGTAGTTGATGAGTATGGTGGAGTTTCAGGGCTTGTAACTCTTGAAGATATTCTTGAAGAGATAGTAGGTGACATTCAGGATGAATTTGATAATGAACTTGATGAAATAGTTCGTCTTGATGATGGGTCTTATCTTTGTGATGCTAGAATTTTAATAGAGGATTTAAATGAGAAGCTTAATTTAAATTTGCCAAATGGAGACTTTGATACTCTTGGTGGTTTTGTTTATGATCTTTTTGGGAGGATTCCTTTGAAAAATGAAAAGGTTGAATACAATAATTTAGTTTTTTCGATTAAAAATATGCATCAAAGAAATATTAAGGTGATAAAGATTTCCGAGAAGGAAGGTTTATGAATTTTAATCGATTTTTAACGTTATTCCTTTTTAATTTTAGTGTTCTATTAGGCAGTGAGACTACAGCATTGGGGCATTATCAAAAAGCTCATGAGTATTATTTATCTAAAAGATATTATGATGCTATTGATGAGCTTGTTGAAGCTATAAAAATTAATCCAAATTATTATGAAGCTTATAAATTTATTGCATCAATTTATTATTCTCTTAAAATATATACTCAAGCGCAATTTTTCATAGAGAAAGCTTATAAAATGTCTAACGAAGACACTGAGTATAAAATTCTTTATGCAAATATATTATTAAAGAATGATAAAATTGATCAAGCAAAAAAAATCTATTCTGAGGTATTAGTTAAACAGAGAAATAATATTGATGCTTTGGTTGGACTTGCTTCAATTTTTGAAAAAAATGGATTATTCATAGCTGCTGCTAATTATTATTTATCTATTCTTGATTATAGTCAAAATAATTATAGTGCGTTTGAACATCTTATTGATATTTATCAAAGGTTAGGAATGCATGACAAGATTAGACATTTAATAAATAAAGTCAGGGTAAATTTTTTATCTTTTCCAGATTTTCATAAAAGAGTAGCTGAATTTTATATTAGCATTAATAATTTGGGTCTTGCCGAAAAGTATGCTTTAAATTATTTGGCGTTAATTGAAAGTTCTTATAAAGATCTTGGAGTTGTAGATGCATATAGGTTGCTTGCGCTTGTTTATCTTCATGAATTTAAATATGAAGATGCAATAGAAACATTACAGAAAGCTATTTTGGTTAATAAAGATTCTGATGAGCTATATTATTTGTTGGGGTATTCTTACTTAAAATTTGGGAATGTTGAAAAGGCTATTTTAAATTTGGAGCGAGCTAAAAATCTTAAAAAAGATTTAGAATTTTATAATATTGCTCTTGAAGAGAGTTTTTTTGTATCTAATTTTAGAAATTTTTCGAAAAATAGTTCCAATGTTAAAATTTCCAAACATTATGAAAATGAGGGTTTTAAAGCTTTCAAATCTTTAAATTTAAACAAAGCATTGTTTAATGCAAAAAATGCTGTTGATATTTGGCCTGATAATGATAGTGCTAGATTTTTGCTTTCAAAAATATATAAGCTTATGAATTTAGATGTTATGGCTTATGAGCAGCTTTTTTATTTAGTAAAACAAAGAAATTCTACTGATTCTAGAATTTTGGATTTTTATGATGTTGTGTCTTTTGATGTTAGAAAGTCTTTATTTTATAAATACGGATATAAAAGTATTTCCGATTTTAATAAACTTTACGATGACAGAATGGTTTATAAAATAGCTATTTTTACTCAAAGCGAGAATAAGTTTTTCGGAGCAAATGATTTGATATTAAGATGTGCTGAAAGGGTGCTTGAGCGTAATTTAAATATAGAAATAGTTAATTATAATTTTGATTACAATAAAAATAAAGACTATCTGATTAATAATTTTTCTGAAGGATTTTCTTATTCAAGAAATAATAATTTAGATTTATTTTTAATTTTTGATTTTAAGGCAGATATTTTGAAAAACACAGTCACTTTGGTATTGAATATTTTTTCAGGTAAAACGGGGATTAAGGTTGGTTCTTTTTCTTATAATGTGGGGGGTGTTAATTATTTAAGCAATGCTTTAAATTCTTTTTCTAAAGATTTTCATGATTATTTGCCTAAAAAAGGGAAAATACTTCAAATTAAAAATGACGATGTTCTTATTAATCTTGGACAGGTAAACGGTGTTGTAAAGGGTGATGTTTTTTTGATTCTTAAAGAGGGTGCTTTAAGTAGCGATGCTAAAGGTTCTAGTTTTATTGTTTACAAAAGATCAGATATTTTGGGGGAGATTTTAATTGAGGATATAAGTGATTATATTGCTAGAGGCACTATAAAATCTTCTACTTTTTTAAAGGATTGTATTCAAGAAGGAGCTACTGTGCTTGTAAAAAGATAGTTTGACACTTGTTATTAGTTTATGATTTAATAATTCTAGTAAGAATAAAATCAAAAAAAATCGGAGGATTTTGTATGAAATTAGCTATTAATGGTTTTGGTCGTATTGGTAGAAATGTTTTTAAGATTGCTTTTGAAAGAGGAATTGATGTTATGGCAATAAATGATTTAACAGATCCTAAAACTCTTGCACATCTTTTAAAGTATGATTCGACCTTTGGAGTATATAATAAAAAAATTGAGTCAAGAGATGGCGCTATTGTTGTAGATGGAAGAGAAATAAAAATTATTGCTGAGAGAGACCCAAAAAATCTTCCTTGGGGAAAGCTTGGAATTGATGTTGTAATTGAATCAACAGGTGTTTTTTCATCAGCAACTAGTGATAAAGGAGGGTATCTTGATCATGTAAGTCATGCTGGGGCTAAAAAAGTTATTTTAACAGTTCCTGCTAAGGACGAGATTAAAACAATAGTTCTTGGTGTAAATGATCACGATATTAATTCTGATTTAAAAGCTGTGTCAAATGCTTCATGCACAACTAATTGCTTAGCTCCTCTTGCAAAAGTGCTTCATGAATCATTTGGAATTGAACAAGGACTTATGACAACTGTTCATGCTTATACTAATGATCAAAGAATTTTGGATCTTCCTCATTCTGATCTTAGACGAGCAAGGGCTGCTGCACTTTCTATTATTCCAACTTCGACTGGTGCTGCAAAAGCAGTTGGACTTGTTTTGCCTGAACTTAAGGGAAAATTGAATGGGACTTCAATGAGAGTGCCTGTGCCAACAGGTTCAATTGTTGATCTTACAGTTCAACTCAAGAAAAAAGATGTTACAAAAGAAGAGATTAATTCTGTTCTTAAAAAGGCATCAGAAACACCTGAGCTTAAAGGTATTTTGGGTTATACGGAAGATCCAATTGTATCTTCAGACATAAAGGGGAATTCCCATTCTTCTATTGTTGATGGTTTAGAAACAATGGTTCTTGAGAATGGATTTGCAAAGGTGTTGTCATGGTATGATAATGAGTTTGGATATTCTACAAGAGTGGTTGATCTTGCTCAAAAGTTGGTAAAATAAGTAGAAATGTTTGTAAGGTAATAAAATGTCAATAAAAACAGTAAAAGACTTTGATAGCTTTGCGGGTAAGCGAGCTTTAGTAAGATGTGATTTTAATGTTCCCCTAAAAGAGGGGATCATTAGCGATGATACTAGAATTAAGTCTGCATTGCCCACAATAGAGTATCTAAAAGAAAGAGGTGCTAAAATTGTACTTGTAAGTCATCTGGGTAGACCTGAAGGCAAAAAAAATCTTAAATATTCCCTTAAACCCGTTGCTAATAGGTTGTCAGAGCTTTTAGACCAGGATGTTAAGATGCTTTCTGATTGCATTGGAAGCGAAATTGTAAATAATACTTTGCAAATGAAGAATGGCGATGTTGTATTGCTCGAAAATGTAAGATTTTATGCAGAAGAAGAGAAGAACGATAAAAATTTTGCAAAAAAACTTTCTGAGAATGGAGATGTTTTTGTAAATGATGCCTTTGGTGCGGCTCATAGGGCTCATGCTTCAACGGTAGGGGTTTCTGATTATTTGCCATCTGTTGGTGGATTTTTAATGGAAAAAGAAGATAAATTTCTTGGGGGAGTATTAAAAAATCCTGAAAGGCCGTTTGTTTCAATTATTGGTGGGTCTAAGGTTTCTTCAAAAATTGCGGTACTGGAATCACTGTTATCAAAATCAGATGTAGTTGTGATTGGTGGCGGGATGGCTTATACTTTTTTGCATTCCAAAGGATATTCTATAGGTAAATCTCTTTTAGAAGGCGAATATATTGATGTAGCTTCTTCTTTTTTAAAGAAAGCAAAAGAATTGGGTGTTAAGGTAATTTTACCACTTGATCACATTGTAGCGAGCGATTTTGACAAAAATTCTACTCCTGAGTATATTGATTCCTTTAATATTCCTGAAAACAAGATTGGTATGGATGTTGGAGGCAATACTTTAAAAGAAATTGAAAATGTTGTAAAAATCGCTAAAACTATAATTTGGAATGGTCCTCTTGGTGTATTTGAATTTGATTTATTTTCAAAAGGAACTGCTAAGGTTGCTGAAATGGTAGCATCCTGTGCAGGTTTAACTGTTGTTGGTGGTGGGGATTCTGTTGCAGCTGTTAATAAATTTAATTTATCTGATAAAATTACTCATGTTTCAACAGGTGGCGGTGCGTCACTTGAATATCTTGAAGGTAAGATTTTGCCAGGTATTAAGGTTTTGGAGAAGTAAAGTGAGAAAAACGTTTTTAGCGGGAAATTGGAAAATGCATTATACAAGTGAAGAAGCTTCTATTGTTGCAAAAAAAATTGCAACCGAAGTTAAATCTTTAAAGGATGATTGTGTAATAATGATAACACCCCCATTTACGGCTTTGTCTAAGGTTTCAGAGTGTATTAAGGATAGTAATATTCTTCTTGGCGCTCAAAACATGTCTTATATGGAAAGTGGAGCAAGGACAAGCGAAATTTCACCTTTAATGCTTTTAGAATTTGGAGTAGAATATGTTATACTTGGTCACTCTGAATGTAGATTGTATTTGACAGAAACAGATGAAATAATAAATAAAAAGATTCTTACGGGCCTTAAGCATTCTTTTAAATACTTAATTCTTTGTGTTGGAGAAACTCTTGATGAGAGAGATTCTGGAAAAACTTTAGATGTTGTCTTAAATCAGGTTAAAAAGGGATTGAAAAATGTTTCTGAATCGGATATTAAAAGAATAATTTTAGCTTATGAACCTGTTTGGGCAATCGGAACGGGTAAAACGGCAACCAAAGAAGAAGCGGAAGAGGTTCATAAGGCAATTAGGCTTGAGATTATGAAGCTTTATTCAAAGTCGGCTTCAGATAATATTATAATTCAGTATGGAGGCTCTGTTAATTCAAGTAATGTAAAAGAGCTTATGAATGAACCCAATATTGATGGCGCGCTAATAGGTGGAGCATCTTTGAAGGCCGAATCTTTTTTATCTATAATTAATAATGCTCGTTAGTTAGAGAGGTTTGTTTTGGATTTAGTTAGATTTTGTATTTTTATATTTTTTTTTATTGTTTCAATTTTTATTATCCTTTTAGTTTTAATTCAAGATGAGCAGGGTGATGGAATAGGCGGTGTTTTTGGAGGCGGTAGTTCTTCTATTTTTGGGGCAAAGTCTTCAAGCGTTGCTGTAAAAATTACTGGATTTTTTATAGCATTATTTTTTATCTTTGTAATTTTGTTATCTTTTATGAATACCAGAAGAGCAGATAATAGCTTTCTAAATGATATAAAGACAGAAAATAAGGATAGTTCAACTTTCTGGAATAATGAGAATAATGAATCAGATACTAATGTTAATGAAATTGAAGAAAAAAATTTGAAAGAAAAATAATTTAAGTTGCTTACTGTTGTGCTGTTTTATGCAAGTATTTGCGTAGAGAATTTTTTCTTTAGGTAAAATAATTTTAAATTATAACTATTATTAAATTTATCAATTTTATTGAAAGTTTATTTTACTTTTATTGTGCTTTTTTAAATAATGTAAAGCAGCGCTAAAATGATTTGATCCTAAAAATCCATTGTTTGCTGAATATGGGGATGGATGACTTGTTTCGAGAATTAGATGATTTGAGGGATCAATGAGCTTTTTTTTACTTCTTGCGAAATTGCCCCAAAGCATGAATACAATATTTTTCAAATTTTTAGAGATTATTTTTATTACTTCGTCTGTGAAAATTTCCCACCCAATGGCTTTGTGAGAAGAAGGTTTGCCCTCTTCAACTGTTAAGATTGTATTTATTAGAAATACACCTTGAATTGCCCATCTTTTTAAATCTCCGTTTGGGATGGTTTTTATGTTTAAGCTTTTTTCTATTTCTTTGAATATGTTTTGCAAAGACGGTGGGATTTTGATTTTTGAATCTACAGAAAAAGCAAGTCCATTTGCTTGGTTTTTGCCATGATATGGATCTTGTCCAATTATTACCACTTTTATGTCTTTAAATGGTAATGAATCAAAAGCATTGAATATAAGTTTTGGGGGAGGAAATATTTTCCCTTTTTTTGTTTTATATTCATGTTTTATAAACCTCACAAGTTTTTTAAAGTATTCTTTGTTAAATTCATTGTTTAAAACTTTTTTCCAAGATTCTTCAATTTTTACTTCCATTTTTGTATTATATAAAAAATAGTTTGTAATTTAAAATCTATTGAAGGATTGTTTTACTATTTTTGAAATTTAATTTTTATTATGAATGATGATGTATTAAAAAGAATAGGCGTTTTATCTGAGTTTATTACGGATGAAAAAAAAGCTAGAATTGAGGAAGTATTAAATCGCCGTACTAATTATTTAACATTTGCGCTTGAAGATATTTTTCATTCTCAAAATGCAAGTGCTACTGTTAGAACAGGTGAAATTTTAGGATTTAGCAATATTCATGTTATTGATAAAAAAAATAATTACACTTTAAATCCAGATATTACTTTAGGATCTTCGCAATGGATAAATTTAAATAAGTATAAAGATTCTAAGTTTGCAATTGATAGATTAAAATCTGATGGATATAGTATAGTGGCCACATCTTTGAATGAGCAATCAATAAATCTTGAAAATTTTCCAATTAACAATAAAATGGCGGTATTTTTTGGGACAGAGTTGACAGGGCTTAGTGCAGAAGTCTTGGGGGCTGCCGATTTATATGTAAAAATACCTATGTATGGATTTACTCAAAGCTATAATATTTCTGTAGCTGTTGGGATAGTTATGTATTCTTTATTGATTCGCTTAAGAAAAAGTGGCATTGATTACTTGTTAAATGAAGTTGAGAAGTCAAATTTGAGATTAAAATACTATAGACAAGTTGTTAAAAATTATCAATTTATTGAAAATATTATTAATTCTTAAACTTCTCTTATTCTTTTCCAAGAATTTAAAAATAGATAAAAAATGCTATCTATTATAATTATTGTTAATGTTAAAATTAGAGAACCTTTTGTAAGTTCGATATTTTTTGTTTCGGGGTAGTATTTAAATATTGTATTTATAGATATTGAAACTAATAAATTAGCAACATACCCAGAAATTAGCCTTGATAGAGGATGAATGATCCATAAAGATTTTATTTTTATTTGTTTAAAATAATTGTATAGCAAGATGTTTATATATTGGGATAGAAAAAACACATACGTTCCAATTAATATTGTTAAAATATATGTAAAGTTATTGAACAATATTTTAAAATGAATATCTGAGGTGTCTAATTTATTATTATTAAACATTATCATAAAATTAATCATAATTGTGAAAGTTATGTTTAACAAAAGACTCAATATTACGGAATTCGTTGCTTCTTTTTTGTTGTATTTTTCCACCATTAAGTTTAAAGAGAACAATGCCGATAAAAAAGTAATACCTGATAAATTTAAGGACATTTCAAATGCTTTTAGATTTCTTAATATTATAATATTTGATATTGTTGAAATGATTGCGTTGAAACAAAAAAGACCAGATTTCCCGAAAAATCGGTAAAGAATTCCCAATGTTGTATATGTAAAGATAAGCATTCCTGCCCACAAGCTTAAATCAAACAAATCTTTATTCATAGCATTTAATTGTACCAAATTAATTATCTTAGATAAAGTTAAAGTTTTTTATTTATAGAAATTAATTTTTTTATTTTTGAAGTTTTATATATTTTGCAAAATATATAAAAGGTGTTCCTAAAATTCCCGCTAAACCTTTAATTAGGTATGTGGAAATTACTATATCTAGGAAAGCTTGCTTTGGAAATACTTTAAAATAGGTTGCTATGCTTACAAAAATTATTGTATCTATTAAGCCACTTATTAATGTTGATCCATTGGTTCTGAAAAATAAAAACCTAGGAAATTTTTTTTTAATAAATTGATATAGGTATACATCGTTTAATTGGGATACTAAGTATGCAACAAGAGAGGCTAATAGTAAAGCTGGTATTGAAGAGAAAATGTTTTCTAAACTTTTAAAATTTTCTTGAGTTCTATTTGACATAAAGTGAATTTGGGTATTTGTTAATACTGCAAAGACAATGAAACTGATAAACCCAATATAAACGGCTTTTTTTGAAATTTTTTTTCCGTAAAATTCTGAGAGAATATCTGTTGCAATATATGATGATGCATAAATAATGTTGCCCAATGTTGCATTAATTCCGAATATTGTGATTTGTTTTAAAACTTGAATGTTTGATATAATAATTGCTACTGCAACCCACGCAAATAATCCGTTTTTTTTAAAAAAAAGGAATATAATAATCAAAAATGAATAAGTGGTAATTAGCATGGCAAACCATAAAATTTCATTAAACATAAAATTCTCTTTTATTAATATTGGATTTACTATTATAAAATTTTAGCTTGGTTTTTGCAAATAAGGTAGTATTGTTGTTTGCTTGAAACTATGATAAAATAGATTTAATTAGGGGATGTTTTGGATTTGACTAAAAATGCTAATATTATAAGTCGCAAGCAGAGGGAATCTCTTAAAACTTCTAAAATAAATGCAAAAAATAATAACTTTACAAGCTCAAACCTTGTAATGGCTGCTTAAGTTAGCAGAGGGTTTTGTTGAATTTGGCTTTGAGGTTCACTTATACTCTTTTAGACATCGAAGCTTGCTTAAAAATGTTTTCAAGTTGGTTTTTAGGGACTTTTATACTTGGTAGCAATTTGGCGGTTTGCTAGTATTTCCAAACCATATTGCTTAATAAAATACTAGATAAGCTTGTAGAAGCTTGTAGTATTGTTTTTAGGACGCGGGTTCAATTCCCGCCATCTCCATTTATTTCATTCTTTTTCTTATTTAAAAGTATAATTTTAAAAAAATCAAAAGCATTGCTAAATTTAGAAATTGTATAATCATAAGCATTATTTAAAGCGTCCTATCGGAATCGAACCGACATCATTAGCTTGGAAGGCTAAGGTAATAGCCATTATACGAAGGACGCGAGTTAATACTTTACTTATATAAAAAAAATCAATTTATGTCAATAAGATTTATTGTAATGTTATTTTTGGCTAGCAATTTTTTTTTTAAATAAGTACAATTAATTTAACTTAAATGTATTCAAGTATAAAAACTTGTGTGGAGGAAATTGATGGGAGAGAGAGGGGAAGTATACTCTGAGAAACTGTTTACAGAGTCTGAGAGAACTTATTTTTTTAATGTCAAGGAAAATAGAAAAGGGGATTATTTTTTAAATATTGTAGAGAGCAAAAGAAGTCCAAGTGGAGATTTTGAAAGACATTCTATTTTTGTATATGAAGAAAATATAGGCGAATTTGAATCTAATTTGCTTAAGGCAATAGCGGTTATTAAGCAGAAAGTGTCTACAGGATCTATTGGTTCTTCTGCAAGGCATAATAAAGGGTATGAGGAATATGGAGAGAGATCTAAATTAGACGATTCTAGATTTCAGAATAAATCTCATTTATCAGGTGGGCGATTTAAAAAGAAGGATTATTAATTTTTCTAATTCTTTATTTTTTTTAAATTAGTTTAAAATTTTTTCTATGAAGGCTTAAAACCCCATATTTCTTTATTGCATTTTTATGTTCTTTTGTGGGGTATCCTTTATTTTTTTTGAGTAAATATAATGGATAAATTTTATCGTATTCATCCATCAGTTTATCTCTTTTGACTTTAGCAATAATTGAAGCAGCTTTTATTTCGTCTATTATTGAATCCCCTTTGATTATTGCTTTAACAGTTTTTGCTGTTATTTTTGGGACGAATTTACCATCTACAAATACTAAACTGCAATTTAATTTTAAGTTTTCGTATGCAGTTTGCATGGCAAGAAGAGACGCGTTGTGAATATTTATTTTTTCTATTGTTATATTTGAAATCTCAGCGAATGCATAATATGAGTTTTCAAGTATTAATGAGTATAGATATTCCCTTTTTTCTTTTTTTAGCTTTTTAGAATCATCTAATTCTTTTACAAAACTAGGTTTTTTTTTGAAAACTACAGCAGCACTTAGAATAGGTCCAAAAATACAACCCCTTCCAACTTCGTCTATTCCGCAAATCATAATTTACCTTTTTATAAAAATATTTTTATTTATTATAATATGAAATTATAGATTTACCAGTAATTGATTTTTTAATTTTAATTGGGAGTTAGTTTGGTTTTAAAAAAAATAGTACTCTTGGGGTTTAAATCTTTTTTAAATAGACAAGAGTTTGAAATAGGTGAAAATTTAAGTTTTATTGTGGGCCCTAATGGATGTGGGAAGAGCAATCTTATTGATGCTGTCCGTTTTTGTATGGGAGAAGATAATTTAAAATTTTTAAGGGTTGAAAATATCTCCGATTTAATTTCTGTTTCAAAATTAGGAAAATCAAATTTTGCAGAAATAACCCTTTTTTTTAGCAATATTAATGGTGAAAAATCAACTTTAGGTGAATTTGGAGAAAATTTTTATATTCGCAGGCGTCTTTATAAGGACGGTTCAAGTGAGTATTATTTTAATAATAAAATTTTAAATTTTCAAGATTATAATAGACTTTTGAACAGGTTTCAGTTTAAAAAATCGCCTTATATGTTTATAACTCAAGGTAGGGTTGAAGACATTTCTTTGGGAAGAAATGTAAATCTCAAATTTTTAATTGAACAGGCAAGTGGAATAGATGTTCTAAAAATTGAAGAAGAAGAGGCTCTGAAAAATTTTAAACAATCTAATCAAAATTTATCATCTTTGTTGGCTTTACAAGAAAATTTAAGGCAAAAGTACGATAACATAAAGAATGTTTACCTTTTGAGAAAGAAACATCAAGATTTAAGTCAAAAGTTAGAAACTTTAGAAAGAACAATAACATTAAAAAAGCTTTTCAATATTAATTTCGATCTCAATGTATTAAAAAGCGAATTAAATTTAGATGGTTTGAGTAAATTTTTATCTTATAGTTTTAAGGAAAAGTTGGAATTTTATTCATTTAGAGAAAAAAATGTTGTTAACAATATTCAAGCATTAGAAAAGGATCTTGAGCTTACAAAGTCTAAAATTCTTGGATTAGAGTTTAAGATTCAAAAATTAGAGCAAGAAAAGACGGTAAAGGTGAATTTGGAAGATAAGTTTGTAAAGAGTAAATCTAAGTCTGAGGAGAAAAAAAATTCTATAAATAACGATTTATGTCAATTAAATAGTTTGCTTAAAGAAAAGAAAAATGAATTTTTTTCTTTAAGTGACGAAATTAATAGATATACTAAAAGTTTTTTTGAACTTGTTGATTTAATTTTATCTGTATTAAAGAGTGCCAAATCAGAAGAGCTTGTTTTGTTAAAAGAGAATATATTAAACTCTCTTAAGCTTTTTGAAGAATCATTAAGTATCAAATATATTAAAGAGATTAGAGTAAATTTAATCAAATATATAAGTAAAGATGAGAATCTTTTGGCTTTATTGAAGGATAAAATTGAACCTATTTTTGATCAAAATGTTAATTTAAAAAAGTTTTTGCTAGAAAAAAATGCTTTAAAAACAAATTTTGCTAAAGAGATAACAAATATCGATAGATTAATCGAAGAAAAGACCCTTCAATTAAATGATGTATTAGGAGAGCTTGAGTATATAGAGCTTTCTAAGTTTAAAAATTTGGACGAAATTAAACTTATAGATGGTAATTTAGAATTTTTATTTGAATCCAAGAATAGTCTTAATGAAGAGCTTAAAGGTTTGTATTTAAAGCTTGAAAATTTAAATTTAGAAAAGAGAGATATTCAACTTAAATTAAGCAATCTTATTGGTACTTCAAAGTCCAGCAATGAGCCTTTTAAGGAGAAAGATTCGAGTTCTTTAGTTTTTTTAAATGATTTTAAAAAAACTAATTATTATGAATATATAAAAAAACAGACAGAGTACGAATTTCTTTTGAACTCTAATGTAGGCATTAAGAGTGAAATAGAAAGTTTCAATATTTCTAATGCAATGTCTGGTAAATTTGAATTGGAAGAGGATCTTGTAACCAGAGAGCTATTATACAAAGAAATTGATGCAATCAATCTGGGTGATTATGTATTTTTCAATATTGATAAAGAATTTGATGAAACTAAGGATCGTTTTGAAAAAGTAAGCTTACAAGTCGAAGATTTAAAGCTTTCAAAATATTCATTACAAAAGCTTCAAAAAAAAATAAAAAATGAGATTTATAAAAAATTTAGAGAATCATTTGATGAGATTAATAAAAATTTTTCTTACTTTTTTAAAAAAATTTTCAAAGGAACCGCTATTCTTTTTTATAATGAAAATACCGATAATGTTGAGATTAGAATAAATTTTTCAAACAAATTTGTCAAAAACAATAATATGCTTTCAGGAGGTGAGAGTACTTTGGTTAGTATGGCTTTTTTATTTGCACTTTATTATTATTCTCCCGCTTGTTTTTGCATGCTTGATGAAATAGATGCAGCTCTTGATTTTGAAAATAGCAAAAAACTTTCTTTACTTTTAAAAGAATTGGGGAAAAAAATCCAACTTTTAGTAATAACCCATAATGTATATGTTTCTGAGGGTAGTGAAAATTTGATAGGCATTACACTTGATAATGGTGAAAGTAAGGTGTTTAATATATAATTGATATAATTGAACTAGATTTAAGGAAATTAACATGCAAGGTGGAAAGTTTAGTTTTAGAAAATATTTTTTGATTTTAATATTTTTAATTTTTATTGTTTCAGGTATCACTTATTTTTATTCAATGCAAATGTTAGAGAAATCTCAGAAGTTTGTTGAGGACAATTTAGACGCTAAAGTTAAATTAGTTGATATGGAAGATTTTTATTTTGATTTAAATGAATGTTTAAATATGGATGATTTTTTTATTCCGAGGCCTCATTTTTTAAATGAAGATTTAAATAAAAATTTAGTTGTTGATGGGTTGATTAAAAATAAATTCTCTGATGAAAATTTTTTCAAGGATCTTTGGATTAAAAAGGAAAATTTATTTAACATTGATATTGAGAAGGAGAATGAAAAATTAATAGATAAGATTTTAGAAATTTCCAAATGATTAAAAAATATTTGATTTATATAAGTTTGCTATTTGTTGTTTTTGAAGTTTTTCCTGAGCCAGCTTTTATAAGTCAGGGTGATTCATATGAGCTTGATTTTAGTAGTAGGGAAGTAGATATTATTGTAAATACTAATTCAAAGTTTAATCTTTATTTTAAAGATGAATCTTGGATTTATATCAAAAGCAATGAAAATGAAGCTTTTGTTAAGTTAATTGGAGAATCTTATAAGAATGGAGCTGTTTTTGCTTTTCAAACTTTTAAAAAAGAAGGCAAAATTAAGTTGATTTTCAACTACCAAAATGTTAAAGATTCTAGTGAATTTAATAAGATAATTATTTTAAAAATTACAAAAAAGTTTGAAGTTGAAATTCCATATGGTGTTGGTTTTGACGAAGATAAGGACATTAAAAGTAATAATAACAGAAGAGATAATATTAATGTAACTTCTTTAGAGGTGATTTCCCGGGCTTTAAATTTATCTTACATAAATGATTACAAAGGAGCAATAGATTTGCTTAATAAGTATAATTTTAATGATGATAAATATATTTTATTGAAGGCGGAAATTTATTATAAAAATAGAGATTATTTGAAGTCTTATGAAAATTATTTGAAATTGAAGAGCAGATGCTTTCAAAACATTGTTTTTGATCTAATTAAGCTTGGTATAGAATTAAATATTAAAGAAGAGGTCTTGGAGGGCGCCAGATATTTAGTTGAAAAGAATATTGATTTTTCTGAGAATATTTATCTTAAGATCTTTGAATTTTTAGTAATAGGGGGAGAGTATGAGTTTGCTTTAAATTTTAGTTCTCTGTACTTTCCTAAGTATATTAATTCAAGTTTTTCAGATAAATATAGTTATTTTTTGGGAAAGCTTTATGAATCTGAAAGTAAATATAAAAATTTTTTAAAGGCTTTGTATTATTATAAATTAGTTATTGATAATTACCCTTTTAGCGATTATTATGAAAAAGCCAAGATAAGATACTTATTTTTAAAGCGGTTTTTTTAGGAGATATAATATGATACGAAGAAGGCTTACTAAACAACTTGAAATAATAAAAGATTATCTTTGGGATATGAAAGAATGTGTGCTTAAAATTATAGAGGACTCTTTAATAGCCTTAGAATCTAAAGATAAAAGTTTGGCTAAAAAAATAATCAATGAAGATGAAAAAATAATAGATGATTATCAATACGATATTGAGGATTTATGTGGAAGAATAATTGCGACTGAGCATCCTGTTGCCACAGAACTTAGAGAAATTTTAGCAATTATTAAAATAATAAGTTCTCTTGAAAGGATTGCAGATCATGCTACTAAGATTGTAAGAGTTGTTCTTCTTCTTGAATCAGATTCGGGTGATTTTGATTTTCTTAATTTGTATTTTAAACCTTTAAGAGAAATGGCTGATACAGCCAAAGAGATGTTGTCTGATATTTTTGACGCATATTTTGATGGAGATTTTACTAAAATATTAAAGATAGTTAAGTATGACAATATAATAGATAAATTATTTTCAAAGCAAAAAAGTATTGTTATTGAGGCAATGAAAAAAAATCCTGAAAATTTGGATTATCTTTTAAATATATTATTTTTGAATAGTTTCTTGGAAAGAGTGGGCGATCATGTAGCAACAATTGGTGAATTGCTCTATTTTATTAGAATAGGTGAGAAAGTAAACTTAACTTAGAGGCAGTATTTTAGACTTTTTAATCTAAATAAATTTTATATAATAGAAAATTTATTATAAAAAGAATTAATGATCGCTATCATTAATTCTTTTTATAAGTAGCAGGCATTATGTATTCAAGATTTTTGTTTCCCCGGATTGTTTCTGAATGTCCGATTAAAAGGTAAGAATCATTTTTAAGATAGTAGTTAAATTTATTGGTAAGATCGTTTCTAGTTTTTTCATCAAAATAGATCATGACATTCCTGCAAAATATTAGGTCAAATTTTTTACTAAATGGAAATTTTTCATCCATTAAATTTAATTTTTTAAAGTGAACCATTTTTTTTAAAGTTTCTTTAACTTGAAATTTATCATCTTTAAGTTGATTTAAATATTTATTTTTTAAATATTTGGGCAAATTTATTATACGATCTTCAGGATAAATTCCTTCATGAGCTTCTTGTAGCACACTAATTGAAATGTCTGTTGCTAAAATTTTGACTTTAAAATCTACTTTATTATTTTCCATATATTCTTTTAGTATCATTGCAATTGTATATGGCTCCTCACCACTTGAGCAGCCGGCTGACCATATTCTAATTTCTGAGTTTTCTGATTTTAATATTTTTTCAGCAAGTTTGGGTAATATTTTGTTATTTAAAAAATCAAAATGTTTAGATTCTCTGAAAAAATAGGTATGATTTGTTGATATTTTGTCTACTAGTTCAATTAATTGAATACTTCCAGTGCTTTTTTCTAAAAAGTCAATGTATTCAGTAAAATTTTTAAATCCTTTAACTTTTAGAAGAGATGATAATCTACTTTCAATAAGCAGCTTTTTTTTTTCGTTGAGATTGATTCCAAAATTGTTGTAAACTATTTTTATTAGTCTTAAAAGTTCGTCCTTAGTTATATTTATATTGAGGTTTAATTTGTTGTGATTCACATTCATATACTCTTGATTTCATTCTCCTTTCTGATCCAGAGTGATTTGTTTTTATGCTAAAAATGTAATATGTTCTTTTTTACTTCTATAATACTTAAGCGTACAGCTTAAGTTAGATATTTCAATTGCAATAATTTTCCAATTGTGATAATTTAGTAGTTAAATTATTAGTATGCTTACTTATTAAAGGTTGTGTTATGCAAAAAAGAAGTAGAAAAGTCAAAGATGATTTAGCTGTGCTTGATTCTAAAGAAAAAAAAGTTGGTGTATGGGGTATTTTTACTCTTATCTTAATTGTTTTTGGATTTATTATTGCACCTTTACTTCCAGGTATGTTTGATAATGCTAATTCATCTAGTTTAAAATTTGGTTCTTATAAAGGTCAACCTATTTACTATAAAAAAGATAGTAAGTTTGCCAAGTATGTTAATTATTATTCAAATCTTTACTCTAGATTACAAGGGAATGCTAAAAATATTAATATAGATTACAATGTTTGGTATTTGGCATTTATGAAATATGTTGAGGATATTGCCTTTTTTGACTTAATAAAAAAATATAATTTTTATATTTCTAAGGAAATGTTGAATAAAAATTTACTCAGATCCCCTGAATATTTAGATTCTAATGGAAATTTTAGTTCTAAAAGATATAATAAAGCCTCTGATTATCAAAAAGTTAAAATTTATGATGATATGGTAGAAAATATGCTGTTTTCTAATGTGAAAATTTTTTTAAATAGTAATTTAATATTTCCCGATTCTCTTTTTAATACGATTAAAGATATGAGTACTGTAGAAAGGCAAATTTCATATCTTTCTCTTTCTTATCAAGATTTTTCTAATAAAGAGGCAATATTTTATGCTGAGAAAAATTTAAATTTATTCAAACACTTATCGCTTGCGTCCATTCGTTTTAAAAATATGAATGATGCTCGCAATGCTTATGATAAGCTAGTAAACAAAACTCCATTTGAAGAGCTTGCTAAGCTTTATTCAGATGATATAGCTAATTTCAAAGGTGTTGTTTCTTTGGATAAGTATTATTTTGATTTAGATCTTAATGTTGAAAAGAAAGAAGATCTAAATTCCATCTTTTCTTTAAGAGAAGGTGAATTTAGCAAGCCTATTAAGATTAAAAATAAAAATGAATATCAAATATATAAGGCGTTTGGTAATGTTCATGATTTTGATAAAAATTCAGATCGAGATATTAATTCTGTTAAAGATTATATTGAAACTTATGAACCAAGTGTTATTGAAGGTTATTTGGAAAATAAGCTAAATGATTTTCTTAATGATGTTAAGCTTAACAGTTTAAGTCAAGCTCTTGAAAAATATCGGTTTAGTTTAAAAGAAGAAATTGTTAATTTATCTTATAATGTTAATATATATCCCAATACTTTAAAAGAGTTGGTTGAGTTTAATAATAGTAAGTCTTTTTATGATATTGTTTTTGGATTAAAAGAAAATTCTTGGTCTAAGCCTTTTGTAGCGAATAAAAAAGCTTATTTGTTTTTCCTTAACTCAGCTAAAAAAAGATCTAACCAGCTCAAAGAAGAGATCGAAAATGAAAAACTTCTTGACAATTTTAACATTGCAAATAGCGGTTTGATCACAGATTTTTTATTGAATAAAAAAGATTTTGTTAATAATTTTAATGAGTCGTTTTTTGCTTTACAAAACTTTAGTCAAAATTAAGAAATGAATACTATGATAAAGGTTTTGGGTGCTAGTGTAATTAATTTTAGTAAAGAATTGATCCGGTTTTATAATTATTTTTATAGATTTTTGTTTTTATTCTTTTTTTTTATATTATTTGCTTGTTCCAAAGTAAGCAAAGATTTTATTGTTTTTAACAAGGATGTAAAATCTACTCCCAAGATCGAGAATTTAAGTTCTAATGTTTTGGAAATTAACAAAATGGAAGATTTTTTTGGAGATATTATAGATTTAAAAGGTTATAAGATTCTTGTGGTTCAGCAAGAAAATTTAAATTTAGACGTTTATTTTGAACAGGTAGTTTTAGCTCAAAATTTTTCAAATCTTAATGCGTATTTGTTTATCATTGGTTTTGATCCTAAAATTAAGGTTGGAACGATTCTTTTTAAAACCCAAATAGATATTGACCCAAAAAATTCTTATAATATGTATCTTGAGGATATTACGGGCGATTATGATTTTAATATAGTTGTTCAAGGATTTTTAAAAGATAAATCTGTTTTGTACGTTTTTCAAAAATCTGTTTTAAATGATGTGTCTTCTTATAAACCAATATTTTTTGAAAAAGTTAATGGCACTGTTATTATTAATAAGTATACAAGATCTTCAGCTTACGAAGAAAACAGATCAAGAGAAAGCTATCCTATTTCTTTAGAAAAATATGAAAAGGTGGGAGAAGATTTAATAATCAGCAAAATTGAAAAATATGAATATTCTCATGTTCAGGGTAAATATTATCTTTCTTATGTGAGTGAAAAAGTTGGAAAAATTGATAATAATATTTATAAAACTTTGAAAAATTTAAGCAAAGATGAAGTTTATAGATTTTTGCATGGAGTTTGGTACGACTTCCATGATTATAATAAAAAACAGGGCAAAGATATTGATGATGTTTTATTTTTGTCTTTTGAAAAGCAATCAAGTGAGATTAATCTTTTTAGAAAAAATTCTCAAGAAGTTGCAAAGATTGAATATATTTCAAAACCGGCTTACAACACCCTTAATGTTAGCGCGAAGTCTCTTTTTTCAGATTTGATAGTCTACAATTTTTGGATAAAAATTGTAGATAAAGAAAATATTGAAATCAAAATTGACACTAGTACAAATTCTTATGATAACAGTGGATTTTCAGGTGCATTTAAGAGATTTGATGAAAATATCTTAAACGTTAAAAAAAAGGATAATAATATTTATTTTATTCCTAGTGGAAATTACGTGTATAAGGACAAAATTTATGATTTTTCTTACCCCCATTTAACTTATATTGATGAGAATAAAATTTATTATGGAATTTTTAATATTTTCCCTTTAAAAAATAATTTTGTTCTTGAATATGAAATTGATATGGGTAGTTATAAGATTGTTGAATCTTTTTTTCTTGAACATAACGAGAGAGTTGTTCAAAAGCAAAAATTTTCTACAATCATTCTTAATCCTATTAAAATTTTAAAAGATGATGTAAGCTTAGTTAAAGGGCAGAAATTAAAACTTGAGCGAATAGAAAAAATAGGATAATAGTTTTTATGAAAATATTGAGAAGTGTTATAGCTTATTTTAATGTTTTATTGTTCTTTTTGATTTTAGTTTTTTTTTTATTTCCTTTTTACTTGGTTTGTAAAATTTTTTTACTTGAGCGTTATGTTATAAGATTTAGTTTTATTATGATGCGGGCTTGCATTAAGATTGGTTTATGGCTTGCTGGAATTAAAATTATTGTTACGGGTTCTGAAAATATTCCCCAAAAAAGCAATGTAGTAATAATGGGAAATCATATTGCGGCTATGGATCCTTTAATTTTTATTTATACTTTTAATAATCCATTTGTAATATTGGCAAAACATTCTTTGCTAAGAGTTCCTTTTGTAAATATTGGCTTAATTGTTATGGGCGCTATTTTCGTTAATAGAAAGAGTATAAGATCTGCTGCTGCTGCTGAGGCTAAGGCAATAAAGGTTATGAGAGAGGGTAGATCTATTGGAATTTTCCCTGAAGGGACTAGAAATAGAGGGGGAGATACTAAAGTTTTTAAAAAGGGTGCAATTAAGATGGCATTAAAGACAGGAACATCTATTCTTCCTGTTACTCTTTATAATACTAATAACTTTTTCATTAAAAATATCATTTTTAATTCTGGACTATCTGTTTATATTCATGTCCATCCTTTGATAGATATTTTAAAATTAAGTGAATATGAAAAAGAAAATCTTACTAGTATTATTAGAGATAAAATAGTTAAAAAACTTGAAACTATTAAAGTTTAATTTATAAAGCAAGGATTTAGATGAAGACTCAAAATTATGATGAAAGTAAAATAATCACTCTATCTTCCCTTGAACACATTAGATTAAGATCTGGTATGTATATTGGACGTTTAGGAGATGGTTCTAATATTGATGATGGTATTTATGTTTTAATTAAAGAGATAATAGACAATTCAATTGATGAGTTTATTATGGGTTATGGAAATGAAATTTTTATAAGAAAAGAAAATAATCTTATTGCTATTAGGGATTATGGAAGAGGAATTCCTCTTGGAAAAGTTGTTGAGAGCGTTTCAGTTATTAATACCGGAGCCAAGTATAATGATGATGTTTTTCAATTTTCTGTAGGGCTTAATGGTGTTGGAACCAAGGCGGTTAATGCCTTAAGTTCAAAATTTCTAGTAAGGTCAACAAGAAATGGCAAATCTTTTGAGGCGTTGTTTTCTAAGGGAAACTTATTGGAATCTAAAGAAATAGAATCTTCTGATAAAGACGGTACTTATGTTGAGTTTTTAGCAGATTCAGAGATATTTGGAAAATATTCTTACAGTGAAGATTTTCTGAAGAGAAGATTTTTTCATTATGTTTGTTTGAATAAAGGACTTATAATAAACTATAATAATCAAATTTTTGAATCCAAAAACGGTCTTTTAGATTTTTTGAATTCAGAAATTAAAAGTGATGATTTGCTTTATGATATTGTTTACTATTCTAGTAAAACCTTAGAATTTGCTTTTTCTCATACAAATAATTATGGGGAGACTTATTTTTCATTTGTTAATGGTCAATATACCAACGATGGAGGCACCCACCAGACTGGTTTTAGGGAAGGCTTTGTAAGAGCTATTAACGATTTTCTTAAAAAAACATATTCGTCAACAGATATTAGGGAAGGGCTTGTTGCAACTCTTTCTGTTAAAATTAAAGACCCAATATTTGAAAGCCAAACTAAGAATAAGCTTGGAAATATTGAAACTAGAGGTAATGTTGCAAAGGAAGTGCAAAAGATAATTTCTGAAATTTTGTACAAAGATAAAATACTTGCAAAATTGATTGAGAAAAAAGTAGTTGACAATGAACGACTTCGGAAAGAGCTAAGTAGTGTGAGAAAAGAAGCAAGGGAGAGAGCAAAGAAAATATCTTTTAAAATTCCTAAACTTAAGGATTGCAAGTTTCATTTTAATGGCAGCAGTGAGCAGTCAGAACAAACCATGATCTTCTTAACAGAAGGTGATTCTGCAACGGGTTCAATGGTATCTTGTAGAGATGTTTATACTCAGGCTATATTTTCTCTTCGAGGGAAGCCTCAGAATATGTTTGAAAAAAATAAATCTGAAATATATAAAAATGAAGAGCTTTATAATATGATGGTGGCTCTTGGCATTGAAGAATCAATTGAAAATTTAAGGTACAATAAGGTTGTAATAGCAACCGATGCAGATTTTGATGGATTTCATATTAGAAACTTGTTGTTAACTTTTTTCTTGACTTTTTTTGAAGATTTAATTTTAAATGGCCATATGTATATTTTAGAAACTCCTCTTTTTAGGGTTAGGAACAAAAAAAACACTATCTATTGTTATTCTGAGGAGGAAAAACAAAAAGCTATTCTTGAGCTTAAGGGGGGATGTGAAGTAACAAGGTTTAAAGGCCTTGGTGAAATTTCTCCAAATGAATTTAAAGGTTTTATTGATATTAAGAGCATTAAACTTACAAAAGTGGATCTTTTTAATATTAAAGAAATAAAAGAGAAATTGAGGTTTTATATGGGGCAAAATACTCCTGAGAGGCGGAATTTTATTATGGAGAATTTGATCTAATGGATATTAGAACTGTACTTAAAGATAATTTTTTGCAATATTCATCTTATGTTATTAAAGATCGTGCTATTGCTAGTGTTGTTGATGGATTTAAACCAGTACAAAGAAGAATTATACATTCTCTTTTTGAAATGCATGACGGTAATTTTCATAAAGTTGCAAATGTTGTTGGTAATACAATGAAATATCATCCTCATGGTGATACGTCAATTTATGAGGCTCTTGTTAATATTGCCAACAAAGATTTATTTATTGAAAAGCAGGGCAATTTTGGTAATTTGTTTACAGGTGATCCCGCTTCTGCTTCTCGATATATTGAGTGCAGATTAACACCTTTAGCTTTTGATGTTCTTTATAGCAAAGAGATAACAATTTATGAATCTTCTTATGATGGAAGAAATAATGAACCTTTGCTTTATCCTGCAAAAATTCCTGTTATTTTAATTCAGGGAGGTGAGGGAATTGCTGTTGGAATGGCAGCTAAAATATTGCCTCACAATTTTAATGAAATTTTAAATGCAGTAAAGAGCGAGCTTCTTGGAGAGACTTACGATATATATCCTGATTTTCCAACAGGAGGAATAGTTGATGTTAATGAATATGCTGATGGTAACGGTAAAGTTTTAGTTAGAGCTAAAATTGAAACTATAGATGAAAAAACAATTGTAATAAGGGAATTACCTTTTGGTGAGACTACTGAGAGCTTGATATCTTCAATTGAGAAAGCAATTAGAAAAAATTATATTAAAGTTTCAAGTATTAATGATTTTACTGCTGAGAATGTGGCCATAGAACTATCTTTGCCGCGAGGTGTTTATGCAAGCGAAGTGATTGAAAAGTTATATCATTATACAAATTGCCAGATATCAATTTCTGTTAATTTATTATTGCTTAGTGAGAGGTATCCTGTTGTTTATACCATTAAAGATCTTATTAAATTTCATGCAGCCCATCTTCAAAAAATTTTAAAAATGGAACTTGAATTACAAAGAAGTAAAATTCTTGAAAAAATATTTTATAAAACACTAGAGCAAATTTTTATTGAAAAAAAGATTTATAAACTTCTTGAAACAATTTCTAAAGAAGAAAATATTGTAAATATAATATTGTCGGAGGTTTTAAGCTATAAAGAATCTTTTTCAAGGGAAGTTTTTAAAGAAGATGTTGAAAATTTGCTTAAGATTCCAATTAGAAAAATAAGTCTTTTTGATATTGATAAAAATTCCAAGGATATTAAAATTTTAAATAAAGAATTAAAGAGTGTAAATAGCAGTATTTCTTCAATAAGGGGATATTCAATAAACTTTATTGATTTATTACTTGCAAAGTATTCTAAAGAGCATCAAAGGAAAACCGAAATTTCTTTAATCAAATCAAAGAGTGTAAAAGAAATAGCTACAAAGAATATGAAAGTTTATTTGAACTTGGCAGAAGGTTTTGTAGGAACTAGTCTTTTTGGTGGTGAGTTTATTGGAAATGCTAGTTATTATGATAAAATATTGATTTTTAGGGAAAATAGCTATGTTCTTAAAAATATTGAAGATAAGGCATTTATAGATAAAAAAAATGTATGTGCTTTGGTTTATGATGTAAATAATTCAAAAGAACAAATATTTTCAATAATTTATCTTAATAAGCTTGACAATTTTTATTATGTTAAAAGATTTAAAATAGATAAATTTATTACAGATAAAGTCTATGAATTTTTGGGAGAAAATGATGAATTTGTAGATTTTTCATTAAGCCCTAAATTTGTAGAATTTTCTACAAATAAAGACATTGTTAAAAGAATTGAAATTACGAATTTTATAGTCAAATCAAGAAGCTCTATTGGGAAGCGAATTTCAGGCAACAATTTGAAAAAAGTTAAATTTAAATAGTTTTAAAAACCTTTTTTAAATTTCATTAATATGCTAACATAGTACCAGTTTTAATGAAGGGGTTTTTATGAATAAATTTTTAATTTTTGTTTTGGTAACCTTTTGTGTTTTTTCTAGCTTTGCTCAAGCTTATGATTCTAAAAGTGATTTTAATCTGGGGGCGGGAGAAAAACTTTTGGCTTATGAAACTAACAAGAAAGATCCTATTGTACCATTTTTATTGAACCTTTTTTTAGGGTTTGGGATAGGTTCTTTTGTTCAAGGAGATATTCTTGGGGGTTCTCTTATTCTTGGATTTGATGCAGTTGGTATAGGGTTAATACTTACGGGAGCTTATTTAGATATTAAAGCTTTAGGTAATAATGCTAAAAAAGTTGCTTTTAAATGGACTTGGGGTAAGGGAATGATGTTGGCAGGTATGCTTACTATGACTGTGACAAGATTAACAGAAATTATTCTTCCATTTACATTTGCCAATAGTTATAATAAGAAGCTGAAAAATAGCCTTAATATAGCTTTGGGAGGATTTGAGCCTAATTTTGATGTCAATATAGGTCAAGCTAGTGCTCTTGGGTTTGAACTGTCTTTCAAGAAAAGTTATTAATTTTATTTTATTATAAAAATGAGTGATTGCAATTTTGTATTGTGATTACTCATTGTAATTGAAAAATCAGAGTTTTTATTTATATTTTATTTCTCTACTAAGCTCTTTTTTCATGCTTTTTTGTTTTAGTATTTCTCTTTTATCATGCAATTTTTTTCCTTTGCATATTCCTATTTCTACTTTAATTATCGATTTTTTTAAATAAAAGCTAATAGGAATTAAAGTGTATCCTTCTTTTTCTTTAAATTTTTTCAGTCTTTGTAATTCCTGTTTTCTTATTAGAAGTTTTCTGGGTCTTAATTCATCATGATTGAAGATATTTCCTTCTTTATATTTTGATACGTGCAAGTTTTCAAGCCACAATTCTTCTTTTTTTATGCTTGCAAAGCTATTATTAAATGATAATTTCTTTGCTTTTATTGATTTCACTTCGGTTCCTTGCAGTACTATTCCACAACTTATTTTCTCTTCAATAAAGTAATTGAATTTTGCCTTTTTGTTTTCAAGAAACAAATCGTTTGTCTTCAAATCTATTCCTTTGATACAATCAATCTAAAGCCAATGTTTGGAGAACTCCAATTCTTCAAAAAAGAAGCTTTAGTTGATGGATTGAGTAAGTTATTATTTTGATGAGAGTATGTTCTAATTTCTGTTATTAATGAATAAAAATTTGAATTTTCGTTATAAAAATTTTTTTCATTTTTGAATATTGCAATATCGTTAAAAGACGAATTTTGCATTAAATTCCAAAATCCAACTTTTTTTGATATTTCATTGATATTTAATGGTTTTTTGTTTGGTTCTTTTTGATATAATTCCCATTCTTGTGATATGGGAAGTCTTGCTTTGAATCCGTCGGGAAGTTTTTTAGAGTACCAGTTGGCATATTCTAATGCTGAAAAATAAGATATTCCCGTGATAGCTTCATTTAAGCCTATTTGATTAAAATTTTTAAGATAATTTTCATCCACAAGCTGTTCTTTTATTAAACTTTCTTTGTTATTTAATGTCCATTTTGGATTTTCTTTTAAAAAATCTTGATATTCATATTTTGTAACATTTTGCTCTTGAATAAGAAATTCTTTTATATTGTAGGTAGATTTTAGTGAAATATTTTTTGAATCTAATTCATAATTTTGAATTTTCTCGATTTTATTTGAGTTTATTTTTTTAAATCCAGGTAACTTTATGTTAATTTTTTCATTTTTGGAAATTAATTGAATATTTTCATTGTCTAGAGTTTTGGTTAATGTTTTAACCCAAGGCTTATCTTTTGTTAGTATTTTCAGATCTTTGTCTAAATTTTCTAAAAACCAAAAGATAGCTCTATTTTCTAAATCAAAATTTGTTTTTAGAGAGTTCCATATTTCTTGATTACTATTGTTTTGATCTATTGAATACACTAATTTGTATGAGTTTAGAAAATCTTTAAACATTTCGATTGAATTTAAGTGAGGTATTGAGTCTTTTAGAAATTTTTTAATGTATTGGGGATGTTCTTTGAGCTCACTAGATATTAATGAAAATACAGGAATTAATTTTGTATTTTCATTAATATTTTTTATTCTCACCATTATAGAGAGCTCTTTTTGTCTTTGTTTAATGATCTTTTCAGGATCAACCAGCTCTAAATTTATTTGTAAATTGTAGCTTCCAAAAAATTTATTGTGAATTTTTATGTTTTGTTCGTAGGTTTTAAATCCCATCCTTTTTGCTTTAATAATTCCTTCAGTGGCATTTATATATTTTTTAAGTGGAGTTCTGCCGATATATTTTTCGTTTAAATAGATGTAAGTATTTTCAATATTAGAATTTATTTTTAAATATGCTCCTGGATTTTTAAACTTAGGTATGATTATTAAAATTGATATTAAACTTAAAAGTAGTATTATCGTTGTAAGAAATACGTAAACTTTGGGCGATATTCCTAGAATTGGTTTTAATTTAACTTCAAAAAGCTCAATATTTGAATTCTCATCACTTTCTTTCATCTTTTAAAGTATAGAAAAGTATTTAAATAAGTGTCAATATTTTGTATGATTTAATTCTTGAGGTTAGATTATGTATTTAAGAAAATTGGATAAATTTGCATCTTTTTTGGTGTATTTTGTTGAAAAATACTTAACATATCGAAAAAGAAAAAAGTATTTTTGCAAATTAAGGGCTAAGAAACGAGGATTTTTGCTAAACTTTTTATTTGATTTTGTAGCGGCTGCAATTTTTGTCTTGGTAATAAATCAGTATTTTATTCAAGCTTATAAAATACCATCGGGTTCAATGGAAAATACTCTTCAAATAGGGGATTTTTTGTTTGTAGATAAATTTTCTTACGGCCCGGAACTTTTACCAGGATTGTTTAAGATTAATGGTTTTAAAGCCCCAGAAGAATCAGATATTATTATTTTTGAAAATCCAGAGTATAAATCAAAGGGTGTTTTTTTTGATATTTTTCAAAGAATACTTTACATGTTAACGCTATCTTTTATTGATCTTGATAGAGATGAATATGGCAATCCTAATGTTAGATTCCTCGTAAAAAGAGGCTTATTTGCAGATGGTAAAATTGTTAGATTTAACAACGGTAAGGCTTATGTTAAAAAAGAAGGCGAAGAAAATTTTATTTTAGAAGATTCTTATCGGGATTTGGTTGATCAAAATTTTAATATTAAAAAAATTGTGGAAAATGAGGACTATGGGATTTATGGTGATTTTGCTATGTTTATTGCTCTGAGCCAGTTAAATATAAATTTAAGTAGTGCTCCCGATTTTTCATTTTTTGATGTTAGAGTGATTGATAGGTTTGAGCTTGAAAGGTTGGAATATAAGTATTTATCTGCTTTTATGCCTTATGTTGATTATTATATAGAAAAAGCTATAATGAGAGATTATGGAATTTATGTTCCTTATGGATATGTTTTGCCAATTGGGGACAATAGGGATAATTCTCATGATGGTCGGTTTTTTGGAGTGATCAATAAAAATAAAGTACTTGGAAGAACCTTGATAATATATCTTCCATTTTCTAGGGTAGGATTTATTTAAAGTGGCTCCATACTTAACTTTTGAGCAAAGGCTTTTAAGAAAAAAACAAAGAAAAATTTTTTTTAAATATGTTTTAACATTTTTAATGTTAAATTTTTTTTTCACAAAGTTTGTTTTGCAAATTTTTATTATTAAAAGTAATGACATGTTGCCGACAATAACAAAAAATTCTAGTTTATTTTTTGTTGCAACACATCTAACATCTTTTTTTATTCCTTTGAAAATGAATGATATTGTTCTTTATGAAGATTTTAGGTTAAGTAATAATTTTTTATTAACTTTAATAAAAGATTTCTTTTTTTTAAATAAAATCTTTAAAAGAGCAAGCTATAAGGTCTCAAGAATAGCAGCCGTTCAGGGTGATTCTGTATATGTTAGAGGTTTGAATGTTTTGGTAAACAAAAAGGATACAGATTTTTTTTATTTGAATGGCAATTTGGTTAGCTATTACAAGTTGAATAATTTTTTTAAAACAGATGAAGTGATTAAGTGTTTTATTTTGAAAAAAAATGAAATTTTTTTATTAAATGACAATTTAAGTGTTTTAAATGATTCTAGAATATTTGGGCCTATTAATAAAAACACTATTGTTTCTTTTTTAGCATTTAAGGTAGTGGACTATAAGATTGTTAAATAAAATTTTTGTTGATGCTGATTCTTGTAATTTTAAGATAATAAAATTTTTACAAAAATTTATATTGCACAATAAATCAAAGCTTATTATAGTTTCTAATAAGTTTTTGAGTTTGGAAAAAACAGAAAATGTTGCTTTAGAAGTGGTAGACAATGTTGATGTATTTATTTTGAATTTAGCAGATAGGTACAGTCTTGTGATTACCCGAGATATTTTTTTTGCTAAACTTCTTTTGGATCTTGAGGTTAAGGTTATGAATGATGAGGGTCGAATTTTTAATATAAATAATATAAATTATTTATATTTTAGATCTAAGATTAATTTCAATTTGAAAATTAAGGTTAAAAAATATTATGATGTAGATTTTAATAAATCTAGATATGAAAAATTTATAACAAATTTTTATTCTTTATTCTTTAGTTAATTTTTTGTTTTCCAATTTCCACAAACCTTTACCCTGAGTTAATATGTAAATTGTGTTGTTTGATACGGGAATAATATCGTTAAGACCTGTTTTGCTTAGCTGGGAACCATTATAAGCCCCAGGCGCTACAGATTTTGAGGGTGCTTGTAAAGCAAAAATTCCTTCTTTGTTTTTTGTAAATTCTGCAAATCCATTATTACTTCCGATTAATATTACATCATTAAATTCTCTTGCAAAGTAGCCGTTAAATTCGCCTACTTCTTCTTGAATAAATATTGGTGTTGTGTAACTATTTGCATTTGAATATACTTTGAATTTTGTGTCTAAATTATTATAACCACCAGTCATCACTAAAATTTCAGAAAAACCCCTAATGCTTGTTTTAATGATAGGCATTATTTCTTTGGCTTGTTGATAGTCTATGCTTCTATATGTATTGTTATTCATTTGCCATATTTTAAGTGAATTTCCTGTAATTAAGTTATCCTCATTTGATACTTGATAAAATTTGTCGTTTTCAGTAGCTTGCGATGGTGTTTTGTCAATTCCTTGTAGATCAAAAATTCTCTCTTGATTGTTTTTATCTATAGCTAAAATATATGCTTCTTTTATGCCATCTTTTCCTACAGATTTTAAGAATTTATATGCTTTTAGTGATTTTTTAAATTTCAATGTCCATTCTTTTCCATTTAGCTCACAAACTTCTAGTTCCGCTTGTTTGTTTTGTGCTAAAAGATAGGTTTTCCCAGATACATTTACAATGTCATTTATAAACTCATAAGAATTGCTCAAGTCAATTTTTTCTATTTTGCCGTTTTCTTTTTTAAATAAATGCATAGCTGCAATATAGAGAGTTTCTCCTACCAGAGAAATTCCTCTTGGACTTGAACTGCCTAAAATATTATGTTCATGGTTTATTTTTTGTAGATTTCCTAGTTGGGAAAATATGGATTCGCTTGAGCATGCTATTAGTAAAAATATTAATAGGCTTAAAATTAATCTTTTTTTAAAATAGTTTTCATATTTTTGTTTCATTTTTATCCTATAATTTATTTACATTTACTGTAACTGATAATGATATAAGTGCAAAATGTGCCATTTTAGCAGAATTTCCAAATTCAAACATCATCCACCAAGATGCTGTTGCTCCAAAAGACCATTTATAGTTAAAGTTCCATAAAATTCCAGATCCAAAAGAGATTGTAGGAAGTGCATCAAAAGTTCTTAAATTTGTAATATTGTTATTTCTGTCCCCATACGTATTAAGAGAAAACCCTACATTTGTGAAAATTGGAATTTGGAATAATTCTCCTATATCAAATATATAGTTTATTGAAAATGTAATAGGCACACTATAAAAAATTTTACCTACACTTGAATCTGGATTTAATATATTAAAAGAGTGGTTAATGTCAAAGTTAAACATATATCTTAGTTCAAGCCCAATTGCTAAATTATTTAAAATATGGTATTGATATTTTATTGCCCCAATACCCCCCGGATATAAATTGGTAGAATAAGCTCTTGATAAGTCGTTGTAAAAAATAGGCATTCCAACACTTAAGTCTATTCCCAAAGTAGAGTTTGTATGTCTATCAATATTGGCTGCGGCCTCAATTTTTTTTATGTTTACACCAATTAGTAAGAATGCAATTAGTGTTATAAAAAGATACCTTTTCATTATTCTCCATTCTTTTAAAATTATTATCCTTGTTTATTATAGTTTAAAATAAATTTAATTACAATTTGAAATTTAGTGGTTTATCTTTCCTTATATTGACAATCTAAGTATAATATTAAGGTAATCTTGTTAAGTTTAAGAGGCATATTTTGAATACTGTTTTTAATGGGAAGGATTTTGCGAGTAAGTATTATTTAATGCTAAAAGAATTCTTAAAACAACACGACTTGAAAGATAAAATTGCATTAAAAGTTATTTTAGCAAATGATGAGTCTGCAAGCAAGCTTTATGTTTCAATTAAGAATCGAGTTGCAAAAGATATTGGCTTAAATGTTGAAGTAATTAAATTTTCTACAAATTTTGTTCAAAGCGATATTTTAGAAGTAATTGATAGAGAAAATAAAAATTTAAGTACAGATGGAATTATTGTTCAATTGCCTCTTTTGAAAGGTATGGATTTGAATTCTATTTTAAATGGTATAGTTTATTCAAAAGATGTTGATGGCTTATCTTTTATTAATTTAGGTAAAATGATTTTGGGTGATAAAAAAGGGTTTATTCCTTGCACGGCTCTTGCTGTATTAAAGATTTTGCGAGATGAGGGAATAAAAACATCGGGAAAAACGGTTGTTGTAGTTGGTAGAAGTCCTCTTGTGGGAAAACCTATTTCAATATTACTCTCATCAAAGCCTTATGATGCAACTGTTATTGCTTGTCACAGTAAAAGCATTTATTTAGATGTTTATTTAAGACAGGCAGACATTGTCATTTCTGCTGTTGGTAAGCCTAAGTTGATAGATAAAAGCATGTTATGTGGAAAACCTTATGTGATTGATATTGGTATTTCTGAAATTGAGACTAATAACGGAAAAATTCTCTCGGGTGATACAGATTTTGACAATATTAAAGATTATGTTAAATTTATTACCCCTGTTAAGGGAGGAATAGGGCCTGTTACGGTTCTTATGTTAATGTTTAACACAATTAAAGCTCATTTGATTAATAATAATAAGTTTGACATTTTAGATCGGTTGGAAAAATTGGTGGAGGTGTAAATGTCTGGTCACAGCAAATGGTCAACAATAAAGAGAAAAAAAGGTGCTCTTGATGCAAAACGTAATAAGCTTTTTACAAAGCTAATAAGAGAAATAACTATTGCAGCTAAAATAGGTGGGGGAGATATTGAGTCTAATCCGAGACTAAGGGTCGCTGTTAATAAGGCTAAGGTTGCCAATATGCCAAAAGATAATATTGAGAAGGCAATAAAAAAGGGTATTGGTGGTAATGAAGGAGTTGAATATTTTGAAATTACTTATGAGGCTTATGCTCCTTATGGAGTGGCTCTAATGATTAACTGCTTGACAGACAATAAAAACAGAACTTCTAGTGATGTAAAAAGTGTTCTTACAAAAGGTGGAGGATCTCTTGGAACCCCAGGTTCAGTCTCATATATGTTTTACAGAAAGGGTCTTATTGTTTACAATTTAGAAAAATATCTTGAGGATGAAATAATGGAATTTGCATTAGAAGTTGGTGCTGAGGATATTTTAGTTTCAAATAATGAAGCGGAAGTTATTACAAGTCCTGATGATTTTGATAAAGTCTTATCTTTTTTGAAAACTAAATTTAAAGAAGAGATGGCAGAGATAGCTTTAATTCCGGAAAATAAAATTTTTTTAAACAAAGAGCAAGCAGAAAAAATAATTCTTCTTGTTGAAAAGCTTGAAGACTTTGATGATGTTCAAGAAGTAATTCATAATTTGGAGATTCCAGAAGAATTAAGCTGATTTTCTAATTTTATTTAAATCTTTTCATAGTAGACTCTGTAAATTTTATTTCCAAAATCATCTGAAAAAAGAATTGAACCGTCATAATATGTGATTATATCAACAGGGCGCCCAAATTTAGAGTTATCGAACTTTAAAAATCCATGTAAAAAAACTTTGTAATTTTTTGCTATTCTGGTTTTGGGATCAATATCCAGTGTAGTTATTTTGTAGCCAATAGGGGATGATCTGTTCCATGAACCATGTTCTGCTATGAATAATTTATTAATATATTCTTTTGGAAAGCTATTTCCTTGATAAAAGTGTATTCCAAGTGGGGCTACATGTGCAGGAAGTTCATAAATAGATGGGATAAATTTAGTATTTTTGGGTGCTTTGTTATAAAAATTATAATTTTTTTGGTTTTTTCCAAACACATAGGGAAATCCAAAATGTTCTTTATGTTTGATTATTAGGTTTATTTCGTCTGGGGGAATGTTGTCTCCCAATCCGTCTTGGCCATTGTCGCTAAAATACATTTCATTGCTAATTGGATGAAAATCAAATCCAACTGAGTTTCTTACTCCAAAGGCAACTATGTCTTCGTTTTTTGTTTTTAAATCGAAGCTAAGAAGTATTGCTTCTTTTTTTGGGGGGATTTTAGCATTATGTTGGGATCCTATGTTTACTATTAATTTATTATTTTTAGGATCTACTTTAATATAACGTCCGGAGTGCATGTTGGAAGTATTTTTGGGTAAAAGTGAAAAAATTTGCATTTTCCATGTATAGTCTTTATTTGATTTTATGCTTTTATTAATTTCTTCTTTTACATTTTCAACTACATATATTTTATCGACAGAAGATATATACAATTTATTATCCCAATAAGCAATACCAATAGGTTTTTTTAAGGTTTTTGCTATGGTATAAATTTTTTTGTTTTTTGTTACAAAATATGCAAAATTGCTTCCAGACCCTATGAATATGTTCCCATCTTGATCGCTTGTAATTCCCCTTGGTTTTTCAATTGTGTTGTTTAAAAAAATTTCGACTTTAAATCCATTAGGAACTTTTAGTGTGTTTGTTGTTTCTTCTGCTGCTATAGTTATAGATGAGATTAAAAAAATAGTTATAATTAATTGAAAATAGCTATTTAGAAATTGGTTTTTCATTTATTGTCCTTTTTTTTATTTAGTGCTTTTGCTTTAAATTGGATGTTTCTGTGTAATATAATTTAATTATATGATAAATAAGATTCATGGTAAAGTTGTAGAAAAAAAAGAATCTAGTTTGGTTTTAATGACTACTGTTTTTGAATTTGAACTTTTAGTTAGTGCATTTTGCCTTGCTAATTTTAAGTTGTCAGACAAAGTTGAACTTTTTACCTATCTTTATACGAGAGAAAATGAATTGAAACTTTTTGGATTTTTGAATTCAGATGAAAGAGAAACTTTTAAAGGACTTATTGGAGTAAGTGGAATAGGTCCAAGGGCTGCTTTAAGAGTGCTCTCTAATATAAGGTATAATGAGTTTAAGGACGCTATTGATAGGGAAGATGTTGAACTTGTTGCTAAAATCAAAGGCATTGGTAAAAAAATGGCTGGTAAAATGTTTTTACATCTTCAGGGTAAACTTTTGATTAATAATGAGCTTGAATCTAATCTTTTTAGATTTAAAGAATTAGAAGAGTCGATTATTAGCATGGGATTTGACAGAAAAATTGTTAATAGTAAGCTTAAGGAAGCTTACAATTTAGTTGAATTTTCAAATTTAAAAGACTCTGAAAAGGAGCAGTTTTTATTTAAGGAGGTTTTGAAAAGAATTTCGAATTAATAGTTAGTTTTTGGTAGTTATAAAATAGTCTTTAAGAGGTGTTTATGAAAGACGAAAATAGTATAAACTTTTTAAGTTCTAGTGAAAATTATTTATATGATAAAGGTGAGAATGAGCTTAGACCCAAAGTTTTTGAAGATTTTAAAGGTCAGGCTAATGTTAAAGAGACGCTTAGTATTTTTATAAGAGCTTCTAAAGAGAGAGATGAAGCTTTAGATCATGTGTTTTTAAGTGGTCCACCAGGTCTTGGGAAAACTACTCTTGCAAGTATTATTGCTTTTGAGATGAATGCTTCAATTAAGATTACGTCAGCTCCGGCTTTTGACAAACCTAAAGATATTATTGGGATTTTGACAGGTCTTGATGAGAAGAGTGTTTTATTTATTGATGAAATACATAGACTTAGACCAATAATAGAAGAAATGCTTTGTATTGCTATGGAAGATTATGAGCTAGACTGGGTAATCGGGCAAGGAGCTAATGCAAGAACTGTTCGAATGCCACTTCCAAAATTCACATTGATTGGAGCTACTACTAAACCGGGAAAAGTAACATCTCCACTTTATGCGAGATTTGGAATTACTGCAAGATTTGAACTTTACAGCGAAATAGAGCTTGTTGAGATAATAAGGAGAAATTCTGTTATTTTAAATATTGAAATAGAAGAGGATGCTGCTTTTCTTCTTGCAAGAAGTTCAAGAGGAACCCCCCGCATAGCAAATAGATTGTTAAGGCGAATAAGAGATATTGCTCAGGTAACTGGAAGTTTGGTTGTTACAAGTGATATTGTTTCAATTGGGCTTGAAATGCTTAGAATTGATGGAGAAGGTCTTGATGAGCAAGATAGAAATATTTTAAGGAGTTTAATATTGAAGTTTAATGGAGGGCCTGTAGGTGTTGATACTTTAGCTATTTCTGTAGGGGAAACAGCAGATTCTCTTGAAGATTTTTATGAACCTTATTTAATTATGAAAGGATTTATTAATAGAACTCACAGAGGTCGTAAAGCTACTGAATTTGCGTATCTTCACTTAAACTTAGAGATGAAAGAGGATAGTCTTAGTGAAAACCAAAGAGTTTCATTTTAATTTACCCCATTCTTTAATAGCTCAATATCCAAGTGAAAAAAGAGGATCTTCAAGGTTAATGGTGCTAGATCCCAAATTGCAAAAAATTTATCATGAAAATTCTGTAAACAATATTTTAAAATATATAAATAGCGATACTTTTATTATTTTTAATAACTCAAAAGTTAGAAAATCAAGAATGTATGCAGAATCAGAGATTGGTAGTAATGTTGAATTTTTGATTTTAGATAGAATTGGTACTGCTATGTTTACTGCGTTGATTTCTAAGTCCAAAAAGCAAATTGTTGACAATGTTTACAAATTTCCCGAAGGATTAATCGGTAAAATTTTGTCGAAAAATGGTAGTGAGATTGTTTTAAAATTTGATGCTGATGTTGGAGAAGATTATTTTGAAAAGCACGGTTTTGTTCCTATACCCCCTTACATTAAAAGAGATTATGATAAAATAGACGAAGATCGATATCAAACTGTTTATTCTAAGTACATTGGTTCTGCAGCTGCTGCAACTGCAGGATTGCATTTTGGCAAAGATTTGTTTTCTGTTTTTGAAAAGAACAATATTGAATATGATT
Organism: Borreliella valaisiana VS116; assembly: GCF_000170955.2. Lineage (NCBI taxonomy): Bacteria > Pseudomonadati > Spirochaetota > Spirochaetia > Spirochaetales > Borreliaceae > Borreliella > Borreliella valaisiana. The sequence goes on along the minus strand of NZ_ABCY02000001.1, from coordinate 21,253 downwards.
TTGTTACTCTTCATGTGGGGCTTGGCACTTTTCTTCCTGTAAGATCAAAAAGGATCGAAGAGCATAAAATGCATTTTGAAACTTTTTTAATAAAAGATAGTGTGGCTGATAGATTGGAGAATGCAAAATTTCTTGGTAAAAAAATTTTATCAATTGGCACTACAACGCTTAGGGCTTTGGAGTCATCTTATGATCATAAACTTAGGAAGTTTAAAACAGGTCAGCAAAGTACAAATCTTTTTATTTATCCTGATCAAAACTATTGTTTTAAGTTTGTCGATATGCTTTTTACGAATTTTCATACACCACAATCTACTCTTTTGATGTTGGTTTCTTCATTTGCAGGCAAAGATTTTGTGTTTAACTCTTATAAAGAAGCTGTAAATCAAAGTTATAAATTTTTTTCTTATGGTGATGCTATGTTAGTTTTAAATCATATATAGATATTAGTTGTGAATTATTTTATATTTAAATTATAATAGAGGCTTAATTTAAATAATTAGGAAATTAGGAGGAAAATGTATGAATACTTCTCTTTTTCAGCAAGAAAGGCAAAAATATATTCCCAAGTTGCCAGATATTTTAAAAAAAGATTTTAAGAATATTAGTTTAGTTTGTGGAGAAAAAACTGAAGCAATTCAAGATAGACAGGCTTTAAAGGAATTTTTTAAAAATACTTATGGGTTGCCAATTGTAAGTTTTACTGAGGGCAAGTCTAATTTATTTTTTTCAAAAGCTTTAAATATTGGTATTATTCTTTCTGGAGGACCTGCTCCCGGGGGGCATAATGTTATATCTGGTGTTTTTGATGCAATAAAAAAATTTAATACAAATTCAAAGCTTTTTGGATTTAAGGGAGGCCCTTTAGGCTTGTTGGAGAATGATAAAATTGAACTTACTGAGAGTTTGGTAAATTTTTACAGAAATACCGGAGGTTTTGACATTGTATCTTCTGGAAGAACAAAAATAGAAACAGAAGAGCATTATAACAAAGCTCTATTTGTTGCTAAAGAAAACAATCTTGATGCAATTATTATTATTGGTGGTGATGATTCGAATACCAATGCTGCTATTCTTGCAGAGTATTTTAAAAAGAAGGGAGAGAATATTCAGGTTATTGGAGTTCCAAAGACAATTGATGCTGATCTTAAAAATGATCATATTGAAATTTCATTTGGGTTTGATTCTGCTACGAAAATTTATTCTCAGATGATAGGTAATTTATGTCGAGATGCCATGTCGACTAAAAAGTATTGGCATTTTGTCAAACTTATGGGTAGGAGTGCATCTCATGTTGCTTTGGAATGTGCTTTAAAAACTCATCCAAACATTTGCATTGTGTCTGAAGAGGTTTTGGCTAAAAAGAAAACTTTGGCTGAAATTGTTGATGAAATGGTGTTTGTTATTTTAAAAAGATCTTTAAATGGGGATAATTTTGGAATAGTTATAGTTCCTGAGGGCGTGATTGAATTTATTCCAGAAGTTAAGTCTTTAATGGTTGAATTATGCAATATTTTTGATAAAAATGAAAATGAATTTAAGGGGCTTCACATTGAAGAGATGAAAGAAGTTTTCGTTGCCAATCTTAGTGATTATATGAAGGCAGTTTATTTGTCTTTGCCTTTGTTTATTCAATTTGAGCTTGTAAATTCAATTTTAGAAAGAGATCCTCATGGGAATTTTAATGTTTCAAGAGTTCCTACTGAAAAATTGTTTATTGAGATGATTCAATCAAGATTAAGCGATATGAAAAAAAGGGGAGAATATAAGGGAAGCTTTATTCCAGTTGATCATTTCTTTGGTTATGAAGGTAGAAGCGCTTTTCCTTCTAATTTTGATAGTAATTATTGCTATAGTTTGGGATATAATGCAGTTATTCTGATTTTAAATGGCCTTACAGGCTATATGTCTTGTATAAAAAATTTGAATTCAAAACCAACGGATTGGATTGCAGGAGGAGTGCCCTTAACAATGTTGATGAACATGGAAGAGAGGTATGGAGTGCAAAAGCCTGTTATAAGAAAAGCTTTAGTTGATTTAGAAGGAAGACCATTTAGAGAGTTTGTTGAAAATCGTGATAAGTGGGCTTTGAATAATTTGTATTTGTATCCAGGTCCTGTGCAGTATTTTGGTTCTTCTGAGATTGATGAAATAACTGAAACTTTAAAGTTAGAATTATTGAAGTAGAAAATTTATGTTTATTGGAAGCTTGTTGTTGTTTTTCAGTGTTTTGAATGTTTATTCAAATTCACTTGATCATTTCAAGCTAAATTTTAATTATTTAAAGTTAAGTATTGCTAAAAGTTTGCCATTGCAAGATAAATTAACTTCCAGTGGCAATTTTGCTACTCATGAAAAAAATAATATTACTGTTGTTGATAAGGATGATTCTTTTCTTTATAAAAATATTCAAGAGAATAAAGCCTTAAATATTGAAAATGATCTTGAGTCAAAGTCAGCAAAAGATTTGTTTAGATTTTCAGCTATTAGCATTGGATCTTTTCCAATAGTTTTATTTTTGAGCTTGTTTTTTTTTGATGTAGGATACTATTTTTATAGTGGAATGAATGCAAATTACATTCCATATCCTTTTTCAAATGGTCCTAATTTTTCAAAAGATGAAATTTATAAAAAATTTATTATTTCAGCTTCCATTGGGGCTATAGTCGCTATAACTATTGCTTTGATTGATTATTTTCTTCAGTGATATGATAAGACTTAAGAGAGAATTTACTGTTAAAGAAAATGCTTTAAGATTAGATCTTTATTTATCAAGCAATTTGGAAGTTTTGACTAGAAGTCAGATTAAAAGAAGAAATGTAGAAGCGTTTAAAAAGAGTAATGGAAAATTTTTAAAGATAAAACTGTCTAAGCCTGTTTTTAAAGATGATGAAATTCTGATTGAATTTGACGAAGAAATTAGTCAAATTGATTGCCTTAGGCCTAACAATATCCCTATTGCTATAATTTATGAAGATTCTAATATTATTGTTTTGAATAAACCACAAGGAATTTTAAGTCATCCTGGAATATCGCATTGGGATGATACTGTTGTGAATTTTCTTTTATATCATATAAAAAGCTTGAAAATTGATTTTAATGGAGAAAAAATTAGACCTGGTATTGTTCATAGATTAGACAAAGATACCTCTGGGGTGTTAATTTGTGCAAAAAACATTAGCACTTTGAGGTTTTTAGCTCAACAGTTTAGAGATAAAAGGACGAATAAAGTCTACATTGCAATTGTTAAGGGTAATTTTAATAGTTTTTCTGGAAGTATTGAATCTTTTATAGATAGAGATAAACACAATAGGAAAAAATTTGCCGTTTCTAAAGATAGAGGTAAGAAATCATTAACAGAATATAGATTGTTGCTAAATTTCGGGGGATATTCTCTTTTAGCTTTAAAACCTAAAACTGGTCGTACACATCAATTAAGAGTGCATATGAAATATCTTAATTTTCCAATATTGGGAGATGAGGTTTATGGCAGAGTGGATGGCAGTTTAAAAAAAATAACTTTGATGCTGCATTCTTATAAGCTTGAAATTGATGTTGGAAAAAATTCTTTCGAGAAATTCATTTCTGAATTTCCCAAAAGATTTGTAAATTTTTTTGGAAATTTTTACAAAAGCGATGAATTGAATTTGATTATTGATAATTTGGTTCTCTTTTTAAAAGATTTTTAATTTAAAATTTCTTGTTTTAATGAGATTGAGTTAGCTATTATTTTGCCCCCAGTGATTTCGTTAGTGTTAATAACAGTAATAAAACAATTCGGATCAACTTTTTGTGATATATACTTAATTCTTGACAAACGCATTATTGGAACTACTATAAATACTATAGTTTTTTCTGTTCCTGCCCAAGCTCCTTTTCCGTCTATTAATGTGGCGCCTAATTTTAACTTGTTTGTAAGAAGATAAGCAATTTCTTTTCCTTTATCTGAAATTACTAATATTGCTTTTTGATTGCCAAATCCAGTGCTTGTTTTGTCTGTCATTATAGATGTTACAAATGATGCTATTAGTGTGTAAAGAGCAATTTCAATATTAAAGAAAAAGGTTGCAAGTATTAATACTGCTAGATTAACTATAAAGTTTGTTGTTCCAATACTAATTGAATATTTTTCTTTAATGATCATCGCAATTATATCTGATCCCCCCGAAGATCCTTTACCTTTAAATATTAGTCCAAGTCCAAGTCCAGAAATAAGTCCGGCTAGTATTGATACAAGCATCATATCGTTAATATGTATTTTATTTTGTAAAAATTGGGAATAGTTTATGATAATGGAATATAATCCCATTGCAATCCAACTTTGAATGATGAATGTTATATTTAAAAATTTTATTCCAATAATAAACAATGGGATATTTAATACAAATATTGTCCATCCTAAATTGAAGCTTAACAGGTAATGTAGCATTAATGCAATACCCCCAATCCCCCCACTAAGAAGTCCATGAGGGATATATAAAACATTTGTGGAAATTGCCATTAGTGCAGAGCCCAAAGTTATTTGTATTGTACTATTAAATATTAATTTGGGATTTTTAGTTATAGTTTTTAATTTTTTTGCTAGTATTATGAATAATAGCTTGAATTTTTTTTTAATTCTACGATAGTGAATCTTTTTTTTCTTTTTCATCTTAACTCTAGAGTTACTTTTAAGCTATAAGTTAATAATTTACTTGAATTTTATATTAATTTTGCAAAAAAAACAATTTTATTCCCTTTTTTTATTTTTTTTGATATTATGTTCATGAAAACTATGGCGATGAATTATGCAAAATTTATAGTATTACTAGTTCTGCTTTTTTTTTATATTTGGTTTTTTATTATCCTTAGGATGAAAAGGATTAATCTATTTTTACTGGAAAAAATCAAAAATGGAGCAAAAATTTTGGATATTCGATCTCCCAAAGAATATAGTAAATCTCATTATTTTAAATCGATTAATATTCCTTTTAATAATTTATTTGCTAAAAAAGATAAATTGGGTGATTTTGAATCCCAAATAATTGTTTATGGTAAAAGTTTTAATAAGTCTTATGAGGCTAAAAAAGTTTTAAAAAGCATGGGGTTTAAGAATGTGTTTGTGGCTGGTACTTTGAAAGACATGCCACAAATGGAAAAAAAGAAGTTGATTGATGGCTAAGATTATTGGGATATCTGGTGGTTCTGGAAGCGGAAAAACTACAGTTGTGAGTAAGATTAGTGAGTTTATTCCAGAATTTGTCCTTATTTCTCAAGATAATTACTATAAAAGTGTGGGCGATTATGAACATGAATTTTCTAAAGTAAATTTTGATCATCCGGATGCTTTTGATAATAATTTGTTTTATAAACATTTGAAAAATTTAAAAGAAAATAACCCAATAGATATGCCTCTTTACGATTTTATTAATCATAAAAGACAACTTAAAACGGTTTTGGTTGTTCCAACCCCTGTTGTTATTGTTGAAGGTATTATGATTTTTGTTGAAGAGAGAGTAAGAAATTTAATAGATCTTAAAATATACATTGATACTCCAAACGATATTAGATTTATTAGGCGTTTAAGGAGAGATATTTCTAAAAGAGGTCGTACTTTGGAGTCGGTTATTGAGCAATATTTGAGCACTACTAGATGGGGTTATTATAGGTTTATTGAGCCCACTAAAGAATATGCTGATCTTATTATTCCCGAAGGGGGACATAATGATAAAGCGCTTTATGTGCTTTCAACGTTCCTTAAGTCTTTAAGTAAAGAAGGACTAGATTTCATCTAAATTAATGATATTGGATAATAATCTATTTCAATGTAAACAGTATTTGTTATTTTTACCTTTTCTCTTGTCTTGTTAACTAGTTTTTCAAGTAAGCTATAGGATTTTGACAAGTATATTATATTATATCTGTAATTTTTAGATATTTTCTTCATAATAGCTTCTGATGGACCCAAATGCTCAATTCCTTCTTGTAAAAATTCTTTAGATTTTTCAAAAAATTCCCAACATTTTTGTTTAACAGCTTCTTCATTTTTGCTTCTAAATATTATTCTAATAATTTTGTTAAACGGAGGATAGTTTAATTTTTTTCGTATATCTAGCTCTTGTTCGTAAAATTGTTCATATTGGTTCTTATAAGCATACTTTATGGCATAATAATCGGGATTTTTTGTTTGTATGATAATTGTGTTGTCATCTTTAAATCTTGCGGCTCTTCCCATAATCTGTGAGAGTGTTGTAAAAATTCTTTCGCTGCTTCTGAAATCAGGCAATCCTATTCCAATGTCTGCGTTGATTATACCTAATGTTTTTATATTTTCAAAATTGAATCCTTTTGCGATGATTTGTGTTCCGATAAGTATATCTATTTCTTTGTTTTCAAATTTACTTATTGAATCTATATTTTCTATTTTTGTAATATCGGAATCTATTCTTGCAATTTTTGCATTTGGCAAAAATTTTTTTAATTCTTTTTCAACAAGTTGAATTCCATAAGTTTTGTATTTAATGTCTTTTGATTCGCATTGAGGGCAATGACTTGCTGTTTTTGTTTTGTAACTACAATAGTGGCATAAAAGTTTGTTTTCTTTTTTGTGGTAAATCAGGCCAAACGAGCAATTGGGACAATAAATTGTATGTCCGCATTCGTTGCATTCTAGATTTTTTAGATACCCTCTTTTGTTAATGAAAATTAAAGATTGTCTTTTTTCATTTAAACTTTTTTGTATACTGTATAATAGTTCTGATGAAATTGTGCTAGGTTCTTTTTTCATATTTATTATTTTTATATCTTTTATTTTGCTTTGAGAGAATTTGTTTTGCATTAATATTTTTTTTATTTGGTTATGTTTCATTGCGTGGTATGCCTCAAGAGAAGGTGTTGCGCTTCCCATTATAAATTTAGCATTAAATTTTTTTTGCAAAAAAAATGATATGTGTCTTGAATGGAATCTTGGAATATTTTCCGATTTGTATGTAGTTTCGTGTTCTTCGTCCATAATGATTAATTTTAATTTGGTAAAAGGTAGCATTAGTACGCTTTTAATGCCAATAACAACTAGGCTTTCTCCATTTTTGACTTTATTCCATATTAAATTTTTACTAGAATTTGGAACTTTAGAGTTATATTCATAAATCTTATTATGGTGCATATTTAATGCATGTTTTAGTCTTTTTATTATTTGATATCCTAATGATATTTCAGGAATCAAGAAAAGCACTTGTTGTTCTAGTGTTAAGTAATATTCACACAATTTGATAAATATTTCAGTTTTTCCAGATCCAGGTATTCCAAAAAGATAAAAAATATTAGTTTCTTCTGATTTAATAATTTCTTTGTAAATATTTTGTTGTTCATTGTTTAGTTGAAGGCGCTTGTTATGATCCGGATACAGATACTCATTTATTGAAGGCAATGTTTGATTTTTTTTAGATTTTGAATTTTTGGGCAACCCAAAAAATAAAGTTTCTCCAAAGCCCGAGAATGTTTTTTTACTAATCCAATGTGCTAAATTAATGTTATGTTCCGTTATTATTTTAGTTTTATCTATTATTTGAATAATTTCTTTTATTTTGAATTCAAATTTTTCTTTGAATTCGTTTTCAAAATATTTTTTAATAATTATTCCAATTTTATTAGAGCCATTAAAATTAACCATTACTCTTATTCCAATTTCTAGATTTAAGTTAAACTTGTAAAAAAAAAGTTTATTTAAAGGAATATTTATTGCAATTTCATAGTAATAAGTTGAATGATAATGTTCAACCATATTTTATTATGCCTTTTATTATTTTTAAATCTTGCCATATTTCTTTTTTTAATTCTGGATTTTTTATTTGGTTTGTAGGAAGGTATGTAAAAACTAACGGAATACCTTTAAATCTTAGTTCTATTCCTCTTACAATTTGAATTCTTAACGGTTGATTTAAGAAAAAATCTATTTCTTCGCAAGATAAAATTGCTTTAAGGTTTTTATTGCTGATTTCTAAGTTAAGCGATTCAATAGTGTCTATTATTTTATAATTGTTTATATTTATGCTTTTGCACCATTTTGTTATAATATCCCTTGAAGGTTCGTCGAGATAGTTTCTGTTTATATATATTATGATATGATTGTTGTTGATGCTTTTTTCTTGTAAACTATTATTTGGTAATAGGTTTGTTAAATTTTTGGTTTTTATAGACATTTCTTTAGGTTGTTTGATATTTTCATTTTTTTGATAAATTTTAACACTTTTAGCTTTTTCTATTTTTTGTTTAATATCATTCTCTATTTTTTCAAAATTTTCTGTAATTTTACCTTCAATATTATTTGTCAATATTTTAAGTAAAAAAAGTTTTTTATTTAAAATATTATTATTCATAGTAAACCTTATCTAAAAATAAAGCATTTGCGGGTGCAGTTGTTCTTGCAAGGTTTCTATTTTTTGATTTTAGTATTGTTTCAAAAATAGAAATTGATTCGTTTTTTATTTCGATATCCAGCATTGTGCCTATTATTGATCTTACCATTTTCCACAAAAAAGAAGATCCTATTATTTCAAAAATAATATATTTCCCTCTTTTTTTAAATTTAGCAAAATGTATATGCCTAAATTTGGATTTGCTTTTATCTTTTATGCATGAAAATGTGGTAAAATCATGGTTTCCAATTAATATTTTAGCCATTTGGTTTAAATTGCTAATATTTAGTTTTTTGTTTACATAGTGAGCTTGATAGCCTTCCCAGGGATAGTAGTTATTGCTGTTTAATATACAGTAACGGTATTTTCTTTTTTTAGCGTTAAAACGTGGATGAAATGAATTTTTTACATATTTGAGTTTTAGTATTTTTATACTGTTCTTTAATAATATTGCATTTAAAGCTTTTTTTAAATTGTTTAGCTGAATATTGATATTTATATCAAAAGTTATTATTTGTCCTTTTGCATGAACTCCTTTATCTGTTCTTCCAGATGAATGAATTTTTATTTTTTTTTTGTTGATTTTCATTAGAGCTTTTTCAATTTCTCCTTGAACAGTAGGCTTTTTTGGTTGTATTTGAAATCCATGATATATAGATCCGTCATAAGCAATCTCAGCTAATATTTTTCTCATTTATTTAAGATTTTTCATTTCCTTTGATATTTTAAAGTAAACTTCTTTGATTTTGTCTAAAAGTATTGAAGGCTTTTCTTTTGAAGATTTGCCCATTCCTGCTATTTTAGAAAGAGTGGTTTTTATGTCATTTAATTGTTTGTATCTGTATTCTTTATTCTCTTTATTTCCATAAAAGTATTCTAGAAGACCTGATAAGTAGAGAACACTGTCATAGCCGTAATTTTTATCTGTGTCTGGGCCAAATATAGTTGATGCACTAATAGGTTCTGAATTGTCTTTGTCTTTTTCTATAACTAGTTTATAAAGATATGCAGCTTTGTGGTAAAATATTTTTTGAAGATAATTATAGTTTTTGTTTGGTTCTTCTTTTTCAAGGTCTTCAAATGTCCAAGCAGCTCTTATTGCTGATTTTGCTTGATTTAACGTAGGGCTAGAATTCTTTTCAAGATGCTCATAACACAGCATAGCAAGAATATAGCTTGCAGCTCCTTCTTTTAATGTTCTAGATTTGCTGAAGTTGATCGTGTTATCAAAAATCGCATTTATTTTTTTTCTTTCGTATTTTTTATTTTGCAAAATTTCTTTTTTGTTTTTAGGGATTGAATTAAATTCGCTTGGGAATGCTGCAAAGTAGCATTTTGGACATACTGTTACAGAATATATTCTAGGATAAATGTTGCCATATTTGTTGTTTTTTATATATTCTCTTTTTAGATCAATTTTTAACTCTCCAGCTATTAATCTACTACTTCCAGTAAAAAGTTCTTCTTTTTGAAATTTAAAATGACATATAGGGCATTCAATTTTTTCTTTTGTAAAATATGATATTTTTTTCATGAATTAATTTTCTACCATTACAAATGCAATAGCGTACTCCTTTTCATGGGATATTGTTAGGTATAGCTTTAAATTCATGTTTATTGCAAATTTTTCAATTTCATTATGCAAGCAAAATTTTGCATTTCCTTTTAAAGATTTTATTACCTCAATATCTTTAAGGCCATAACGTATTTTATATTGCAACAGTGGACTTAATGCTTTAATTAAAGATTCTTTAGCTGCAAATTTTCCAGCTAAACTTTCTAAAATGCTACCGCCTTTTAATTTAAAATTTTCAATTTCTTTATGTGTAAAGAATCTTTCCATTTTTTTTTTATTTTCTAAAAAACTTTTGAATCTTTCGACTTTTATTATATCACATCCTATTGACTTCATGGTTTGATCTCTGAGCTTTCGATGATTTCTAGTTTTATTTTTTTAGGTTCATAATCATATATTTCTGTTTCATTGATATTCTCTTTAAGAATTATATTTGTGGCAATGTTGTAAATCCCCGGGGTTTTTACATTTGCTAAATCAAAGGCAAGGCTTATATTTTGATTGTTTATATGGGTTTTAATTTGTTTTTCAGAAAGTCTTGTTTTTATTTTTACAAACATTTTGTTTTCTGAGTTTATTATTTTTTCCTTATCTTTAATCTCAAGACCATTTTTTAAATTATTAAAAATAAGATTAGGAAATTTTATTGTTGTGTTTGAATATTTTTTGTTTAAATAAATATTGATTACCACATGACTTTTTTCAAGCATAACTAGAGGGGTTGGAGGAACTACTTCAAGATAATCTGATACAAATAGGGTTCTTGTATCAAACTCTTTTACGTTGGTTTGAATAGTGTTTATTTTTTTAAGTTCTTGTTCAGGACCACATACTAATAAATGTTCAGGCAGTATATTGTATTTTGCAATAAAATATTCTCCTTTGCCATCTTTTTCTATAAGTTTAAACTTAGGCTCTATTTTAACTGATTTAGAGACTTTGTTATCAAGATTTAGCAATACATTTGTTTTTGAGAGCTTATATTCTGCAATGTGTATTGAATTAAGATTTTTTATTTTTATTGGCAGCTTATATTTGCCAGGAATCTTTATTTTTGATGCTTCAATAAATAATATTATTTTATTAAGATCAAGGTATTTTAAATCATCTTTGTTGACTTTTATTGTAATTTTGACTTTGCTAAAGTCGGGAATTTTTCCGAGAGCTATTTGATCATTTAAGACAATGTTGAATTCTTTTTCAGTTGTTATTGATTCTATTTTATTGAAATGAAATGCCACAAACATTAGAATAGCTATTAAAATGGAAATGGCTTTATTTTGCCAATCATCAAATAGTAACTTTATTATGTTTGTTATTTTTTTACTTATTTTCATTATTTTATTCTATTAGCTCGAGATTCAATTTATTTCTAATTTCGTTTAAGCTTAAGTTGTATTCCAATTTTGCATTGGTTGTGATGGAAATAGATCCAGTCTCCTCGGAGGTAATTATTGTTATTGCGTCAGAATTTTCGGAAATCCCAAGCCCTGCTCTGTGTCTTGTTCCAAATGCTTTGCTAATAGAATCAACATTAGATAATGGTAAAAATGAGCCCGCATATTTTAATTTATTTTTACTAATTATTACAGCTCCGTCGTGAAGAGGGGTTTCGCGCTCAAATAGTGATATTAGCAGTTCACTAGATATTAGCGCATCAATTTTAGTTCCTTTGTTTATTATTTGCTCCAGCTGTATTTTTTTTTCGATGCATATTAGGCTGCCAGATTTGTTTTCAGATAGGTGTTTAACTGCTTTTAGAATTTCAGAAATAACTTTTAAAGTTTCTTCTTTTTTATTTGAAAGCTTAAAGGCTAAATTGAAATTTCCAATTTGCATTATTATTTTTTTTATTTCCTGATTAAAAAGTATGACTATTGCTATTGGTAATATATTGGCGATATAATTTAACAGCCAACTAATGGTATAGAGATTTAAATAATAGGAGATAATTCCTATAGAGATGAGGATCAACATTCCTTTTAATAGATTTGTAGAATAAGAATTGATTACGTTTTTATATATGTAGTATACCAAGATGCTAATTAAGCTTAGATCTAAAATTCTTGAAAAAGTATCTTTTATTTGATTTAAATCATTTATGTCTATCATAAATTTTATATTCAATCTCAATGCTAAAACAACTGTACTTATTAACCTATATTAGTATAATATAAAATATATAAATAAGCACAATTTATAATTAAATTAAATTGTTTTTGAATTTATGAATGAAAGAGAAAATATTGTAGCTTTAATATTTGATTTTGATAATACTCTTATTTATGGTAATATGCAGCAAGTTTTGTTTGATGAGTATTGTGTTGATTCTTATTCCTTTTGGAAAGAAGTTGAAAATTTAGAATATGTTTATAAGCAGAATGGTTATAATATCATTTCTAATGAAATGATATATTTATCCCATTTTTTAACCTATGTAAGAGAGGGTTTTTTTAAAAGTCTAGATAATAGAGTGTTATTTAATTTAGGTGCTAAGTTAAGCTTTTTTGAAGGGGTTGTTGGTTTGTTTGATGAGATATTTGAAATAAATAAAAAGTTGGAAAATAATAATTCGCAGGTTAAGATTTATATTGTTTCAAGCGGGTTTAGACAAATGATTTTGGGAAGCAAAATTGCACCTTATGTGAGCAAAGTGTGGGCATGTGAGTTTATAGACTCGTATTTGATGCCTTTTTATGAGCTTAGAGATGATAAATTTTCTAAAAATAAGGTTTTAAGCAGTGTTTGTTACTTTGTAGATCATACAATAAAAACCAGGGTTATTTTTGAAATCAATAAAGGATCTTATGATAAGGTTAATGAGAGAGTGCCAAAGAGTAAAAGGCAAATTCCTTTTAAAAATATATTTTACATCGCAGATGGATTTAATGATATTCCGGCATTTGAAATCTTAAATAATATTTTAAATCATTGTAGAAATACCTTGACAGTGTATCATGGAAATGATAAGAATGCAAAAAAATTGTTTTATGAGAATAGAGTGGGAGATTTTGCTGAGGCCAATTATAGTAAGGGCACTAAATTGTATAATTGGATAATGGAGAAAATTTGCTTGAGTGTTTAAATTTATTTAATTTATTTTACTTACTTTTGTTTAGTTGATAGAAGCAGTAAAAAAACTAAAAGAGGGAATATGTTTAAAGATTTAAATACAAATCAAGGATTAAGGCCTTGGAGAGTAGAATATGTTTTTTATTTTATTGTCATAGTTTTAATATTTATTGGGGTTTTTAAAATAGCAGAAGCTGTATTTAAACCTTTGGCTATTTCCATAGTGTTGGTGTTTTTGGTTTATCCCGTTTATACTTTTTTGGAAAAATTCAAAGTTCCAAAATTTTTAATAGTTTTTCTTATATTTTTTTTATTATTTTCTTTTTCTTATTTGATTTTTAATTTTGTTTATTACAGTGTTACTGTTTTAATAAAACAATTGCCTTACTATCAAAATCAATTGGCATTTATTATGAAAGATGTGCTTAGTCGTTATAAAATTGATAGTTCTGTTATTAATAACATGAATTTCTCTGGTTACATTTATCCATTTTTAACAAGAGCTTCTAATGAGATTATTGGATTTACAAGTAGTTTAGTAGTAGTCTTTTTGTTGTTGTATTTTTTGCTTTCAGAAATACATGTTTTTGGAATGAAACTTGATAAAGCTTTTAAAAAGCCAGTATCTACTAGATTTATTGGAGCTCTAGATACGATTAATAATCAAATTGGCAAATATTTGGGAATAAAGATTCTTGTTAGTTGCTTAACAGGTATTTTGGTGTTTATTGGATTGACTTTGTTTGGGCAAGACTTTCCTCTAGTTTGGGCAGTTCTTACCTTTGTTTTCAATTTTATTCCTAGCATTGGGTCTATATTGGCTGTGTTTTTTATTGTAATAACATCTTTAATTCAATTTTATCCAAACTTAAACATAGTGCTTTATATTTTTATATACAATACTTCTGTTCAAATGTTAATTGGGAATATTCTTGAGCCAAAAATGCAAGGAAAAAGACTTGATATTTCACCATTTTTGCTATTATGTTTTTTGTTTTTTTGGGGATGGCTTTGGGGTATTGTGGGCCTTTTAATAGCTTATCCTTTTACTGTGATTGTAAAGGTAATAGTTGATAATATCAGTTGGTTAAAGTCTTTTTCTGTATTTTTAGGTGGTTCTGAGATTTTAAGCAATATTAGTCATATTGCAAGCAAAGATAAGGAGATTTGATTTTGAAAAGAAAGGTTATGCTTACGGGAGATAGACCTACTGGCGCTCTTCATTTAGGGCACTATGTAGGATCTGTAGTAAATCGGTTAAAATTTCAAGAAGATTATGAAACATATTTTATTATAGCTGATTTGCACACTTTAACTACAAAACCCGATTTGAAAAGCATCAATACAATACCTTATAATGTTAGGGAAATGGTTTTAGATTATCTTGCTTGTGGGATTAATCCTAATAAGGTTAGTATATATTTGCAATCAGCCATACCCGAACTCTTTGAGCTTTATTTAATATTTTCAATGATTGTTACTGTTGCGCGTTTACAAAGGATTCCAAGCATAAAGGATATGAGTATTGCGGCTGGACTTAAAGAGATTCCTTATGGTCTTTTAGGATATCCCGTTCTTATGAGTGCAGATATTTTAATGGCAAAGGCAAATTTAGTTCCCGTTGGACGTGATAATGAATCTCATATTGAATTTACAAGAGAACTTGCAAGAAGGTTTAATCATTTGTACAAAGATAATTTTTTCCCAATACCCGAATCTGTTTTCACAGATTCTCGTCCTTTGGTGGGTATTTACGGTAAAAATAAAATGAGTAAGAGTCTTAATAATGCAATTTTTTTAAACGATTCTGAAAATTTGTTAGAAAAAAAAATTATGTCTATGTATACAGATCCAAATAGAATAAGGGCAGATATTCCCGGCAATGTTGAAAATAATCCTGTTTTTATTTATCACAGTATTTTTAATAGTAATCATGAAGAAGTTGAAGATCTTAAAAGTAGGTATAAGAAGGGCAAGGTGGGTGATGTTGAGGTTAAGAAGAAATTGTTTTTAGCTTTGAATAACTTTTTAAAGCCAATTAGGGATAAAAGGAGTTTTTATGAAGCAAAAAAAAAAGATTACGTTGATGAAATTATTTTTGATGGTACCAGCAAGGCAAGGTTTATTGCAAATAAAGTAATAAAAGATGTTAAAGATTTAATAGGCCTTTCAAAAACTTGGAATGGAATAAAATATAGTGCTAAAAAAACAAAAAATGAAGAATGAAAATTATTGATTTTATGTTAAACTTATAGTGGTGATAAACTTATTATTTAAATCAAACAATATTAATAATTATTATGGTAGATTTGCCTTTTTGATTAAGTTTTTATTAAATTCTAGTAGTTTGAACAAAATGCTTCTTTTTTTATAAATAACTTCGCTGAGCACCCTTGTTACTGGTTCTGTTTTTGAGATTCTCATCCATAAGGTTGCAACAATTTCTTTATTGGTTTTTAATAGTACTTTTAATCCTCCAGAGGCATCTCCTGTTCTAATCTTAGATTGTCTTTTGCCTTCATAGTTAATGATTTCATAATCAACTATTGATAATTCTTGAAATAATTTATTGCTTTTTATCTCTTTAATCAATAGATTTTCATAATTGCTTTTTAAAATTTCTTGATTTTCTATTTTAAGATTTGTTAAATTGGCTTTATTAGATGATACCATTACATTGCTATAAAAATTTATTGTATTTAAAATATCTTTTAAATTATAGTTTTCTTTATAGTAGTTTTTAGATAATTTACACCATATTTGGTAAAGTTCTTTCATTTTTAATAATTTTACGATACTAAGTAAGGTAGTAATTGGGTCTCTTACCCTTGAAGGATATATTATGCAACCTCCGTTTGATCCCTCTCCTGAAATTTTTACAATCAATCCTTGGCTTCTTAAATCATCTGCCATTTCTGTTAGATTGGCTTCTCCAACTTCTACTCTATAAACTTTGGCGTTAAAAAAATCTGCAATTTTTTCAATATTTAGAGATGTTGCATCATTGGTTACTATTGCTATGTTATTTTTTATTCCTGTATAATAAAGATAGCTGAGCTCTGAAATTACTACAAGTGCAAATATTTTTTGTGCTTCTATGATGGTTGCAGTTTTTGTGGCTTTGTCTATAAATACTAGGTTGCCCCTATCTCCATCACAATCTGGTACATATCCTAGTTCAAAAGAATTGTCTTGTATATATCTTTTTTGTAGAAGCTTTTTACATTCATTTAAAGATTTTCCTTCTGGGATAATATTATGCTTAAAAATACCTATTTTGTCATTATATAATTCTATTTTCAATCCCAAAGATTCTATTAATTCTTTATCTATTGAATTAATTCTAGAACTTCCATTCATTTCTGCTATTATTCCAATTGGATTTTTTAATATTCTTTTTTTTAAAATTTCGATATTTTTGTTGTTAATATCGTTTTCATGTGCTATTTTATGTATTAAGGATTTATATGCCTCGTAAGATTGGTTTTTATTTTTTCTTTCTAATATTATTGTTTTGTTATAACACTCTAAATGAGATTTGTCTTCATTGAATTTATTTAGAATGTTAATTAAATGGTTTATTAACTTTTCATTTTGACTATTATTTTTAATTTGTTTTATTATTTCATGAGTTTTAGCAGAATTTAGTACACCGCCATCGTTTAATCCCATTTTTATTCCGTTGTACCCTATTGGATTATGACTTGCAGAGATATAAATGAAACCTTTTAAATCTTTGCTGTTTTTTGTACAAGCTAAAATTTCAGTTATTGGAAGTATACCAAAAAATTTAATCTTTTCTTTATTTGCTATTAATATTTTGATTGTTATTTCTGCAATAATATTGCCAGTGGGTCTTGAATCCAATCCTAATCCAATATAGGGATTGGACTCATTTTTAAAATAATTTGATATTGTAAAGATTATTAGTGCTATTAGTACTTTATCTTCATTACCTATTTCATTTTCTGTTGAATCTTTGTTTTTTGATTTTGCAAAGATTTTTCTAAATCCTGAAGGAGAAAATATCATCTCGTCAAAAGCTTTTTTTAAATTTTTTATGTTAAGTGAATATTGTTTAAGCATGTAAATTTCTTCTCATTGATATTCCAGCCATATTGTTGCTATAATTAATCAATAATATAGCTATTTATATTATTATACTTGAAAATTTGTTTTTTTGCTTATATTAAAAGCTTTATCTTAAGGGGTTTAGTTCTTACTGATGAATATTAAAATTGATAAAATTTTTTCTGAAATGATACTTGAAAAACTTAATTCTGGTGAGATAGGAATTAATAATTTTGAATCCATTAAATATTTTCCTTATGATAATCATGAAAATATTTTTAATATTTCGGACAAAATTTTGAGGTTTAAACTTAAGAAAGGTTTGGTTGAAAATAATTTAAAGAAATATTTTTATGATTTTTCTAAGTTTTTGCATTCAGAAGAAGGCGATTGTTATATTTTTTCTTCTTATGATCTTGAAAATTTGGGACTAATTCTTTTTCCGTATCTTTCTTTTGGAATTTTAAATGGAGGCTCTGCAACAAGTTATTTTGATTTAGCTAAAAATAAGGGAGTAAATGAAGATTTATATATACGGTATGAATCTAAAATACTTGAATTTAAAGAAAAATTTGGAGAATTTCCAAAGGGTATAACTCCAGCTTATATCAATAAAGACGGTAGTTTTGGATTTTCCTTTTTAGCTTTGAAAATCAGACATCTTTTGATGGTTGCCAAAAGATATGAATCTTTTTATGGTAAAAGGGTTAAGCCTTCAATATTTCAAATGACTAGTTGCAAAACGGATGAATTTATTTCAAAATTTTTGGATGATTTATTTGTAGATGATTTGATTAAAAGTGTAAATTTTTGCAATTTTAAAAAAGAAGATATTTTTACAGCTGTTCAACCTTTGGTTTATTGTTATGAAAAACTAAATAGTTCTAATTATCAATATTTTACTATCAAGAATAATAAAAATGATAATTCGATTTTAGCTTTGCCTGCCGGTCATGGTCAAAATTTTAAAATTTTAAAAGATATTTATTTACAGCTTTATGAATCTGGAAAAAGATTCATATATATTGGTAATGTTGATAATATGGGCTTTACAATCAATTTTAAAGCACTTGCTGTAATGGCTTTGACCGATTGTTCTTCTGGATTTGAATTTAGTTTTAAAAGTAATACAGATTTTAAGGGAGGGGTGTTGGCAGTAAATAGTGAAAATCGTTTAACTTGTGTTGATATTGGTGGGGGAATTTCTTTAGAGATTATACAAGAATTTGAGAACAAGGGTAATAAGCTACTATTTAATTGTGCTACTGGGCTTTTTAATTTAGAATATTTGATAAAAAATATTGATGAAATAATAGAAAAAATGCCCATTAGAATTATAGAGCAAGATAAGGAAGTTGGCAAATATATTTCGGTTGAGCAAATAACTTGGGAAGTTTTAAAATTAATGAAAAACCCATTAATTTTAACGGTTGATAGAAGCAAAAGATTTCTTCCCGCAAAGTTATTTATCGATATGTTGCTTAATAGCAACTATCTTGAAGATGGGTATGAATATTATTGTGAAAAGAGAGTTGATAATTATTATGCTACTAAAGATTTGGATTGTTCTCTTTCTGCTTTGTTATTAAAAGATTATGGTTTGTTGCGTGGGTGTTATAGATGGACTTTTTGAAAGCTTTACCTTTTATCTTTGTTTGTTTAAATTTATTTGCGATAGAATCTTTACCAGAAATAGATTATGAATATTTTAATAAGGATAAATCAGATCTTGTAGATTTGATGAAATTTTTAGGTGAATTTGATTTTCAAACTATTTTAAAAGATAGAAACTTACTTATTGGGATTAGAAATTTAACAAATTTAAAGAATGTTCAAGGGCTTGACATTGATGATATTGATAGAATAAAAAAGATTAATCCCGTTGGTGTAATTTTATTTAGAGAAAATTTAAAAGATGCTGAGCAGACAAAAGGATTGATTAATGCAATAAAAAGTCATATTGGACATGATATTTTTATTGCTATTGATGAAGAGGGGGGGATAGTTAGTAGAGCTGGTGAAAATAAAAAAATGGGAGTTTATAATTTTCCAGCTATGGAGTATGTGGGGAGTGTTAAAGATTTGCATCTTATTTATAAAATTGGTGAAGTTCTTGCTAAACAATTGCGCAGGTTGGGTATTAATTTAAATATGGCCCCAGTTGCTGACATAAAATTTGTGCCACATACCCCTTTACTAAATAGAACATTTGGAGGATATTCTGCCTATGATATTGGACTTATGGTAGAAGCTTTTATTGACGGTATGCAGAATCATGGAGTATTTTCGGCAATTAAACATTTTCCTGGATTAGGGGGAACAACCATAGATACACATAAATATTTGGCGGTTTTGCCTTATAGTAAAAGCTTTTTAATGCTAAATAATTTCATACCGTTTGTTTTTGGTAGGGCTGCTAAATTTATCATGATTGGCCATGTAAATGTTCCTAAAATTTCTAAAGATATAACTAGTATGTCCAAAAGTATTGTAAATATTATAAGGGAAAATTTAAATATTACTGGTATTATGATGACAGATTCTTATGATATGGAAGCAATTACAAAAAGTTTTTCTAATATTAAAAATGCTATTAAAAAGTCTTTAAATTCAGGTATGAATATAGTTCTTATCCCTTTTATTGATAGCTAAAAATGACCCTGAGAACTTTAAATATTTACTTTACTTGGAATATTTTGATTTTGATATTTTAATAAAGAAAAAATTAATAAAATATTAAATCTAAATGTAAAAGATGAATTTTTTAAAGAAAAAGAAAATGAAAGTAATTTTATTGTAGCTAGTATTTACTCATTAACCAAAGAAGATTTTAGCATTTTGCTTGGTAATTTTGAAGCATTAAAAAAACAAAAAAAGGAGAAGATTATATTTCGTCTATAATAAGAGCTTATGTTCGATTACGATAAAGACTACTGCTAATAATAATATATAGGGGTTGAAGTTATGAGCAGTAAGAATATTTTTATTAACTCAAAAATTAAACCAATCATTGCTAGCGGCTGTTATCAGATGATGTATTATTTTACTTTCTAATTTAGAAGATGATGACTTTTTTATAACTCCTATTTCAGTACAGTAGTAGCAAGATGAGATATTTGGAATATAAAATGGACCAATAACTGAAAAATCATTAAGATATCCAATATTTATAAGTGGAATAGAATTTTCAATATAAAGTTTATTAACCAAAGGCAAACAGAATATTAGTAAATAAAAACTATTAAGCCCTTCTTTCTTTATTAATAATTCAGTTACATCGGGTATGGGTTATTATTGATATTATGTTTTATTTTGACAATAAATATGAAAAAATTTTAATTTTTTAAATAAACAAATAGATATATTTTTATCAATAAAAATTGCTTGTCAGTATAAATAAAAAGGTTGATAAAAAAATTGAATAGAGTTATTTAAAATAAATAACTCTAAAAGTTAATGATAACATTATTAAACTTTAAATTTTAATAATGTTATCATTTTTTAATGAATAAAAATAATATCTTTGATGTTTCCTTTCTATCACAAGTCTTATTATATTTGAAGAATTTGTTTTTTAAAATATTAATGAAATGAAATGGGGAATTATGATTACTAATACCAATTTGTTTATTTGTATTCGTATGTTTACTATTTCGCTTATCAGATATTGTGGAGCATGGACATTTAAAAAAAAATTAAACATTCAAATATTTTTTAATTTGCTGAGGTACAACACTAAAAAATTCCTAAAAACGCCTATAACATTATTTATTTTAGTATTATTAATAATAAGTTTTAGTTTTTCAAGATCAGATTAAATAGGGTTTGTTTAATTTCCTTTCAATATACCTACTATTTATAGCATTTGTAATTAGTTAAAACTTAACATATAGCTAACGCTAAAAATGAAAATATACGAGATATTGTACTATTAGTAGAAGTTATAGTTCCTAAAACCTTTGAATCTATATTTTTTTTAAATATTCCAAATTATTAGAATAAATAGAAATTAAAATTATTAAAAATATAATTATAGTAATAAATATGTAAATATGTAAATATGTATGTAAGTAAATATGTGAAACTATTTTTATAGAACTTGATAATAATAATATATTATATCTATTGGGGTTTTTAG